>CAKSFP010000001.1 GCA_934454585.1 uncultured Clostridia bacterium
TATTTTCAAGGTGTTTGACGCAATAACGGCGAAAATCTCTATGTTAAACCAATACGGGTTCGGGTCCCGCTTGCCTAGGCAAACGGAGACTTGAACATGCATTGCCTAATCTGTTGTAAGGATCACCTGTTGTCGGGGTGTGCCGCTCATAAATTTGGCATAGAGCTTGTAATAATAGCACAGGTCGTTAATACCGACTTCGGCGGCAGCCTCGGCAATGCTGTACTCGCCGCTGTGCAGCAGGTCACATGATTTTTTTATTCTCAGATAGTTACGATAGGTTATCGGCGACATGTTCTTGTATTTTTTGAACAGGCGGCGAAAATTGCTTTCGCTCGTGTTGCACATATCGGACAATTGTTTTACGCTGATGTCCTCGACATAATTATTTTCAAGATAGATTATTCCTTTATATATGGTGCGGTGCTCCGATTTTGTGCGGCTGCGCATACTGTCGTTAGAAAGGCAGTAAAGCATATTGTATATGTTGGACAGGGTTTCGAGCTTGTATCCCACGCCGCCGCGGTTCCACACGGAGAGCATATCTGTCATCAGTTTGAGGTAATATCCGTCTTTGTCGCGCGCGGCTATGCAGATTTCGTCCGGCAGGGTGACATACAAATCGTCGAGCAGAAAATTGACGGATATGTATTCTCCGTCATCGCCCGGGAGCCATTGCGAACGATAGGTGACATTGTTCGGCAGATAGAGCATCGTTCCCGACTCCGCACGAAGTTCGCCCGGATCGCCATCGTTAAAGATCATGGTGCCTTTTATTATATAAAAAAACCTTGAAAACGGTTTGTCACCCGGGGAGCAGTGCGAATAGTCCGGTGTGTTCACAATGCCGTGGTATATGCCGAACTTAAAGTTATTTGTTTTATCATCGGTCAACTTTACATAGAACATTTTTCTCCACCGCCTTTATGCTCATATTATACAATAAAATAAGCGATTTGACAATAGCTTTTTTTGCCCGTTGAATATATAATTCAAGTATAGATTAACTTGAAACGGAGTTGTTTGATATGAAGATAGGTATAGTCGGTTTGGGGTTTTTCTCGGATGACTTTGTAAGACTTTTTAATATGCATCCCGATGTTGACGAAGTTGTCGTTGCGGATTTGGATGCAGATCGGGTTGCGGAATCCATGAAAAAGCACCACATAAAAAGGGGATTTTCCTCTTTTGAAGATTTACTGGAGAATGCGCCTGATGTGGATTGCATAGGCATATTTACTCAAAGACATTTGCACGGTCCGATGGTTGTCAAAGCTATGAAGATGGGCAAGCATGTGTACAGTGCCGTGCCGATAGGCTGCACACTTGAGGAAATCCGTGAAATAACGGAATTGGCAAAGGACGGTCCGATATACATGATGGGAGAGACCTGCTATTACTATCCCTGCGCCATGTTCTGCCGCGAAAAATACGCAACGGGCGAGATGGGCAAATTTGTATATGGGGAATCCCAGTATTATCACGATATATGCGAAATGTATGGCGTATTCAAACATTCCGGCGGGCCGAATTGGCGCAGAGTTGCCGGAATACCGCCGATGTTCTATCCGACGCATTCGATATCGATGCTGTTCTCAGCAATAGGCGAGCACGCGCTTAAAGTGTCCTGTATGGGATACAGAGATAATCACGAGGATGCTATTTACGGTGAAGACAAGAACAACTGGCAGAATCCTTTCAGCAATGAGACGGCAATTTTTCAGATGTCCGGCGGCGGAGTAGCGCGCATAAACGAGTTCCGCAGAGTGGGTATCAACAAGCCCTCGTCATATATAACCTGCATGTATGGGGAAAAAGCGGCATATGAGTGCTCCGTTACAAAACATACCTATCAGATAGGCGTCGCAAGCGGCAAAGATCCATATATCGAAGATGTGGGACACCTTGTGAACACCATCGACTACAACAAAGACCTCGAGGATGGCACAATGGATATGAACCGCGACCCGATATCGGTAAAATATATTGAAGGATTTGCAGCTATCCAGGACAGAAGCAGACTTCCGAAGGTGTTCAGAAACCTGCCGAATTTCTCGCATTACAATTCACATCCGTTCCTTGTGGATGATTTTGTGCGTGCGGTGATGACAGGCAAACTGCCTCCAAACAACGCATGGGAATCGGCAAGATACATGGTGCCCGGGCTCATTGCGCATGAATCGGCGCTCAAGGGCGGTGTGCTCATGGATGTACCTGATTTTGGCGGCGCACCGGAGAATTGGGAGAGAATCACCTATGAATTGAAGGATAATTATGAGGACACAAGCAAATTTTATGAAGTTCCCAGCGGATATTTGAGCAAATGAATCGGAGGGGATTTTAATGAAAATAAGCTGTTGTATTGATATGATGTTTTCATATCTTGATTTTTATGACAGAATTTCCGCCGTGAAAAACAGCGGTATAGATGCAGTTGAATTTTGGAAATGGTCGAACAAAGATATAGATAAAATAACAAAACTCGTCAACGATAACGATATGCACATTTCAATATTTAATATTGACAGCTGCGATGAAAAATTGTCATATGACTTGTCACGCGGCATAATAAACGACGGCAGATCAGATGAATTTGCTATAGCGCTCCGCGAAAGCATACCTGTGTACAAGGCTTTGGGTGCAAGCGCCATGATAGTGCTTATAGGAGAAAATGCGTTGTACAATGAGGAAAATGTGTACAAATGTCTGAAAGCCGCCGCGCCGATTGTCGAAAAAGATGGAGTAAACCTCGTAGTCGAGCCGTTGAATACCACGGACAGAATCGGTTATTCCATGCCATACGCCAAGCCGCTGTTTGATGTGCTGAGAAAAGTCGGCAGTCCAAACATAAAGATGCTCTATGATATTTATCATCAGAACATGACAGGCGATTTTTCAATGGATGATATCAGAGAAAATATAGATATTATAGGTCATTTTCATATAGCTGACGCTCCGGGCAGACACGAGCCGGGCAGCGGCAAGGTGGATTATGTAAAAATTCTGAAAGATATATCCGCGTTGAGTTATGACGGATACATCGGTCTGGAATACCGCGCGACAAAACAAGACGAGGAAACATTGGGTTTTCTGAAGGAGGCAGACTATGTTTAAGGTGTGCATAATAAGCTGCGGCATGATTTCAAACGAGGCGCATATCCCGGCATATCGCTGTTTTCCTGAGGATTTTGATATAACGGCTGTGTGTGATATCAATGAACAGGCGGCAAAGACTACGGCGGAACGCCACGGGATAGAGAGATATTATACCGATGCGGAGCAAATGCTTGACAGGGAAAGGCCGGATGTTGTGTCAGTATGCGTGCCGAACTGTTTTCACAAGGAATACACGCTGATGTCACTGGAGCACGGGGCAAATGTTATGTGTGAAAAACCGCTTGCCTTTACGCGCGCGGATGCAGCAGAGATGTTTGACACGGCGCGGCGCCATGGGAAAATCCTCATGGCGTGCCAAAGCATGAGGTTTACCCCGGACAGACTTGCCGCAAAGCGTTATATAGACGGCGGCAACATGGATGAGATATATTATGCCGAGCTGTCGAGGGTGCGACGCAGGGGCATACCAACATGGGGTACTTTCCACATGAAAGAGATAAGCTGCGGCGGTGCGTTTGTGGATATAGGCGTGCATATGCTCGATGCCCTTGTGTGGCTGATGGGCAACCCGAAAATTGATTCAGTGAGCGGCATAACCGGGGTTCATCACAAGGAGGAGATAGGTTCGCTTAAATCGAGCGGAGCCCTCACGGGAAAGGTGCACAGTGCAAGATGTTTTGATCCGACTGAGATGAATGTGGAAGATTTTTCGTGCGGTATGTTGGAGTTTGAAAACGGTGCCGCGGTCAACTTCAAAGTAGCGTGGGCGGCAAATATGCCCGAAAGCTCGGATATACGCCTTGTCAGCCAAAAGTGCGGAATTGACCTGCCGTCCGGGAAAATATATATAGGCGAGAACGATGAAAAAAAACTCACGATTGAAAAATGTCCGTATGATACACCGTTTTTCGGGCACATATATCTCATGGACAATCTGCGAAAGGTTTTGCGCGGCGAGGCAGAGCCGATAGTCAAGGCGGACGAGACGATAAATGTCGCAGCTATTCTTGAGATGTTTTATAAATCCGCTCAGCTCGGGCGGGCGGTAATTATATCGGAGATTAAATGAGGATATTTTCGCTTTACTATATTATATCAGAAAAAGAAAACCATCGGCGTATTAACCGATGGTTTTCTGATATGGTTTAGACAATGCGTGTTCGAGTCTTGTTTGCTTAAGCGAAAGCGACGAATTCGAACTATCTTGTTAATAGGCTCGTGTAAGTGTTTTTTATTCTTGCTCGCTCAAACAGGCAGTGCAGTGGCGCTGAACTCGCTCACTAAGAATAAAAAACACTCACCCTCGCCTTACATGAGGCTTGGAGCATATATTATATATCTGCAAAATCCATAGCCGTAGGGCGTGTTTTGCAAATATATAATATATGCTCCAAGCAGACTGCAAAAAAGTTCGGATTCGTCACCTGCGCCTACTCAACTGTTACTGATTTTGCGAGATTCCTCGGCTTGTCAACATCCAAGCCTTTTGCGGTGGACACATAATAAGCTATAAGCTGGAGCGGCACAACGGATACCACGGGGGTGAACAGCTCGTTCATCTCGGGGATGGTTATCGTCTGTCTGTAGCCGTTGTCGTCGAAGCCGTCTGTTATCACACCGATAACATAGGCGCCCCTTGTGACAACTTCTTTCACATTGGAATCCATCTTCGGTTTAAGCTCTTTGTTTGTGGATATAGCAATTACTACGGTGTCTTTTTCTATCAGTGCGATAGGGCCGTGTTTGAGCTCGCCGCCGGCGTAAGGCTCGGAGTGAATGTATGATATCTCTTTGAGCTTGAGTGAACCTTCCATGGCTACCGCGTAGTCAAGACCTCTGCCGAGGAAGAACGCGTCATTTTCTTTTGTGAGGTCAACACTCATCTTTGCAATGGCATCTTCGTTTTTCAGCGCCTGTTCTATCTTCTCCGGCAGTTCCAGCAAGCCTTTTTTATAGTATTCAATTTGCGCTTCATCCATGCCGGCTTTATTTTCTGCCAAAAACAGCGCCAGAGTATACATAGCCACAAGCTGAGTTGTGTATGCCTTTGTGGATGCAACGGCTATCTCGGGACCGGCGTGGGTGTAGAAAACAAAATCTGCCTCTCTGGATGCGGTGCTGCCGACAACATTTGTCACAGCGAGCACTTTTGCTCCTTTCGATTTTGCAAGGCGCATTGCTGCGAGGGTATCCGCCGTCTCGCCCGACTGGCTGACTATGACAAGCAGATTATTCTTGCCTATGAGAGGGTCTCTGTAGCGGAATTCCGATGCAATGTCAGTCTCGACAGGTATCTTAGCGAGTCTTTCGATTGCGGTTTTGCCCACAAGTCCTGCGTGGTATGCCGTGCCGCAAGCTATGATGTATATTTTGTCTACATCTTTTATGTCATCAGCCGTCAGCGAATCAAAGCTGACTTTTTCGCCGAGGGCTATTCTGCCTGTGAGCGTGTCGCGTACAGCCTTTGGCTGCTCGTGAATCTCTTTGAGCATGAAGTGGTCATATCCCTCTTTTTCTGCAGCGTTTGCGTCAAATGTTACATTATATATATTCCTGCTGATCTCCTCTTTGTCGGCAGTGAATATTCTTGCCGAGTTTGACTTGAGAACAACATATTCGTTATCTTCAAGCAGATAAACGCTTCTTGTCTCTTTGAGTACTGCCGGAATGTCAGACGCAACAAACTTTTCGTCATCGCGCAGACCGACGATAAGCGGACTGTCTTTCCTAACGGCTACGATTTCACCGGGGGCGGAGGTGCAGAGAACGCAGATTGCATAGCTGCCCGTGAGTTTTGAGGTGGCCTTGATAACGGCGTCAAGAAGATCACCCTTGTAATAGTAATGAATAAGATTAGGTATAGTTTCGGAATCTGTCTCGGATTTGAAAGTATATCCGTTTTCTTCGAGAAAACTGCGCAACGCTTCGTAATTCTCTATAATTCCGTTGTGAACGACAGCTATGGAGCCGTCGGAACTCAAGTGAGGGTGGGAGTTGACATCGGATGGTTCGCCGTGGGTTGCCCAACGGGTGTGTCCTATGCCTATGGTTCCCTCTGTATCGGTACCTTTTAGCGCTTCGCGCAGATTGGCAAGTCTGCCTTTGATTTTGTGGCACTTTATATTGCCGTCCATGATGGCTATTCCGGCAGAATCATAGCCTCTGTACTCCAGTTTTTCCAATCCGTCAAGCAGTATGGGTGCTGCCTGCCTTTTTCCTACATAACCAACTATTCCACACATAAATTCTTCCTCCTTGTCTGACGGACAGCGTGCGGAAATGAGCGCAATAAAAATACACTGCACTCAAATTGCAGTCCGACAACATAATATAGGTTTTTACACCGGGTCGGATTTGTGACGCAGATTACTCCGCATTTTTGCCGACCGTTTACGGTAGTGTGAATACCGTGGGGCACCCGCCGAATGATTCGATAACTCCCCATCCTCGTCAACTGAAAATAAATACAAAAAACGAAATCTTTTCAGTCCTGGCGCTCGTGCAACACAAAATTGCACTGACTACATTATATTACAGAATGTGTTGTTTTGTCAATATAAAATATGAACATATAACAATAATCGGGCATATACTGTATCGAAAGGGTGATTTATGTGAATAACTGCGGTTATGATAAAGATTTTTCGACAAGCGGCAAGCGCGTATCGCGTGAGGAGCTTGAAAGGCAGATAGGTTCTATGGACAGAGGCGCGGTGGAGAAAAAGCTGCGCGACATGGGAATGAGGGATGTTGCCGACAGACTCGGCAGAACATCCAATGAGGAGATCCTCAGGATGCTCTCCAAAAATCCCGATATTCTGCGAAAACTCGATCAGCTGATGGGAGGAAAATGAGACTATGGCGGATGATTTGCAAAACAAGCTTAACACAATCTTGAACAACCCCGAGATGATGAAAACAATCTCGGATCTGGCAGGGAGTCTCGGCGGCAACCCGTCCGCCGGAGCGACAGGAGACACAAGTACGCCGTCACAGAGCAGCGGTATCAGTGATGCAGCGATAAGCAATTTACAAAAAGCGCTCTCCGGCATTAACGACAGCTCGGATACCCGCATAAATCTGCTCAATGCCCTGAGACCGTATATGCGCACATCGCGTGCGGCAAACATGGATATGGCAGTAAAGCTGCTAAAACTGACAAAACTCACTACACTTCTCAAGGATATTTAGGGGGATGGCTTATGTATAAGAGATTTTACAGCGGATATGACGATACCGGGGCGTCTCTCGGCGGTGCGCTTGCACTGCCGGACGCCGCCGACAGCAACAAAATGTCGGTCAGCTCCGATAAGACAGAAGAAAACTGCGAATCGGGCATAGCGGCAGAGCGAAGAAGTGACAATATACTCGGGCCGCTTGCGATTGACGATTTACTCTTGATAGGAGTTTTGCTGCTTTTGTTGCAGCAAGACAGTGACGACAAGCTGATGATAGTAATAGTTGGATTTATATTGATATCCGGGTTCTTGGCTTGATTACATATGCTCGGTAATCTGTGATTTCGCAAGAATATCAGGTGCTCTGATAAAGGCGGGAAAATACCGCTGTATTCGAAATAAAAGGCAGCTCTAACGAAGAATTTTACGGGTAAGATACTGATATCTGTATAATACTTGCGCAAATTCAAGGTGGCATATACTTTAGGGCTTCTTCACACGGTTTTGATCGGTTTCGGATTATTTGTAGGTTTGTAAACAAAAACAAAAACTGATTGATACGGTAACTGTAGTATATGATGATGAAAGCACAGGTACTGTAAACGGATTTCCTATGTTTTAAGCAAGACATTTAACAAATATCCCATAAGTGATTTTATGTATTTGGCAGATAATTAGGTGAAATAATAAGATATTTTTCAGGCGGCAGACTTATGGTTTGCCGCCTTTTATATGATATTTTTTGTACATCACGCAGTGTATAATATAATTATCAAATGAAATCGAGGTGCAAAGGAATTGTTTAGGAAGGTATTAAAGTATAGAAAGATAAGTTAATCACATGAGTTATAATCGTTTGGCACGGTATTGTCAGAAAGGAAAATATATGATTAAAATCAAAGGAAATTTTGCACAAGCAATTATTTATGCCGACACTTTGGACAACGGTTCGGAAGGCTTGATAAAAACTTTATGCAACAGTATTATTGCAGAAAACAGCAAGATACGAATTATGCCTGATGTTCACCCCGGAAAAGGGTGTGCGGTTGGTATGACAATGACGCTTGATAACAAGGTTGCTCCGGGACTTGTCGGTGTTGACATCGGCTGCGGTACGGAGGTTGTTAAGGTAAAACCGAAACGGCTTGAACTTCAGCAGCTTGACAAAATTGTTCAAAGTAAAATTCCGTCGGGAATGAATATCAGGCAGATACCGCACCGTTTTGCTGAAAATGCAGAACTCAACAAGCTTAAATGTGCAAAACATATCAGAATTGATAGATCACTGCTCGGAATCGGCACTCTCGGAGGAGGAAATCATTTTATTGAACTTAATAAATCCGAAAACGGTTACTATCTTGTTATTCATTCGGGCAGCCGGCATCTCGGAGTTGAGGTGGAGCGTTATTATCACGAGCTTGCCTATGAACGCACGAAGGACAATGTCCCATATGAATTTGCATATCTTGAGGGCGAATTGTTTGACGATTATCTTCACGATATGAGTATTGTGCAGAAATTTGCAAGGCTTAACAGAATGGCGATAGCCGATGATATCTGCAAAAGTATGAAATTTGCTGAATTGGAAACATTTTCGACCATTCACAACTATATTGACACTGAAAACAAAATTCTCCGCAAGGGTGCAATTTCGGCACAGAACGGAGAAAAGATGATAATTCCGCTCAATATGCGCGATGGATGCCTGATTTGCAAAGGCAGGGGAAATGCCGAGTGGAACTATTCCGCACCGCACGGTGCAGGGAGAGAATATAGCAGAGCCGATACGGTTAATTCATTTACTTTGCCGCAGTACAAAAAAGAAATGAAAGGAATTTTTTCAACAAGCATCAGCCGTGATACGCTTGATGAGTGTCCTATGGCGTATAAAAATCCGCAGACCATCATTGATTTGATTGCGCCGACTGCCGAAATAACCGAAAGGTTAATGCCGGTATATAATTACAAGTCGGGGGCGAGGTGAATATGCGATGCTATATGTGCTGTTTTTTGTACATTTGGTGGTGTATAGTATAATTATAAAATTCAAGTTCGACAAAAAGATTGCTATCGGAAATCACAAAGCTATGATTATGCTGAAGATGCGCGACAGATACATGGTGGATAACAGAGGCAGGATTATCGCTGTGTACGATGACAGATCCAATCTGAAAAGCGGAACTTATCGAACTTTGAGTTATGCAAAGGAAAGGGATATCGAAATCAAACAGATACATTGGATGGATTTTTTGTAATCACCATATTTCATGTACCTAAAAGAGGACATTGGTTGTGGTATTATAAAATAAATTTAATAAGGGGAGGACAAATCATGAAAATTGCAGAGGCATTAATAAAACGGGCAACATTAAAATCCGATACGGATGCGCTCAAAGAGAGGATGAAAAAGAATGTCAAGATTCAAGAAGGTGATACGGCACAGGAAAATGTTATTGAATTGCTTGAAACCTACAAACAAAAGTGCGATGATTTATATGAACTTACAACCGGCATCAACAAGACCAATCAGCTGACAAAAAATGCCGACGGCGAATCGCTGGCAGAACTTATAGCAAGGCGTGATAAATACAAAGAAATTGTAAAAACATACAAAACGCTTTATGATGAGAGCGTTATAGAAAAGATGAATCGCTTCACCCGAAATGAAATTAAATTTGTCTGTACGGTCAGTGCAGAAAAAATTCAGAATGCAATTCAAAATTATTCGGCAAAATACAGGGAAATTGACACTGAAATTCAGAGACTTAACTGGCTGAATGATTTGATGTAGAACAAACGGAGAAAAGTTTATAAATCATACATCATTCGCAAAAACCACCTTTTTTTCCATGACGAGGAACCAAACATTAAAACTTATCGTCGTTTTTATATTATGGTTTAGTGCCATGCGCATTTAAGACTCAAAGTTATTACAGAATGTGTTGATTTATTTGCTTTTGGGCGGGAATGGGGAAAACAAAAAAGATGTACCGGTTCAGTACATCTTTTTTGTTAAATTATTATTCAAAAGAGCAAAAAAGGAGAAATGAACCTGTAGAATGTCAAATGCATACATAAAACAACCGAGGAGTATGATAACGGTTTGATTGACAAATGTAAGAAAAGAAAAAATCTGACGAGTTGCGAGATGGTAATTCAAAATGATACGAGGTTGTGGAAAGGCTTAGTGTATTCAATGGAAGAAACGGAAGAACTGATTGGCGATGACGGGTATTATGACTGATAATAAGTGTTGAAAAATCAATAATTTTGTGATATAATGTAAAACGAGTTGGGAGTGATGTGAAAATGTATGCACCACATACAAAGAAAATGCTGATTATGGACATTCTGGATATTTTGAAAAAATATACCGATGCCGATCATAGACTCAGCCAAAAGGACATATGTGAAATACTCAAAACCGAATATCTGATGAAAGTTGACAGAAAGTCGGTAAAACGCAATATTTCCAAACTGCTTGAGGAGGGCTATGACATCGAATACAGCGAGTCACTCCGGACCATAAAATCAAAAGACGAAAACGGCAACGAAATTGAGGAAGAATCGTACACAATGTCGGATTTTTATCTTAATCGTGAGTTCTCGGACAGTGAGTTGCGCCTTTTGATTGACGGATTGCTTTTTTCAAAACATATTCCGTCCGGTCAGTGCAAGAGACTTGTTGAAAAACTTGAGGGACTTTCAAATGTATATTTCAAATCGCGAATTAAGCATATAGCAACATTTCCTCAGGATTTGTGCGACAACAAGCAGCTTTTTTATAATATAGAAATTCTCGACGAGGCGATAACCAAGAAAAGAAAAGTTACTTTTAAGTATCTTGAGTACGGCACCGACAAGAAAATGCACCGAAGAAAGCGTCCCGACGGAACGGAAAGAGTCTACACCGTCAATCCTTATCAGATGGCAGCAAAAGAGGGCAAGTATTATCTCATATGCAATTATGATAAATATGATGACATTTCAAATTACCGTCTCGACAGAATTTGCGATATCGAGATGTCGGATGAGGCGGTAAAGCCGTTTGAATGTCTGCCGTGGTCGTGCGGAGCAGCGCTTGATCTGCACAGATATATGACGGAGCATATTTACATGTACTCGAGCGGAAACGCTCAGGTTAAGTTCAGGATAACAAGAGCGATGATAAGCGATGTTATAGACATGTTTGGCAAAGATGTGCGTTTCTCTGACGAAACGGAAAGCTATGTCACTGTGTCGGCAAATGTTAATGAGTTGGCTATGGAACAGTTTGCAAGACGGTTTGCTCCCGATGTGATTGTGCTTGAGCCGAAAGAGCTGGCGGATAAGGTGAGAACGCAGCTTGAAAAAGCTTTGAAAATATATGATGAGGAGAATAAAAGATGTTGACAAATGAGGAAAGAATTAGAATTATTAATAAAATTGAAGAATTGCTTAATAAAGCACTAAGCGATGACAGATTGTGGGATAACTTTTTTATAAAAAAGCAAATTGAAAAGAGAGAAAAAATTGGTAAACAATTTAAGTGTAACATAGATGATTGTACAAGGGCTATGATATATTCATTTTTGAGTTCACAAAATGAATGGGACAGGGTTGAGAGAAAACTTGATAAACTTGAGGTTATATTTATGAATTTTAATTCTGAAAAAATACTAAAAAATGACCCTGAAAGATTAGCGCAAATGCTTGTTGGCGGAGATTTGAAATTAGGCACACAAAGCACGAGAAAACAAATGATAGCATTGCATTATAATATTAAAAAATTGAAAGCTATTCAGCAAGAATACGAATATGTATCAGATTTTTATGACAAAATAATTGAAAGTGAGAATGGACTTGAAGGGTACAAATTGCTTGTTAAGAGATTGGCAATAAAATCCCGAAACAGTAATGACAAGATGGAACAAATGGGGCTCCCGTTGGTAGCTGAATACCTTAGAAATTTAGGATATGATATCCCAAAGCCGGACAGACATATTCTTAGAATATTAGGACCTGAAATCTTGGGAGAACATGATTCGGCAAATTATGAAAGTGATAAACTTAAGTTAGAGATTTTCGATATAATAGATGAGTATGCTAAGGTGACAAATAAGACTAGATCGGAAATCGACTATTTGTTTTGGGCGTATTGTGCAAATAAATATGGAGAAGTGTGTACGAAAATTTCTCCGAAATGTTGTCAATGTGCAATTAAAGATTATTGCATAAAATATAAAATTGCCAATTCAAAATAACATCTCCCAAAAATGCCCCACGGTATATGATAAAATGTATTCATAATCGAAATGAGGGGGTACAGATATGCCAAAAGAAATCAATTCATTCAAGGGCGAATATTCGTTTCTGTCGAATTTCAAAAAGTGCTCTGTAGAGTTTGAGGGACTGACATACCCGAGTGTGGAGCATGCCTTTCAGGCCGCCAAAACATTGAATAGCGAAAAGCGCCTGAACTTTACAAAAGGTTCGCCGGTCTGCGCAAAGGCAATGGGCAGACGCCTGAAACTGCGCGAGGATTGGGAAGAAATCAAGGATTCCGTAATGTATGCCTGCCTTAAGAGTAAATTTCAAAATGCGGAGATGAGGGAAAAACTTCTTGCAACCGAAGATGCTATTTTGATTGAGGGCAACAATCACGGCGACCGTTATTGGGGCATGGTGAACGGCGAGGGACAAAATAAGCTTGGTAAGCTTTTGATGCGGATCAGAAGTGAGATTGAACACGCTGATGTGTGAGAATAACACTGCCTGGATGCTTCGCCGTGACGGCGAAGCTATTCCCTGCATTCAGCACATCTATGCCGGCGACTGCGTTGACGAAACTCTGTATGCGGCACAGTGGCTGTATCTCCACACGCTGAATGAAAACACAAAAGCGGTATGCCTGAGCCTTATAAAATCGTATGCCGTGTCACTCGGTAAAGATGATCTGATATCTTCCGTCTTAGCGGATATTAAAGAAAAACCGTATGTATTTCTTACTGCGGATTTTATAGATTCCGTTGCTGTGAGTTTAATTAAGTCCGACATCGGTAATGTAGAAAAACTATGCCGTAAGGTTGCCGATCTGCTCAACAGCGAATTTTTGCGTGCTCGTTATGGCGGATTGTATTACACAAAAAGAAATTGTCGTGATATGTATTTCAGAATATCGTCAACAGATTTTAACTGGGATTGCATTATATGCGATTTTGTAAATAAGCATAAATGCGGCATCGACACAGTCACTGTTGTTTATGACGAGGAGAGCACCGGCAGAGACAACTGTTTTTATATTTACCGTGAATTGCACTGTGACAAACTGCCGATTGATATATTTATTCAAAAACCGACTGTATGATTAAGTCGGTTTTTGAATTGCAAAAATTATTTTTCTTCAGAAAAAGGATCGTTTTCTGTGCGTCCTGTTTTGGCGTTAAATCTGATATGTGAACGGTCATTCGAGCGGAATTCATAGATATTTCCGCCTGCATAATTCACATAATCATATCCGTCAAGCAGAAACTCCGGGAATAGGTCATATTGATTTTCATTTTTGTGTTTATTTTTAATATTCCCGCGATACTTTATTTCACATAGTCCGAATTTTCCGTTTTCACAGTTTGCTACAAAGCGGTTTTTGCCGATGTAGAGCAAGGTGTGTGCAAAAGGGAGGGTTATGCGTATACCGGTTTTCTCGCATATACCTAATAATTCGGTTTCGTATGATAATCTTGAAATTGATGATATAGCGGCGAATTTTTCCGAATAATACTCAAATTCAATGATTTTGCTGTTGAAGTTCAAAGTTGACGGCAACGGTACGGTTTGACCGCACGATGTGTAATCCTCATCTCTTACAAGAATGTATCGGGTAAAAAAATCATCATTGCCTTCAACGGTATGACACATCAATCCCTGCTTTTTTTCATAATCAAAAAATTCATATCGGTCGTGTGTCCATTTGAAACGAAAACCGTTAAAAGGCTCGGTATATTGTATTTCTCCGCTTTGTACAAGATAAAGGAAGCCATCCTTTCGACCCCATACCGAAGTATAGTTTTCCTTAGTTTCTTCAAAGCAGATAACTGTATTTCGTAGGGCTGTATTCAAATATACATTTTCTGCATTGCTATAGAATATGAAATCATTGCAAGGCTTTTTGACAAAATAATCATATTCGCACGGCACATCATATATGAGTTTTGGTTTTTCGCCATATGGCACCAAGTCTGATTTTTCCGTAAAAAGGTCATTTGCGCTGTCGTGTTTACCCTCAAGATGAACAGCGCCGTACAATCCGTTTTTGACAACAAAAAAGTTATTAACGGCGTAACCGTTTATCAGTATATTTTCGTATTCAAACGGCAGCAGCGTTTCGCTTGTCGGCAAATAAATAATGCCGTATTTGTTATCTTTCTTTTTAACTTCAATGTCAGGGGTATAAGAATACAAATCCCCGAATCTGTAAAATTCACACATTAAAATCACTCCTCTTTCCGTGTATTATATCACCGTGTATGGGATATTTATGGTACATACAGCCGGATATAATTTTGGTGAAACGGGGTGGTATTTTGAATATAGAAATATGCAGCCGTGAAAGCATAGAGCAAATTTCATCAAAAGGCTTTGAGCCGGGAACGGCGCTGATCAGCATAGGTGACACGGATGCCGGAATGCCGAATATGAAATACGAGCCGTCGCGGAGGTTGTGCCTGAACTTTGACGATATATCAAGTGATGAAACGGATGATTATGTCGGAAGAAAGTTTACTCTTTTTAATGAAGAAACAGCGGACAGAATCGCAAAGTTTATATTATCGCATGAAAAAGAAATCAAAACTTTAATATGCCAGTGCGAGCACGGACAATCGAGGAGTGCGGCGGTCGCGGCAGCCGTAAATGAATTTTACTTTCGGAACGGCATATCAATTTTTGCCGATGACAGATATTATCCGAATAAGCTTGTATTTCGGCTTACATTAAAGGCGTTAAGGGCGTTGTTTGAAAATAAGCAGGGTGATATTTAATATCATGTTTTACAATGTCATGTACTCTTTTTTGTACATCGGTTTTTGTACAATTAAGTCAAGATAAGAAATATCAAGGAGGCTACACAATGCTTTACTATGAAATCATGATTGAGACGGACGAGAAACTGACAAGCGCGGTTGCCGCAAAATGCTCGGAGGAGAGCGTCAAAGCTGACAGGGAAAAGACTGTTTTGGTAAAGCTTAATTCCGATATGAGGCGAAAACTCGGCGAAAATGAAAACAAGGCGCTTTATTTTGCCGATTGCTCTGAAAAGGAGATTACAGCCGTTGCGGGATATAAATACGACTGTTTTTCGGAGATTCGCGAGGATATTCTGTCTGTGTTCAAAAAATATTCACAGCAAAAATATAACATTGGACTTGGCGAAATAACAGTTGAAGATTTTGAAAACAGGATAAGCCAGATATCCGATATGGGTTATGCAAAGGTCAATACATATAATCTGTGCTGTCGGCTTAAATTGGATTACAGAGACAACAGAAATTTTTCCGTTTCGCAAAGTCTTATCCCTGACAGCAAGCTTGAATATGACAGAGCGGTAAGTCGGGCAAATGAGCTTATGGCAAGCGGTGATTTTACCGATGAACTGAAAAGAATTTACTCGGATAAACACCCGAAAGAGTTTTTCGGACATCCGGTGCACTACAAAATATGTGCCGATGAACCGGAAGGCGCATTGGAGCAGGCGAAAATCCTTGTTCAGTGTCTGTATTCAAACGGCAGACTCAAGAGCAGACGAATTGACCGTGTTTATAAAATTGACGACAGATGCTATGATCAAGAAGATATGGAAAATCTTTTTTACAACGCCGAGGGTGGCACGGTTATTTTGGAATTGACGCCGCATAACTATAATGAGGGTTGCTGCGCAAGCACATATGAACAGGTGATTGAATTTCTTTCTTTAGTTATTGGCAAATACGCAAAGAATGTGCTTGTGATTTTTGTAGAAATCACAAAAATGCAGGCGGTTACAAAAAAGCTTGTAAGCCGGGTTGCCGAAGATATAGACATCATTTCGATAAGCGAGGGAACAGGCAGTGTCGAGACCGCAAAGAAATATATGAATTATCTCGTCAAAAACAGCCCGCTCGCAGATTATGCTTTTGATGATAAAAGCTTCGATAAGGAAAGATACAAAGCATCTGAAGTCCACAGAATGTTCAATTTGTGGATGAAATCGAGCTTGAGAGATCGGGTTTATACCGAGTATTCCCCAAATGCCGTCAAGGTCGCAAAAAAAGAAAAAATTAAGTCGGATGCATATAACAAGTTGCAGAACATGGTAGGGCTCAATGATGTGAAGGCGGTTGTAAACAACATTATCGCCGCATACAAAATGCAAAAAATGCGCAGCGGTTATCTTAACACAGACAGCGTTTCTTCAAGACATATGATTTTCACAGGCAACCCCGGCAGTGCCAAAACCACCGTTGCCCGGCTGGTTGCGGAAATCTTCAAAAACGAGGATGTTGTGGAAACGGGAGAATTTGTAGAGTGCGGCAGAGCGGATTTAATCGGCAAATATGTCGGCTGGACTGCTCCGACAGTCAAGGCAAAATTTCGCCGTGCAAGGGGCGGCGTGCTCTTCATAGACGAGGCATATTCGCTTGTGGATGACACAGGCAGTTTTGCCGACGAGGCAATTGACACGATAGTACAGGAAATGGAGAATCACCGCGACGATGTAATCGTCATATTCGCCGGATATCCAGACAAGATGAAAACATTCCTTGAAAAAAACGAGGGACTCAGGAGCCGAATAGCGTTTCATGTGGATTTCCCGGACTACAACTCATGCGAACTTATGGATATTATGAAACTTATGATGAAAGAAAACGCCTACACCATGACGCCCGACGCCGAAAGAGAGGCAATGAGGATATTTGAATCGGTGCAGGGTACCGAGAATTTCGGAAACGGCAGATTTGCGCGTAATGTGCTCGAACAGGCGCAGATGCGCCAATCGTCAAGACTTATGAAAATGCATTTCAACAATGCCGAAGACAGGGAAACTCTGTTTAGACTGGAAAAAGATGACTTTAATCTGCCTGCGATTATATCAAAAGATGAACCTAAGCGTAGTATCGGGTTTTGTTGAATTGCAAACACCGGATGAAAAGACCGGTATACGGTATCAAGCTGCTGACAATGGAGAATGAGGTGGCAAGCGGATATAGTATTGCACAACTGCCTTCACCACTGTGTCATGAGCGCGCATATATTGCTGACAAAAACATCTTAAAATGCTTTGTTCGGGATATTTTTTGTAATTTGTGTAACAAAACAAGTGTCGAAATACGGCAAAATTTCTATTGACAAACCGTGCGGACACTGCTATAATTTAATTAAATGCAATGACCGAGAACAAGTAGATGCTCCGTATGCGCAAAGAGAGCTGTCGTTTGGTGCGAGACAGAGGCTAAAGAACATTGAATACATCTTGCGAGCAGTGCACCAAAAGGAGACGAGTAGGCTGCAACGGGTGTTCCCGTCACAGGACTTTAGGTATAATGATACCTTTTAAGGCTGTCACCGTGAGGCGGCGGTAAATTGAGGTGGTACCACGGGTTAAAGTTTTATCCCGTCCTCTTTTTTATGAGGGCGGGATTTTTGTATATCTTTTGAATTTCGGCCCAAAGAAAAACAAAAGGAGAAATTAAAATGCCAATTACCGAGATTTTAAGAAAAAATGCGGATTTCTACCCAAACGATGTCAGCTTGGTGGAAATTAATCCGAAGCTTGAAAATCAAACGCGGATGACATGGAGAGAATACGCTCTCATCGAGTCCAATCCCAACAACGCTTATCGCAAGGAGATCACCTGGAGTGAGTTTAACAAAAAAGCAAACCGATTTGCCAATCTTCTGCTTACAAGGGGCATAAAAAAAGGCGATAAAGTTGCCGTGCTGATGATGAACTGCATAGAGTGGCTGCCGGTGTATTTCGGCATACTCAAGACCGGTGCCCTTGCGGTTCCGCTCAATTACAGATACGAATCCAAAGAGATAAAATACTGTCTGGAACTTTCCGATGCGGACGCGATAGTCTTCGGTCCGGAGTTTATCGGCAGGGTGGAGCAGATTTGCAACCGGGTGCCAAAGGTGAAGATGTGGTTCTATGTGGGCGAAGATTGCCCAAGCTTTGCGGAGAGTTATGACAAACTGGTGTCATATTGCTCTACCAAGAATCCGGACATAAAACTTACCGATGATGACTTTGGTGCAATATACTTTTCATCCGGTACGACGGGTTTTCCAAAAGCTATATTACACAAGCACAGAAGCCTTATGCACGCTGCAGTAACAGAGCAAAATCACCATTCTCAGACCAAGGATGATGTTTTTCTCTGCATACCGCCGCTCTATCACACGGGCGCGAAGATGCACTGGTTCGGATCTCTGCTCGTTGGCGGCAAGGCGGTTATACTGCGCGGCATAAAGCCGGAATGGATACTAAAAACCGTGTCGGATGAAAAATGCACTATAGTGTGGCTGCTTGTGCCGTGGGCACAGGATATACTTGATGCCATAGAGAACGGCAGTGTCAATCTGAAGGACTACGAATTGAGCCAATGGAGACTCATGCACATAGGCGCACAGCCGGTGCCGCCGAGCCTTATAAGGCGTTGGCAGTCAATATTCACGAATCAGGATTATGACACAAACTACGGTCTTTCAGAGTCAATCGGACCCGGATGTGTGCACCTTGGTGTCGGCAATGAACACAAAGTCGGCGCAATCGGCAAGGCGGGTTTCGGCTGGGAGACAAGGGTTGTGGACGACAAACGCAATGATGTTAAACAGGGTGAGATAGGCGAGCTTGCCGTGAAGGGTCCGGGAGTTATGACCGAATATTATCACGATGAAAAAGCAACCGAGGAAGTGCTCGAGGACGGGTGGCTGTTTACGGGAGATATGGCGCGTGAAGATGAGGACGGATTCCTCTACCTGGTTGACAGGAAAAAGGATGTCATCATATCCGGCGGCGAAAATCTCTACCCGGTTCAGATAGAGGATTTCTTAAGAAAACACGACAAGATAAGTGATGTTGCCGTAATCGGTTTGCCCGATGCACGCCTTGGCGAGATAGCCGCCGCAATAGTACAGGTCAAGGACGGCATGGAGCTTAATGAGGCGGAACTTGAAGAATTTTGCATGGATTTGCCGAGATATAAAAGACCGCACAAATTTATATTTGCCGATGTGCCGAGAAACCCCACCGGCAAAATAGAGAAACCTTTGCTCAGAAAAATATACTGCGGAGAGAGCCTTGTGGCACAGCAGAATGAAATTATACAGGAGGAAGATAAATGAAAAAGCTTTTGTTGGGTAATGCTGCGGTAGCGCGCGGCGCTTATGAAGCCGGAGTGCGCGTAGTTGCGTCGTATCCCGGCACTCCGAGCACTGAGATTACCGAGGAAATAGTTAAGTTTGACGAGGTGTATGCCGAATGGTCGCCGAACGAAAAAGTTGCCTGTGAAGTGGCAATCGGTGCATCAATCGGCGGCGCAAGGGCTATGAGTTGTATGAAACATGTGGGACTCAATGTCATGGCCGACCCTGTGTTTACCGCAAGTTACACAGGCGTAAACGGCGGACTGGTGCTCTGTGTTGCGGACGACCAGGGTATGCATTCGTCTCAGAACGAGCAGGACTCGCGCCACTATGCCGAGGCATCCAAGGTGATGATGATTGAACCGTCCGATTCACAGGAGTGCAAGGATTTCACCAAGGCGGCATTTGAGCTTTCGGAAAAATTCGACACCCCGGTGTTTGTGAGACTTTCAACCCGAGTGTCGCATTCCCAGAGTCTTGTTGAGATTGGTGAGAGAGAAGAAGTCGAACTGAAACCGTATGAGAAAAATATTCCAAAGTATGTCATGATGCCGGCAATGGCGATGAAACGCCACTATGTGGTTGAGGACAGAATTGCCGCTCTCAAAGAATTTGCCGAGACAAGTGACCTGAACAAACAGGAGATGAACGGTGCGAAAATCGGCGTTATCTCTGCCGGAATTACATATATGTATGCTAAAGAGGCGCTTGGCGATAAGGTGAATTATCTCAAACTCGGAATGGTTTACCCTATGCCCGAAAATCTTATTAAGGAATTTGCGGCACAGTGCGACAAGGTATATGTCATAGAGGAACTTGACCCTGTTATAGAGAATCACTGCAAGACAATCGGAGTAGATGTTATAGGCAAAGATGCGTTCACACTCATAGGCGAGTATACTGCCAATATGATTCGCACCGCAGTGCTCGGTGAGCCGGCGCCAAAGTGCAGCGAGCTTGACGAACAAATACCCGGCAGACCGCCTGTTATGTGTGCGGGATGTCCTCACAGGGGCACATTCTATGTGCTCAAAAAACTCGGACTTGTGGTGTCGGGCGACATCGGCTGTTATACTCTCGGTGCGGTTGCTCCGCTTGCGGCTGTGGATTCCACCATATGCATGGGTGCGTCCGTCAGCGCGGCAATGGGCATGGCTAAGGCGCGCGGCAAGGAGTTTTCCAAAAAACTTGTGTCTGTCATCGGAGATTCTACATTTATGCACTCCGGTATAACGGGACTTGTGGATATAGTTTACAACAAGGGTACAAACACCGTTATCATTCTTGACAATTCCATAACCGGGATGACAGGTCATCAGGATAATCCGACGACGGGTTATACAATCCGCGGTGAGGAGACAAAACAGGTTAATTTGATATCTCTTTGCAAGGCAGTCGGAGTGGAACATGTGGCAGTGGCAGATCCGTTTGACCTCAAGAATTTCGAGAAAGTTGTTAAACAGGAGGTTGAGAGGGACGAACCGTCCGTTATTATTGCGCAGAGACCGTGCGCACTGCTCAAAAAAGTCAAGTACACGGGTCACTGCACCATAACCGACAAGTGCAAAAAATGCAAAATGTGCATGAAACTCGGATGTCCGGCGATTTCTGCCGACGGCGACGGAGTCAAGATAGATCTCGACCAGTGCAACGGCTGCGGACTGTGCGTAAATGTATGCCCGTTTGAGGCAATTGTAAAGGAGGATAACTGAGTATGACACGGAATATTATGATAGTGGGAGTGGGCGGACAAGGCACACTTCTTGCAAGCAGAATCCTCGGCAATACGGTTATAAGCAAAGGATATGATGTAAAGGTGTCCGAAGTGCACGGCATGAGTCAGCGCGGCGGCAGTGTTGTGACATATGTCAAGTACGGCGAGAAAGTTTTCTCGCCCATTATAGACAGGGGAGAGGCAGATATCATCCTCGCTTTTGAGATGCTCGAGGCTTATCGTGCTCTGCCTTATCTCAAAGACGGCGGCAAGATTATTGCCAACACCCAGGAGATAAACCCCATGCCTGTTATAACAGGTGCGGCAAGCTATCCCGAGAGCATTGCGGATAAGATATCGTCCAAAGCGGAGCTTATTCAGGCAGATGCGGCAAAAGCCGCTCATAAGGCAGGCAACATTAAGGCGGTAAATGTTGTACTCATCGGTGTTATGGCAAAGAGCACTGACATACCGTATGAGGACTGGGTAAAGACAATAAAGACAACAGTTCCCGAAAAATTTCTTGATGTCAATCTTAAGGCATTTGACATGGGATACAATATGTAAGAATACACATTTTACATGTGAACAAGGAGGACAATATGGCTATGTGGCAACCCGACATCGAGACGATGCCGAGAGAACAACTAAAAAAACTTCAGAGCGAAAGGCTTGTCAATCAGGTTGCAAGAATGTACAAAAATGTTGAGCTTTTCAGAAACAGAATGAATGAGAAAGGCTTAAAACCCGAAGATATTCACGGCGTTGAAGATTTGCACAAACTTCCGTTTTCATACAAACAGGATTTGCGCGATTGGTATCCCTACGGCCTGTTTGCCGTGCCGATGTCCGAGATTCGCCGTGTGCACGCATCATCCGGCACCACCGGCAAACCGATTGTTGTCGGCTATACCGAGGCGGATCTTGATATGTGGGCAAATTGCTTTGCGCGTATTCTTGCTGCCGGAGGCATAGGTAAGGACGATTTTGTCCAGGTTTCATACGGGCTGGGACTCTTTACGGGTGGTTTCGGTGCACATGACGGTGCCGTTAAGATTGGCGCGACGGCAATACCGATTTCGTCCGGCAACACAAAAAAACAGATTCAGACTATGATAGATTTCGGCGCAACTGTGCTTTGCTGCACTCCGTCGTATGCAATGTATCTGTCCGAGACAATAAACGAGATGGGTCTGCGCGATCAGCTCAAACTCAAAATGGGTATTTTCGGTGCCGAGCCGTGGACCGAGGAGATGCGCGCAAAAATCGAAGATGGCTTGGGCATAAAGGCATTCGACATCTACGGACTTTCTGAAATTATGGGTCCCGGTGTTTCCTATGACTGTGAGTATCAGTGCGGTATGCACATTTGCGAGGACAATTTCATAGCGGAAATAATTGACCCCGACACGGGCGATGTGCTGCCGGAAGGTGCAACGGGTGAGCTTGTATTTACCACCATAACAAAAGAGGGATTCCCTGTTATTCGCTATCGCACAAGGGATATCTGTTCTCTCAACTACGAACAATGCAAGTGCGGCAGAACCCATATCCGCATGAACAGGCCTCAGGGCAGAAGTGACGATATGCTTATCATAAGAGGTGTCAATGTGTTCCCGTCACAGATTGAGGAAGTGCTCCTTAAGATCGGAGAAGGCGTGACACCGAACTATCAGATAATTGTTGACAGGGTGAACAATACCGATACATTTGACATTAATGTGGAAATGAGCGAGAGTATATTCTCGGATGATGTCAAGTCGATAGAAAGAAACGAGAAGCTGATAACAAACGGTTTGCGCAGCACCCTTGGCATAGGCGCCAAGGTTCATCTTGTAAATCCGAAGTCCATAGAGCGCAGCGAGGGCAAAGCAAAGAGGGTTATCGATAAGAGAAAACTTGTGTAGAAAAAGGGGGAGATTTGTAATGTTTATAAAACAGCTGTCCATTTTTGTTGAGAATAAATTCGGAAGACTTGAAAAAATTATTTCCGATTTAGGCAAAAACGGAATAAATATCAGTGCGCTGTCCATGGCGGACACTACAGATTTCGGCATATTGCGTATAATAGTTAATGACCCCGAAAAAGCAAGAGAAGTTCTGCGTGAATCGGGCGTTGTGGCAAAATGCACCGAGGTGCTTTCGTTTGTGATTGATGATAATTCCGGCGGACTTGCAAATGTGCTCAAAATTCTCACCGATGAGAAAATCAGCATAGAGTATATGTACGCTTTCGTCGGTAATGTTCACGGCAAGGCAATTATGGTTGTGAAGGTGAGCGACGAGGAACGCACAGAGAAGATTTTTGCCGAGCGCGGCATAGAGATGCTCTCTCCGTCGGATGTGTACAGAATATGATATTGTGATGATAAAAAAACACGGGGCGGCGCGGTATGAATCGCACTTGCTCCGTGTTTCTTTATCACAAAAATTAATTATCGGTAAACTTTTATGTAAAATCATTGACTTTGCGTAAAAAAACGGATAAAATTTATATATAAATATCTTTGTGCAAGGATAGAATAATATACGGGGAGTGTGATAATCATGAAATTAACAGACAAAAAGGTATTGACATCACTTGCTTTGGGTGCGGCGGCCGCAGCAACAGGCGCGGCAATTGCGGCTTGCATCACAAAAATGCTTGTGCGAACCGCTCTCGACCGTGAACAGCCCAAATTTATCGAAAAATCGGGTATAGGCATATCCGGTGCGCCGGATAATGAGGAATTTGAACTTGTGTGCGGCGAGGCTGCTCAGAATCTGCGTGACACAGAACATGAATATGTGAAGATAGTCAATTCCGAAGGTATAGAGCTTGTCGGGCACTTCTTTCCGTGTGATAACGCAAAGAGGGTCATCATAGCTTTTCACGGCTGGCGTTCATCATGGTGCAAGGATTTCGGATTAATAGCGGATTTCTGGCACAACAGCGGCTCAAGCGTGCTGTATGTTGAACAGAGAGCGCAAAACAACAGCGGCGGTGATTACATCGGATTCGGTCTTACCGAAAGGCACGACTGTATAGATTGGATTAACTGGACGATGTGTCGATGCGGCAAAAATATTCCGATTTATCTTGCCGGGGTATCCATGGGAGCGACAACGGTGCTTATGGCGTCCGGTTCGCCACTGCCGCCGAATGTGCACGGCATTATGGCGGACTGCGGATTCACATCGCCAAAGGAGATATGGAAACATGTTGCAAACAAAAATCTGCACATAGCTTACGGATTCAGGAGTGTGCTTGCTGACTCCATGTGCAAAAAGAAACTCAATGTGCGCTCGGGCGATTATTCCACACTTGAGGCGCTGTCGGCTACGGATGTGCCTGTGCTCTTTGTTCACGGTACCGACGATCACTTTGTGCCGATAGAGATGACCTATAAAAACTACGAGGCTTGCGCATCACCGAAACGATTGCTTGTCGTTCCCGGTGCGGAGCACGCCATGAGCTACTATGTTGACAGCCGCGCTTACGAAAAAGCCGTGCTCGATTTTTGGAAAGACTTTGACTGATTACGGAGGTGTTGCATATTGAACCGCAATAAACAGGAAATACATCTTGCTCTCGGAGAAAAAATTAAAGAGTCTGCTGTTTCTGTGGTACCCATAGTTATAATTGTATCGGTGCTGTGCCTAAGCATAGTGCCGATGCGCCCTGATTTTTTGCTTTGCTTTTTTCTCGGCGCCGTAATGATGATTTTCGGCATGGGCTTTTTCTCCCTCGGTGCCGATTTATCCATGACGCCGATAGGCAACAAGGTCGGCACGGCGCTCACAAAGACAAAAAATCTGCCGCTGATATTGATTGTAAGCTTTTTTCTCGGCTTTGCGGTCACCGTTGCCGAGCCTGATTTGCAGGTGCTTGCAGCTACTGTGCCGCACATCGGCAATATGGCACTGCTTATATCGGTCGGTGTCGGCGTCGGATTTTTTCTCTCTGTGTGTATGCTGAGAATATTAACAGGTTTACGCCTGAGGTATCTTTTGCTGATTTTCTATGTGATGCTCTTTACACTTGCTTGTTTCTCGGACCGAGGATACCTTAGCATTGCTTTTGATTCCGGCGGTGTGACAACAGGACCGATGACTGTACCTTTCATACTTGCCATGGGCATGGGTGTTTCCAACATACGAAGTGACCGCAATGCCGAGTCGGACAGCTTCGGACTGGTGGCACTCTGTTCCATAGGTCCGATACTCGCCGTGCTGATTTTGGGATTTTTCTATCCCGGGTCGGATGCGGTTGCGGACATCAGCTCAAGCCATTTTGAAACAACATCCCAGATAGGCATGGAATATCTTCATGCTGTTCCTGTCTATATGAAGGAGATAGCGCTTTCGCTTCTGCCCATAATAGTCATATTTGTGATTTTTCAGATTTTTTCGCTCAAAATGCCGCGCATAAGGCTTGCAAAGATTTTTGTCGGCATTATGTATACATACATAGGTTTGGTACTGTTCCTGGTTGGGGTTAATGTCGGCTTCTCATCACTCGGAGTTATGCTCGGATCGGAGCTTGCCACGGGCTGGACCCGCTGGCTGCTTGTGCCGCTTGCCATGCTGCTCGGCTGGTTCATCATTTCCGCAGAACCGGCTGTTGCCGTGCTGGAAAAACAGATCGAAGAAGTCAGCGCCGGAGCAATATCGGGCACGGCTGTCAAGTACAGCCTGTCTGCTGCGGTTGCATTGGCGCTTGCACTGTCAATGGTGCGTGTGCTCACGGGCATACCGATAATGTATTTTCTGGTTCCGGGATATTTCGTCGCACTCGCGCTGTCGTTTGCCGTGCCGGACATCTACACCGCAATTGCTTTTGACTCAGGTGGAGTTGCGTCAGGACCCATAACTTCCACATTTATATTGCAGTTTGCCATGGGTGCAAGCACTGCTTTGGGCGGCAATGTGCTCACGGATGCTTTCGGTGTAGTCGCCATGGTTGCCATGATGCCGCTCATCTCCATACAAATTGTCGGAGTTGTGAGCACACTCAAAAACCGCGGTGTATCCGGTGTCAAGGAGAAAACATACGGTGATGATGAAATTATTGAACTTTGGGAGGAGGCTGTATAATGAACTATGTTATTACCATATGCAACCCCAAATCTCTTGAATTGCTTACGGAAATATGCTCAGGGCTTGAACTTGCCATGACCACGGTTTTGCACGGACGCGGAACGGCGGTCAAAAGTATGCTCGATATTCTCGGCATAGAGAGTAGCGAAAAAAGGATTTTGTTCACTGTCGCAGACGGGGCAAAGACTCAAAAATTGATTGAACTTGCAAAGGAAAGACTGTACATAGGTGTGCCCGGGCACGGCATGGTAGTGTCGGTGCCGATAAAAAGTGTCGGAGGAGGGTTAACAATGGCATATCTGAACGGCGGTGGTGAAAACGCAAAGTACACGCCGAATATTAATTATTCTTATGAGCTGATAGTGGCTGTCACAAATGAGGGAATGACAGACACTGTGATGAACGCCGCACGCAGTGTCGGCGCCGCCGGGGGCACGGTGCTCCACGGCAAGGGCACGGGAGACAGCGGAGACGAAAGATTCCTCAATGTGTCCATAGCAAAGGAAAAAGAAATTGTCCTCATAGTTGCCAAGGCAGACAAAAAGGCAGACATCATGAAAGCTGTTATAGAAAAAGCCGGTCCGTCCACGGAGGCGGGCACGATTGTCTTCTCTCTGCCTGTCAGCGATATAGCCGGGTTCGGATTCGGAAAATAGTTTTATTGCTGATATGCCTGAAATCGCGGATATATATTCGGCTTTAATCTTTGTTTAATATTTGTGCTGTATCATAGCTTCATGACGATTAAACGAGGCAGTACCGCCAAAGGAGTGATAGATGTGCGAGTGCTTGTTGTAGAGGACGAGAGAGATTTGAACAGAGTCATTACAAAAAGGCTTGAAAAAGAGGGATATTCCGCAGATTGCTGTTATGACGGCGAGGAGGCGCTGGATTATCTGAATGTGGGTGAGTTTGACGCAGTGATAATGGATATAATGATGCCGAAGAAAAACGGACTGGATGTTCTTCGCGCCATGCGCAGCGCACACGACGACACACCGGTAATTTTTCTTACCGCAAAGGATGCAGTGTCCGACCGAGTTGAGGGTCTTGATGCCGGTGCGGAGGATTATCTTGTAAAGCCGTTTGCTTTTGAGGAACTGCTTGCAAGGCTGCGCGCGCTGATACGCAAAGGCGCCGGAAAGGCAACAAACACTTTTGAGACGGCAGACCTTGTGATGAACATTGCCGAACGCAGAGTCAGCCGGGGCGGTGAGGAGATAAACCTTTCCGCAAAGGAATTTGATATCCTGGAATACATGATGCGAAATGAGGGCAGAGTCCTCACTCGCGAGAAGATAGAAAATCATGTGTGGAATTTTGACTATGCCGGGGGTACCAATGTTATTGATGTGTACATAAGATATTTGCGAAAAAAGATTGACGATGATTTTGACAAAAAACTGATACACACCATAAGGGGAGCAGGCTATGTCCTGCGTGACGACGGCTGAACGGGAAGTGAAATATGTGAACAAAATTTCGATAAAACTAAGAGTTACTGCGTGGTACACGCTAATTATGATTGCCATATCGGCGGTTGCCATGACGGCGATGATAAAGCTGAGCCGCGACATGATTACCCGTGAGTCGGGCGCACGAACCGTGCGTGCGGTGAACAACCTTTCTCATGTTATAGAGGGAAGGTTTGACCGCAAGCTGCCCGAGATTGACGGAGCGCAGATGCCGGATTTTTCGCCTGACGAAAAAAAGATACCCGATTTCAGATTCTTTGACCAGGGAGTGCATCTGGCTGTATATGACGCAGATCACAATCTTGTCGAGGGAGTGATGCCGTTTGAATTTGCGGACAGCTTAGTTCTTAATGACAACAAGGTAGAAACCAAGGTGTACGGCGGCGAACAGTACCTCGTTTACTCGAAATCCGTCAAAAACAGTGACGGCGAGACCAGGTGGATAACAGGTGTGGCGGCGTTTGACAGTGAAGGCAGAATGATGAATAACATGATTACCACCAATCTGATACTGACCATGATACTCATCATTACTGCGGCAATAGGCGGATACCTTATATTAAAGCGAGCCTTCCGCCCGGTTGACATTATAAGCCGCACTGCCAAGGAGATTAGCGAGAGCACGGATCTGACGCGCAGAATAGCGCTTCACGGCGGCAATGACGAGATATATCGCCTTGCGGACGCTTTTGACACCATGCTTGACAAAATTGAGGTTACGGTCGAGAACGAAAAGCAGTTTACATCTGACGCATCGCATGAACTGCGCACACCTGTAGCGGTTATCAATTCCGAGTGTGAATATGTGCTCGAATGTGCCAAGACTGTTGATGAAGCGAAGGAATCCGTAAACTCAATCAAACGGCAGTCGGATAAAATGGCAAAATTAATTGCGGAGTTGCTCATAATATCGCGTATGGACAGGAACACTCTCAAAACCAGTTTTGAAAAAATCGACATGAGCGAACTTCTCGGATTTGTGTGCGATGAACAGGAAGAAATCCACGACGGCGACATTACCATGGAGCGTGACATCGAACCGTGTGTGTATGCCGTGGCAGATCATATGCTTATTGCGCGAATGTTTATAAACCTCATTTCAAATGCCTACAGCTATGGCAAACCCGGGGGCACCGTCAAAGTGAGTCTGCGCGGAGAAGGGAACAAGGTGATTGTTAATGTTTCGGACGACGGCATAGGAATAGCGCGCGAAAACCTGCCGAAAATCTGGGAAAGGTTTTATCAGGTGGATTCATCGCGAAACAACGAGAGAGGCAGTCTCGGTCTCGGACTTTCCATGGTGAAATGGATTGCGGAGTGTCACGGAGGAAAAATCAGCGTCACAAGCGAGCTCGGAGTCGGCACGGAGTTTATGTTTGTTATGACCGGATGTGAGTAGCAGCGACCGAACACAGAGGTGAGGGGTATATGCTGTGTATCTGTGAGATCCATAGCGCCGTCAGGCAGCGTGTCGAACAGATACACAACATATACCCCGAGGCGGCACTTCTTAAATAATCAATTTGTATCGGACAAGGATATATATTTAATTTTAAGTCGCTCGGACAGCAGTGCGGCGCTTTGTTAAAATTAAATATATATCCTTGTCCTTTTTGATAATGCGAGTGCATAATATTTCAGGCACATATTGTGTATGTTTGCACAAACTTCAACAAAATCTCGGCATATTTTGCGTTTGCTGTTGACTTTTGACGAATTGATTGGTATACTAAAGATACAGTTTTCTGTTACTGACGGAATGGGTGTTGTCTCGGCGCATTGCCGAAACTCGGACAAAACTCGGCGGAGCACCGCAAAGGAGCAGAAAAGATACCCAAAAGCCGACCGTCTGGGCACATCTATTTGCGGATAGGTGTGCCCATTTTTAATTATTTTCGAGAAAAAGGAGCTTGTGATTATGAAAAAAGTTGCGGTAATAATGGGCAGCGACAGCGATTTGCCGGTTGTACAAAAAGCAGTTGACACTCTGAGAGATTTTGATGTGCCTTTCGAGGTGCATGTGTTCTCGGCACACAGGACGCCGGAGCAGGCAAAGGAATTCTCTCTCAATGCAGATAAAAACGGTTTCGGAGTAATCATTGCAGCTGCGGGCAAGGCGGCTCATCTTGCAGGTGCGATGGCGGCAAATACGGTTTTGCCGATTATCGGTATACCAATTAAATCATCCACGCTTGACGGACTCGATGCACTGCTCTCAACGGTTCAGATGCCGTCGGGAATGCCGGTTGCCACGGTTGCCATAGACGGTGCGCAAAACGCCGCTCTGCTTGCGATACAGATGCTCGCGATAAGCGACCCGCAACTGCACGACAAGCTCTCTGAGTTCAGAAGCAAAGCTACACAAAAAGTGCTTGATAAAAACAGTGAAATAGAAAAATTATTTAATTAACGCGGAGGAATTTATCATGGAAAAGAAAGAACAGCTTTACGAAGGCAAGGCAAAAAAGGTTTATGCAACAGAGGACGCAGATCTCTACATAGTGTCATACAAAGATGATGCTACGGCTTTTAACGGTCTGAAAAAAGGCACTATCAGCGGCAAGGGCGTCATCAACAACCGTATGTCAAATTTCCTTATGCAGATACTCGAGAAAAACGGAGTGCCTACCCATTTTGTCGAGGAGATAAACGACCGTGAGACTATTGTAAAAAAAGTTTCCATTGTTCCTCTCGAAGTTATCATAAGAAATGTTTCCGCCGGCTCTTTCTCTAAGAAATACGGCGTTGAAGAAGGCATAGTGTTTGACGAACCCACAATAGAATTTTCCTATAAAAACGATGACCTCGGCGATCCGCTGCTCAATGCATACCACGCAATCGCGTTAAAGCTTGCTACCCGCGAGGAGATAGAGACCATAAAGAGCATGGCTTTCAAGGTGAACGAGGTTCTGTGCGAATACTTTAAGGGAATGAACATCAGATTGGTTGACTTCAAGCTGGAGTTCGGCAGACTCTCTGACGGCACAATAGTGCTTGCGGATGAAATTTCGCCCGATACCTGCAGACTGTGGGACATCGACACCAACGAAAAGCTTGATAAAGACCGTTTCAGACGAGACATGGGCGGTGTGGAAGAAGCGTATCAGGAAGTTATGCGCCGTCTCATGGGTGAATAATAATTGTTTAATTGGGGATAAAAGCCTTTTGCGGCTTTATCCCCGCTTGTGTCTGATAACATGAATTCAAAAGGAGTACACATATGAAAAACATACATGAGGAATGCGGCGTTTTCGGCATTTTTTCAAAGACGACGGCAAATGTTTCCGCAAGCACATATTACGGACTCTATGCACTGCAACACCGCGGTCAGGAGAGCTGCGGCATAGTTGTTTGTGATGACGGAATTTTCCGATCTTACAAAGACACCGGACTTGTCAACGATGTGTTCACGCCGATGCAGCTTGAAAAACTCGGCACCGGAAACATGGCGGTGGGCCATGTGCGCTATTGCACCACCGGCAGCAACGGCAGGCAGAATGCTCAGCCGATAGTGGTTAATCACTTAAAGGGTCACACTGCGCTTGCACATAACGGCAATCTTGTCAATTCATACGAACTGCGCTGTGAGCTTGAGATGCAGGGCTCTATTTTTCATTCCACAAGTGATACGGAGGTCATATCCTATGTCATCACAAAGGAGCGCATAAATACACATTCCGTGGAAGAAGCACTCGAAAAAGCCATGTACAAGATAAAAGGTGCGTATTCGCTGGTGCTCATGTCGCCGCGCAAACTCATTGCCGCGCGTGATAAAAACGGGTTTCGGCCGCTCTGCTACGGCATAACCGAGGATGGGGCTTATGTGGTTGCATCGGAGACTTGTGCGCTTGATTCCGTGGGCGCGACTTATCTGCGTGACATCGACCCGGGCGAAATTGTTGTGTTTGAGGAAAACGGCGTGCGCAGCATCCGCACCCATTGCAACACTGCACCGGAGAAGATATGCATATTTGAATATATTTATTTTGCACGCCCCGATTCATCGATAGAGGGCAAGAGCGTGCACAAAGCAAGGCTCAATGCCGGCAAATTTCTCGCACAGACATATCCGGTAGAGGCAGATGTGGTTGTCGGCGTGCCCGATTCCGGACTTGACGCCGCTCTCGGCTACTCGTTCGAATCCGGAATACCATACGGAATAGGATTTATAAAGAATAAATACATTGGCAGAACATTCATATCTCCGGGTCAAAAATCCCGCGAGGACAAGGTTCGTATAAAGCTAAATACAATCGCAGACACCGTAAAGGACAAGAGGGTAGTGCTTGTTGACGACTCCATAGTGCGCGGCACCACTTGCGCACGAATAGTCAAACTTTTGCGTGATGCCGGTGCCAAAGAAGTGCACATGAGGGTGTCGGCGCCTCCGTTCCTTAACCCATGTTACTATGGCACGGACATAGATTCGCGCGATATGCTCATTGCGTGCAACCACACCATAGACGAGATAACGCGCATAATCGGCGCGGATACCCTGGGGTATCTTAAAGTTGAAGATCTCGGCAGACTCATCGGCAATGAGTGCAAATGCGGCTATTGTGACGGATGTTTCACAAACGAATATCCGACCGAAGTGCCCGAAAGAAGAAGTAAGAGTAAATTTGAGACAAAACTCAGCGAAAAAAGGAGACAGGATAATGAATAACAGCAGAAGTGAAAGTTACAAAGCGGCAGGCGTTGACATCACGGCGGGGTACAAGGCTGTTGAACTTATGAAAAAACATATCGCACGCACGATTACCCGGGGTGCGGCATCGGATATAGGGGGATTCGGAGGACTTTTTGAGCTCGACTTGACGGGCATAAAAAAACCTGTGCTTGTCAGTGGTACCGACGGAGTCGGCACAAAACTTAAAATTGCGTTTCTCATGGACAAGCACGACACAGTAGGCATAGATTGCGTTGCCATGTGCGTGAACGATATCATCTGTTGCGGAGCAAAGCCGTTGTTCTTTCTGGACTACATAGCTTGCGGCAAAAATGTTCCCGAGCGAATTGCAGACATTGTATCCGGCGTAGCAGAAGGCTGCGTTCAGTCCGGCGCATCATTAATCGGCGGTGAGACTGCCGAGATGCCCGGATTCTATCCGGTGGATGAGTATGACCTTGCCGGGTTCTCTGTCGGCGTGGTAGACAAAGACAAGGTGCTTGACAACAAGACCATCACCGAAGGCGATGTTATCATAGCGCTGCCGTCAAGCGGCGTACATTCAAACGGATTTTCTCTGGTAAGAAAGGTTTTTGATGTAGAGAACTCTGATATCAGAAAACCGATTGACGCTCTCGGCGGCAAGTCTGTCGGCGAGACTCTCCTTACACCCACAAAGATATATGTAAAACCCATGTGCGCACTCTTTGAAAAAGTCACCGTCAAAGCCGTGTCGCATATAACCGGAGGCGGATTTTACGAGAACATTCCGCGCTCGCTTCCCGATGGATTCGGCGCAAAGATAGAAAAGAAAGCCGTTAAAATACTGCCGATATTCGACCTCATTGCAAAAGAGGGAAATATTCCCGAGAGAGATATGTTCAACACATTCAACATGGGCGTCGGCATGAGCGTTGTCGTTGCAAAAGAAGATGCCGACAAGGCACTTGAAATTCTGCGTGCAAACGGCGAGGACGCTTATATCTGCGGTGAGACGGTACGCAGCGACGAAAGCGTGGTACTATGCTGACAAAAATAGCGGTTTTTGTGTCCGGCGGCGGCACCAATCTACAGGCGCTTATCGACGCGCAAAAGAGCGGAATAATCAAAGACGGAAAGATCTGTCTTGTCATAGCGTCAAACGACAAATGCTATGCCATAGAGAGGGCAAAGCAGAACGGAATTCCGTACGCTGTGGTTGCAAAAAAAGGCACTCCGCAAGTTGAATTTGAACAAAAAATATGCGAGAAATTAGATGAATACGGCATAGAACTGATTGTGCTTGCCGGGTTTATGTGCATACTCAGCGCAGACTTTACAAAAAAATATCCTGAGCGCATAATAAATGTCCATCCGTCACTCATTCCGTCATTCTGCGGTAAGGGGTTCTACGGGCTCAGGGTGCACGAGGCAGCGCTCGATTACGGCGTAAAGGTGACCGGTGCAACGGTTCATTTTGTAAACGAAGTGCCTGACGGCGGCAGAATAATCGCCCAAAGAGCCGTTGAGATTGAAGACGGCGACACCCCGGAGATACTGCAAAGGCGCGTCATGGAGCAGGCAGAGTGGGATTTGCTGCCCCGTGCCGCACAGGCTGTATCCGCTAAGATAAAGGAGAGGAAACAATGAACATATATTCACTCGGTAACATAGGTGAGATTTTGAGCGGCAATTCATATGCCGGCAGAGGAATAATCGTCGGCAAGGCGCTGGGCGGCATGGCTGTGACGGCATATTTCATCATGGGCAGAAGCGAGAACAGCCGCAACAGAGTTTTCGTGAAAGAGGGGGACGATGTCACCATTTATCCCTTTGACGAAAGCAAAGTGGAAGACCCGTCACTTATCATATATTCGCCCGTAAAATGTGCGAAAGATACATTAATCGTGACAAACGGCGACCAGACGGACACCGTGTATGACTTTATAATGGACGGAAAAACATTTGAACAGGCGCTCGATACAAGGGAATTTGAACCCGATGCGCCAAACTTTACCCCAAGGATAAGCGCTGCGGTAAAATTTGATAACGGTGATTTTTCTTACAAGATGAGCATACTCAAAAGTGCTGATGAAAAGGGCAGTGCCTGCGCAAGATTTACTTTTGCATATCCGTCAATTTGCGGATGCGGTCATTTTCTGCACACATATGTGTGTGACGGCAACCCCATACCTACATTCCAAGGCGAACCTGAGAGAGTGGCTTTGATTGATGATATAGACGAATTTACAAACGAGATATGGTCTAATCTTGACGGAAACAACAAAATTTCGCTGTATGTACGCTATACCGATATAACTACCGGTAAGTATATTGACAGATTGATAAATAAAAACCAATAAACGGAGGTGCGCAATGAAAGAATTTGAACTTAAATACGGTTGTAATCCAAACCAGAAACCGTCACGAATATTTATGAAAAACGGTGGTGAACTGCCGATAGAAATATTGAACGGACGCCCTGGATATATCAATTTTCTCGATGCGTTCAACAGTTGGCAGCTTGTGTCCGAGATTAAAGAGGCACTCGGTATGTGCGCTGCGGCATCATTCAAGCATGTCAGCCCCACATCCGCCGCTGTCGGCATAAAAATGAGCGACAAATTAAAAAAAGCTTGCTTTGTGGATGATGTGGCAAATCTTGATGAATCGCCCATAGCTACCGCATATGCCAGAGCGAGGGGCACTGACAGGATGTCATCTTTCGGTGACTGGATTGCGCTCTCGGATAAATGCGATGTCACTGCGGCAAAGCTTATTTCCCGTGAAGTGTCAGACGGAATAATAGCGCCGGACTATGATCCCGAGGCTCTCGAGATACTTAAAAAAAAGAAAAAGGGTAACTACAATATAGTGAAAATTGACCCGTCATATGTGCCGGCACCGATAGAAAACAAAGATGTGTTCGGCATAACATTCGAACAGGGCAGAAATAATTACAAAATCAATGAATCCGTGTTTGCGGACATTGTGACAGAGAATAAAGACATACCGGACAGTGCAAAGCGTGATCTTATAATTGCGCTTATTACGCTTAAATACACTCAGTCCAACTCAGTGTGCTATGCCGAGGAAGGTCAGGCAATCGGAGTCGGCGCCGGTCAGCAGTCGCGCATACACTGCACCCGTCTTGCCGGCAGCAAAGCAGACAACTGGCATCTGCGCCAGTGTGACAAGGTGCTTAATCTCCCGTTCAAGGACAGCGTGAAACGCCCGGAGAGAGACAATGCAATTGATGTGTATATATCCGACGACAGTGACGATTTGCTCGCCGACGGCGCGTGGGAAGCTCTGTTTACGGAAAAACCCGAAAAGCTGACAAAAGAGGAAAAACAAGCATACCTTGCTTCATTTAACAATACCGTTATAGGCTCCGATGCGTTTTTCCCGTTTTCGGATAACATAGAGAGGGCCGCAAAGAGCGGAGTAAAATATATTGCTCAGCCGGGCGGCTCGGTAAGAGATGACTGCGTGATTGAATGCTGCAACGAGCACGGCATGGTAATGGCGTTCACACACATGAGATTGTTCCATCACTAAGATTAGCGGAGGTTGACAAAATGAATATACTGGTTGTTGGTTCCGGCGGCAGAGAGCACGCCATAATCAAAAAAATCAAAGAAAACAAGAGTGTCGACATAATATATGCACTCCCGGGCAACGGAGGCATTGCCGCAGATGCGCAGTGCGTTCCTGTTGGTGCAAAAGATGTTGACGGCATATGCGATTTTGCAAAGAATCATGATATAGATTTTGCCGTTGTTGCGCCTGACGATCCGTTGGTACTCGGCACAGTTGACGCGCTTAACGAAATAGGTATAAAATGTTTCGGCCCGAAAAAAAACGCAGCCGTGATAGAAGGCAGCAAGGTTTTCTCAAAAAATCTTATGAAAAAATATAATATTCCCACAGCGGAATATGAAGTGTTCGACGAAATGGACGCCGCGCTTGAATACATCGAGACTGCGCCGATTCCGACTGTTATCAAGGCGGACGGACTCGCACTGGGTAAAGGTGTCGTCATTGCCGAAACGCGTGATGACGCTAAGAATGCCATAAAATCTATGATGGCGGACAAAATCTTCGGCGAAAGCGGCAGCAGAGTGGTTGTTGAAGAATTTCTCACAGGACCCGAGGTTTCGGTTCTGTCATTTACTGACGGAAACATCGTCGTGCCTATGGTATCGTCAATGGATCACAAAAGAGCGCTCGACGGTGACAAGGGACTTAACACCGGCGGCATGGGTTGCATTGCCCCCAATCCGTTTTATACAGACGACATAGCTGCCGAGTGCATGAAAAAGATATTTTTGCCGACGATAAACGCCATGAAATCCGAGGGCAGAGAGTTCCGGGGATGTCTGTATTTCGGATTGATGCTTACCGAAAAAGGACCGAAAGTTATCGAATACAACTGCAGATTCGGCGATCCCGAGACTCAAGTTGTACTTCCGCTTCTCGACTCCGATCTGCTTGATATAATGATGCACACTGCCGACGGCACGCTCTCCGATGCGGATATCCGTTTCAAGGATGAGTGCTCGTGTTGCGTGGTTATGGCATCGGAGGGATATCCCCAAAAATACGATACCGGTTTTGAGATAACCATGCCGAGCGATAAGAACATTTACATAGCCGGGGCAAAACTTGAGGATGGCAAACTCCTCACAGCAGGAGGACGAGTTCTCGGGGTTACCGAGAATGCGCCGACACTCGGAGCTGCAATCGAAAAAGCATATGAGACCGTGAAAACCGTTAAATTCCAAAATGCATATTACAGACATGATATCGGTCAGAGAGCTTTAAGGGGGATCAGATAAATATGGTATACAGAGTATATGTTGAAAGAAAGCCGGGACTTGACAACGAAGCCAAGAGCCTGAAAAGCGACCTTAAAAACCTTCTCGGCATGGAAAAAATAGAAAACTTGCGTATCATTAACAGATATGATGCGGAGAACATAGACGAAAAGCTCTTTGAATATTGCAAGACGGCTGTTTTCTCCGAGCCGCAGACCGATAACTGTGAAAACCCGGATCTCGTCGGTGCAAAGGTTTTTGCGGTGGAGTATCTTCCCGGTCAGTTTGATCAGAGGGCAAACTCCGCATCGGAGTGTATTCAGCTTATATCTACCGGTGAAAGACCGCTTGTGCGCAGTGCAAAGGTGTATGCCATATACGGAGATGTCACCGATGATGAAATTGCCGAAATAAAGAAGTATGTCATAAACCCTGTTGAGGCGCGCGAGGCGTCGCTTGAATTACCGCAGACACTTAAGGTAAACTATGCAATACCGAAAAGCGTTGAGACGGTGGACGGATTCATCGCTTTTGATGATGACAAACTGCGTGAATTTGCGGCTGAGAACGGACTGGCGATGGATTTTGACGACATAAAATTCTGCCGTGATTATTTTCTCTCCGAAAAGAGGGACCCGACAATAACCGAGATAAAAATGATCGATACATACTGGTCGGATCACTGCAGACACACCACTTTTTTGACTACGATAGACAGCGCGGAGTTTGAGGACGATTATGTAAAGGCGGCGTATGACGACTATGTTGCCACGAGAGAGAAACTCGGCAGAACAAAGCCTGTAAACCTCATGGACATCGCCACACTGGCGGTCAAATATCTGCGCAGGAACGGGCTTCTCGATAAGCTTGACGAGTCGGAGGAGATAAACGCCTGCACGGTGAAGATGAATGTAGATGTGGACGGCAGGGACGAAAATTGGCTCTTGCTCTTTAAGAACGAAACTCACAATCATCCGACCGAGATTGAGCCTTTCGGCGGTGCGGCAACCTGCATTGGCGGTGCAATCCGTGATCCGCTCTCGGGCAGAAGCTATGTATACGCCGCAATGCGTGTCACCGGCGCAGCGAATCCGCTCAAACCCGTGTCGGAGACCATGAACGGAAAACTTCCGCAGAGAAAAATTGTGACAACCGCCGCAAACGGCTATTCGTCTTACGGCAATCAGATCGGACTTGCTACCGGACTTGTGGACGAGATATATCATGAGGGATATGTGGCAAAGCGTCTTGAAATCGGTGCTGTCATTGCTGCGGCACCCGAGTGCAATGTTCGCAGAGAACGCCCGACTCCCGGTGATGTGGTTATACTCATCGGCGGCAGAACAGGCCGTGACGGCTGCGGCGGAGCGACAGGGTCGTCAAAATCGCACACTCTGGAATCACTGGAGAGCTGCGGAGCCGAAGTGCAAAAAGGTAATGCTCCCGAGGAGAGAAAGCTTCAGAGACTTTTCAGAAACCCGGCCGCATCGCGCCTTATTAAGCGTTGTAACGATTTCGGCGCCGGCGGAGTGTCTGTTGCTATAGGCGAGCTTGCCGACGGACTCAGGATAGACCTTAACGCAGTGCCGAAAAAATATGACGGCCTGGACGGCACGGAACTTGCAATAAGTGAATCACAGGAGAGGATGGCAGTCGTTGTATCGGCTGAGGATGAAGAAAAATTCAAAGAACTTGCACACAGCGAGAACATAGAGGCGACCAAGGTTGCCGTGGTTACGGAAAATCCGTATATGGAGATGGTCTGGAACGGCAATTCCATAGTAAACCTCTCGCGTGAATTTCTTAATTCCAACGGAGCACCCAAGCATATCAATGTCAAGGTAGCAAAAGGTGCGGACTATGCGAAAAAGACAACCGACGGTTTCACCCGGAACATGAAAGAACTTTGCGGCGACCTGAATGTGTGCTCAAAGCGCGGACTTTCCGAAAGATTCGATTCGACCATAGGCAGCGGCACAGTGCTTATGCCTTTCGGCGGCAAAAATCAGCGCACCCCGATACAGGCTATGGTAAACAAGGTTTCCGTGGAAAAAGGTCACACCGACACTTGCTCGGTGATGGCTTACGGCTACAATCCGTTCATCACGGAGAAAAATCCCTTTGTCGGCGCATATCTTGCTGTGGTGGAATCTGTGTCCAAACTCATCGCGACAGGTGCGTCTTTTGAGGATGTATATCTCACATTCCAGGAGTATTTCGAAAAGCCGAAGGATGATCCTTATCGCTGGGGTAAGCCTTTTGCGGCACTTCTGGGTGCGTTTAAGGCACAAAAAGACTTCGGCATAGGCGCAATAGGCGGCAAGGACTCAATGAGCGGTTCTTTTGAGAATATAGATGTGCCGCCGACGCTTGTTTCGTTCGCGGTGACTACCGATAAGACAAAAAATATCGTTTCAAACGAATTTAAGGCAGCCGGACACAAGGTTGTCATTATAAAACCGGAATATGATGAAAATGGATTGCCGATCATTGACTCTATCCGCACGGTGTTCGACAGCGTGACAGCACTTGTGCGCGACGGCAAGGCTCTTGCCGTGTATACACCTGCTTACGGTGGCATAGCCGAGGCGGTGTATAAAATGGCAATCGGAAATTCTGTTGGATTTGAATTTGACGGCGCATTTTCTCTTGATGATATATTCGGCTATTGCTACGGTTCGTTTGTGGCAGAACTTGCGGATGACACGGATGCCGGCACGGTTGTCGGCAGGACAATTGATGATGAATCTATTGTATATAAAAGTGAAAAAATTGCACTCTCAGAGCTTGACAAGATTTATGAAGGCAAGCTTGAACCAATTTATCCGTGCAACATCGCTGCCGAGGGCAAGAAGATTGAAAAATTCTCGTACAAGGCAGAAAAATTTGCTGCAAGTCCGATAAAAATCGCGCGTCCGAAAGTGCTTATACCCGTGTTCCCGGGAACAAACTGCGAGTACGACACGGCAAAGGCGTTCGAAGATGCCGGTGCACAGGCTGATGTGTTTGTTATAAACAATTTGTCGTCGGAGGATATCGTAAAATCCGTTGACACATTTGCAAAGAAGATAAACAATTCTCAGGTTATATTCATCCCCGGCGGTTTCTCCGGCGGAGACGAACCCGACGGTTCGGGCAAATTTATCACTGCGTTTTTCAGAAACGAGTCAATCAAAGACGCAGTGTCGGATCTGCTCGATGTGCGCGGCGGACTCATGGGAGGCATCTGCAACGGATTCCAGGCGCTCATAAAACTCGGTCTTGTGCCGTTTGGCAAGATAATCGACATGGACGACACTTGTCCGACGCTCACATACAACACAATCGGCAGACACCAGTCAAAACTTGTTAATGTGCGAGTGGCATCAAACAAATCTCCGTGGCTTTCCGAGACTAATCCCGGCGAGATTTACACGGTGGCCATCTCTCATGGAGAAGGCAGATTTATGGCAAGTGATGAGCTTGTTAAAAAGCTTGGCGAAAATGGCCAGATCATCACACAGTATGTGGACGCAAACGGAAACCCGACCGATGATATTCAGTTCAACCCAAACAATTCTGACTTTGCGATTGAGGGTATCTGTTCGCCCGACGGCAGAGTATTCGGTAAAATGGGTCATACCGAGAGAGCCGGTGACGGACTTTACAAAAATGTTCCGGGCAAGGTAGACATGGGTCTGTTCACATCTTGTGTTAAGTATTTCAAATAGAGGGGAAGCATAAATCATGACTGATATAGAAATCGCACAGAGTGTGCAGATGAAAAACATCAGAGAGATTGCGGAGATTGCCGGCATTGACGAAAAATATCTTGAACAATACGGCAACTATAAGGCAAAGATTGATTTGTCGATTATGAATGAGAATAAATCGGAGAACGGCAAACTTGTGCTTGTCACCGCCATAACTCCCACGGCTGCCGGTGAGGGCAAGACCACGACAACGATCGGTCTTGCCGACGGCATGCGCAAGATCGGCAAAAATGTTATGATGGCATTGCGGGAACCTTCACTCGGGCCTGTATTCGGAATAAAAGGCGGAGCAGCCGGCGGCGGATATGCTCAGGTCGTGCCGATGGAGGACATAAATCTCCACTTCACGGGTGATTTTCACGCAATCGGTGCGGCAAACAATCTGCTTGCCGCAATGATAGACAATCACATTCACCACGGCAACAGCCTCGCCATCGACACTGGGCGAATCACATGGAAACGCTGTGTTGATATGAACGACAGGCAGCTTAGAAACATTGTTGACGGACTCGGCGGCAGTGTGAACGGAACCCCCAGGGAGGACGGATACGACATAACCGTTGCGTCCGAGGTTATGGCAGTGCTCTGCCTTGCAAGCTCCATAACAGATTTGAAAAAAAGGCTTGCGAATATAGTCATTGGCTACAATTATAACGGGGAACCCGTAACTTGCGGTCAGCTGAAAGCCGAGGGTGCTATGACGGCACTGCTCAAAGACGCCATAAAGCCAAACCTTGTGCAGTCAATTGAGGGTACCCCGGCGCTTGTACACGGCGGTCCTTTTGCAAACATTGCTCATGGCTGCAACAGTGTCACGGCGACAAAGCTTGCATTAAAACTGGCTGACTATGCCGTAACAGAGGCAGGCTTCGGTGCGGATCTCGGTGCAGAGAAATTCTTTGACATCAAGTGCGCCCTCTCGGGATTAAAACCGTCTGCGGTTGTACTTGTCGCAACAGTGCGTGCGCTTAAAATGCACGGCGGTGTTGCCAAAGGTGATCTTGCTGATGAAAATCTTCACGCCCTTCACAAGGGAATTCCGAATCTCCTGAGACATATAGACAACATAAAAAATGTGTTCGGTCTGCCGTGCGTTGTCGCAGTGAACAAGTTCCCGACGGACACAGATGCCGAGGTGCAGCTTGTTATTGACGAGTGCAAGAACCTTGGCGTAAATGCAGTGCTATCCGATGTATGGGCAAAAGGCGGCGAGGGCGGCACGGAGCTTGCAAGAGAGGTTGTCCGCCTTTGCGGGGAGGAAAACAATTTTGCTCAGTGTTATAGTCTGAATGACAGTATTGAAGATAAACTCAATGCAATTGTGACAAAAATCTATCGCGGTGACGGTGTGGACTTTACTCCCAAGGCAAGAAAACAGCTTGCACAGATTGCTGCTCTGGGATATGGCAAAATGCCCGTCTGCATTGCCAAGACGCAGTATAGTTTTTCGGATGATAAAAATCTGCTCGGTGCACCCGAAAACTTCCGCGTGACAGTGCGTAATCTTAAGATAAGCGCCGGAGCAGGATTCATCGTAGCGCTTACAGGTGAGATAATGACCATGCCCGGACTGCCAAAGGTTCCTGCGGCAGAGAAGATTGATGTTGACGAGAACGGATTAATAACCGGGTTGTTCTGATTCAAAATACCGACTGTAAGGTGTCGCTTGCGCGGCGCCTTATATTATGCTTGAAAAACAGAAGGATGTATGATAATATATACATTAATCGGGGGTGTATAATGTTGAAAACAGCACTTGTATTAGAGGGCGGAGCGAGCCGGGCATATTTTTCCAACGGCGTCATGGACTGCCTTATGGACAACGATATATACGCAAATTATGTCATAGGTACATCTGCAGGAATAGCCAATGGATTGTCATATGTGTCGCACCAGCGCGGACGCAGCCTGGAGCTGGGGAAAAAATATATGAACGACAAGCGTTACATGGGGCTGAAATATATGTTCAAACCGGGCAATAGGAGTTACTATAACATAAAATTTGTCTTTGATGACTTGCCGAACATATATCTTCCGTATGATTACGAAGCATTTGAAAATTTTGACGGCAATGTAATTGCAACGGTCACAAACATAGAGACGGGGAAGGCGGAATACCTTGAAGTGCCTCGCACGGACAGGACTTGGCGTGCCGTTATGGCATCATGTGCTTTGCCGATAGCATTTCAACCCGTCAAAATTGACGGCAATCTGTACATGGACGGCGGCATGACTGACTCTATACCTTTTCAAAAACCGATTGACGACGGTTGTGACAAGATAATTGTGATACTCACGCGTGAGCGCGGCTATGTAAAAAAAAGCGAACCGCTGCAAAAGATTATAGACATTACATATCGCAGATATCCAAATCTCGTCAAAAGCGTTGACAACCGTGCGCAGATGTATAATGAGGCTCGCAAACGGATTTTTGAACTTGAAAGCCGTGGAAAACTCTTTGTCATAGAACCCGAGACTACGGGAAACTTCAGCCGTGTGGAGTCGTCACCGGAAGCGCTGTGCGCACTGTATGACCAGGGTTATAATGTTGCAAACTCGCGTATGAGTGCACTCAAGGCATATCTGGAGGCATAGAGTTATGAGAGGACTTTATATTCATATACCTTTTTGTCGCAGTAAATGTATATACTGCGACTTTGTTTCGTTTGCAAACAAAAATGATTTGAAAGATGAATATATGCGAAAATTATGCTCGGAGATGACACAATACGACGGAATGAGTTTCGATACGGTTTATATCGGCGGCGGAACACCGACTGTTCTTGATGATGATGATTTCAAGAAGCTTTTTGCGGCGATTCGCTCTAATTTTGACATTGCGCCGCACAGCGAAATAACGGTTGAGGCGAATCCGGCAACAGTCACGGCGTCTAAAGCCGGATTGCTCAGAGCACTCGGTGTAAACAGAATAAGTCTTGGTGCGCAGTCTTTTGTTGACAGCGAACTTATGGCAATCGGCAGGATACACTCTGCATCAGACACTGCTGAAACGGTGCATTTGCTGCGTGACGAGGGGTTTGACAACATAAGTATTGACTTAATGTATGCACTGCCGGGGCAGACAACAGGTACACTTGAGCATAGCATTGAATCCATTCTTAAGCTTGAGCCGGAGCATATATCGTGCTACGGACTCAAGGTTGAGGCCGGAACAAAGCTTGCCGAAATGGTTGAAAGGAAAAAAATCACCGAGGCATCGGAAGATGATTTTGCGGATATGTACGAAAAGATTTGTGATCTGTTGAGCAAAAACGGATATGGGCACTATGAGATATCCAATTTTTCAAAACCCGGCTTTGAATCAAAGCACAACTGCAAATACTGGCGCTGCGAGGAGTACCTCGGACTCGGACTCGGAGCTTCTTCATATATAAACGGAGTTAGGTATGCCAATGCGCGGCGATTTGAGGATTATTTTGACGGATATAAGAGGGCGGAATCGGAAAAGCTGTCGCAAGACGACATGATGAGCGAATTTATCATTCTCGGTCTGCGTATGCTAAAATCGGGTGTGGATATCACGGAGTTTAAGCGGCTTTTTCATAGATCTGTCGAGTCGGTTTTCGGCGATGTAATCGAAAAAAACACAAAACTCGGTATGCTGTCTTTATCGGACGGGAAATTGAGCCTTACTGAGCGTGCTTACTGCATTTCCAATTCTGTTATGTGTGAATTTATGCTGTGATTTATTGCTTTGATGTTATCATTTTGTGAATAAATCGTAAATTTTGATAAAAACTATTGACAAATATTGATGATGGTGTTATCTTATATATTGTTAGCAGACGAAGCGTTAGAGTGCTAACATTGGAGGAATTGATTATGGAGCTCAGTGAGAGAAAAAAGAAGATTCTTCAGGCTATCATTGATGACTACATAGTTACTGCGGAACCTGTCGGGTCGTCATACATTCTCGGCAGTCACAATCTCGGCATCAGCTCGGCAACGGTGCGCAACGAGATGGCGGCGCTTGAAAGGCTCGGCTATCTTGAAAAACCGCACACATCAGCCGGCAGAGTACCGTCTGACTTAGGCTACAGAGTGTATGTCAATGAGCTTATGAACGAATATAAGCTCACTCTTAAGGAGATAGATCAGATTAAGCTTGCGCTGGAGAAAAAGTTCATCGAGTTTAACAAAATTATAGCGAACATATCTGATGTGACATCGTTGCTTACAAATTACACCACGGTGTTCACTATGCCGTCGGCACAGGTGTACACCATATCAAACATCAAGCTGATGTCGATTGACGGCCATAGCTTTGTAATGATAATAGTCACCGGTAACGGGGTGGTAAAGAGCACACAGATATCTGTTGAGAAAACCTATGATTCGTCTGTGCTTGAAAAACTTTCGAACTGGCTTGACAACAGATTTTCGGGAATGAGCGCAAGTCTTATTACCAAGGAGATGCTCTCGGGCGAAAAAGATATACTCCCTGTTGAGGAAAATCTGCTCGAACCTATTTTTTCATATCTTTATGAGGTTGTGAGCGAGCTGAGTGATGTCGATATACATCTGACCGGCACCACAAATATTTTCAATCATCCCGAGTTTAATGATATAGATCGCGCAAAGGATTTTCTTACATTCGTAAAGAAAGACAATGTGTCGGACTTAAAGCAACTTATGAGTGCAAGTGCAGACGACATCTCGGTTATAATCGGCGATGAAAATCCGGTTCTTAAAAATCATGACCTGAGTATGGTAGTTTCAAACTACAATCTCGGCGAGGGTTTCACAGGCAAGCTTGCGGTCATAGGACCTACAAGGATGGATTACGCAAAAGCAGTGTCGACGCTGAACTATCTTATCAATATATTAAACAAGCGGCGACGGATGATAGACGACGGCAGCTGATATTTATTTTAAGGAGTTGATATTATGGCGAAGAAGCCAAAGAATGATACAGAGGAGAAGGTTACGCAAGCCGAACCCGAGGTTGACGAAAAAGCAAACCCCGAGTGCGAAAAGCTCAAAGCCGAGCTTGAGGCAAAAACCAAGGAGTGCGAGGCGCTTGATGACAGATGCAAGCGGCTTGCGGCAGAGTTTGACAACTACAAAAAACGCACAGTAAAGGAAAAAGAAAGCATCTATACCGACAGTGTGTGCGATGTGGTTGAAAAAATGCTCCCGGTGCTCGATAATCTCGAGCGCGCGATAGATTCGTTCGACGATAAAGAGAGCGAACATTGCAAGGGAGTCGAGATGGTGTTGCGCCAGACAGCCGATATACTCAAAAAGATCGGTGTGGAGGAGATTGACGCGGTCGGCGAGAAGTTTGACCCGACAATGCACAACGCCGTTATGCACATAGATGATGACAACTACGGCGAAAACACTGTTGCACAGCAGTTTCAGAAAGGTTATAAATATAAAGACAAAGTAATCAGATACAGCATGGTTCAGGTGGCAAACTGAGAACCGAGATTTTATGGTTAACTATTAGGGAGGTTTTATATTATGTCAAAGATTATAGGTATTGATTTGGGTACAACTAATTCATGCGTAGCGGTTATGGAAGGCGGCGAGCCTACCGTTATTGCAAACGCTGAGGGTGCAAGAACCACTCCGTCGGTTGTTGCATTCACAAAAGAGGGTGAAAGACTTGTCGGCCAGGTTGCCAAGAGACAGGCAATCACCAATCCTGACAGAACCATCATCTCTATAAAGAGAGATATGGGTACTGACAGAAAAGTAGATATCGACGGCAAAAAATATACTCCGCAGGAGATATCCGCAATGATTCTGCAGAAACTTAAGATGGATGCGGAAAGCTATCTCGGCGAAAAGGTTACACAGGCTGTTATCACAGTACCGGCATATTTCAGTGACGCTCAGAGACAGGCTACAAAGGATGCAGGCAAGATAGCCGGACTGGAGGTTCTGCGTATAATCAATGAGCCTACTGCCGCTGCGCTTGCTTACGGTATGGATAAGGATCATGAACAGAAAATTATGGTATATGACCTCGGCGGCGGCACATTCGATGTGTCCATCCTCGAGATTGGCGACGGTGTGTTTGAAGTGCTTGCAACTTCGGGTAACAACAGACTTGGCGGCGATGATTTTGACCAGAGGGTAATGAATTACCTCATAGATGAATTCAAAAAGAGCAACGGCATAGATCTTTCCACAGACAAGGTTGCAATGCAGAGACTTAAAGAGGCTGCCGAAAAAGCTAAAATCGAGCTCTCCGGTGTGGCGTCGACCAACATCAATCTGCCGTTTATTACTGCAGATGCAACCGGTCCGAAACACATGGACATCACACTTACAAGAAGCAAGTTTGATGAGTTGACGGCAGACTTGGTAGAGATGACAATGGTTCCGTCCAAAAATGCTCTCTCTGATGCCGGACTCAATCCGAGTGACATCAGCAAGGTTCTCCTTGTCGGCGGTTCGTCTAGAATACCGGCTGTACAGGAAGCCGTTAAAAGCCTCATAGGTCAGGAGCCCCACAAGGGCATCAATCCGGATGAATGTGTTGCTATCGGTGCAGCTATTCAGGCCGGTGTACTTGCGGGCGATGTAAAAGATCTTCTTTTGCTTGATGTTACTCCGCTTTCACTCGGCATAGAGACAATGGGCGGCGTTTGCACGAAGATTATCGAGAGAAACACCACCATTCCTACAAAGAAAAGTCAGGTGTTCTCGACAGCTGCGGACAATCAGACAAGCGTTGAGATAAATGTCCTCCAGGGTGAACGCGAAATGGCTCAGTACAACAAGAGCCTCGGCAGATTCAGCCTGAACGGCATTGCTCCGGCTCCGAGAGGAGTTCCGCAGATTGAAGTAAGCTTTGATATCGATGCTAACGGTATAGTTCATGTTTCCGCAAAGGATATGGCAACCGGAAACGAGCAGGATATAACAATCACTGCAAGCTCCAATCTGTCTGAAGAAGACATCGACAAGGCTGTTAAGGACGCAGAGAAATTTGCGGCTGAAGATAAGGCAAAGAAAGAAGAAATTGAAGTCCGCAACAATGCAGATTCTCTTGTGTACCAGTGTGAAAAGGCACTGACAGATCTTGGTGACAAGATTGATGCCGGCGATAAATCCGCAATCGAATCCAAGATTGCCGACACCAAAAAGGCACTTGAGGGAACCGATTCAACAGCAATTAAGAATGCCGCAGATGAGCTGCAAAAGAAGTTCTATGAAGTATCGTCCAAAGTATATCAGGCGGCAAATCCGCAGGGGGCGCAAGGCAACGGCGGTGCTCAGGGATTCGGCGGAGCTGCAAACGGCGGCGACGGCGGTTCAACTGTTGACGGCGACTATACCGTGGTTGATGATGACAACAAATAATTAATATGACACACTTATCATATGAGAATCCTTGCGGATTCTCATATGATTGTGTTAATTTTTATCGGGCGTTGATTTTTTTATGCCCGTCGGAAAGGTTGAACAATCGTGGCAGACAAGAGAGATTACTATGAAGTGCTCGGTGTGAACAAGGGGGCAAGCGACACCGAGATAAAAAAAGCTTACCGTAAGCTTGCCATGAAATATCATCCGGACACAAATCCGGGCAATAAAGAGGCTGAGGAGAAGTTTAAGGAAGTCAACGAGGCATACAGCGTACTCGGCGATTCGGATAAGAGAGCAAAATACGATCAATACGGCTTTGCCGGCACAGACCCGAATTTCGGCGCGGGCGGCGGTTTCGGCGGCGGTTTCGGCGATGTTGATCTGGGAGATATATTCGGTTCGTTCTTCGGCGGAGGATTTGGCGGAGGCAGAGGTGCAAACCGCAACGGTCCGCGTCGCGGCAGCGACATTGAGGAGAGGGTAACGCTCACCTTTGAGGAGGCCGCTTTCGGAACAAAAAAGAAGATCAAAACATATGTTATAGAAAACTGCGACGCTTGCGGCGGCACAGGAGCAAAGAACCCGGGTGACAAGCAGAAGTGTACTGCCTGCAACGGCACAGGTGAGGTGCGTAATGTTCAGCGTACCCCGCTCGGTCAGTTTGTCAATGTGACTACTTGTCAGAGATGCCACGGCACAGGCTACACCATTACGAATCCGTGCACAAAGTGTAAAGGCAAGGGCATGATAAAGCATTCCAAGACTTTTGATGTTGACATACCTGCCGGCATAAATCACGGACAAACGGTTATTTTGCGAGGCGCAGGCAACAAGGGCGCAAACGGCGGCCCGGCCGGAGATTTGCTTGTGACTGTCAGCGTTGCAAGACACTCTGTGTTTACCCGCGACGGTTATGATGTGCATCTCACCGTTCCGATAACCTTCGTCCAGGCAGCACTCGGTGCTGATATAGAGATTCCTGTGTTAGATTCGGCTGAGAAAGCCACCGGCAAAATGAGTTTTAGCATACCCGAGGGCACGCAGTCCGGCGAACAATTCCGACTCAGCGGCAAGGGTATACCCGTTGTGCACAGGAGCGCAAGGGGCGACATGATACTCACTGTTCAGGTGGAAGTACCCAAGAATCTTAACAGCGAGCAAAAAGACGCACTTGTTAATTTTGCAAAGGTATCTAAAGAAAGTAACTATAAACAAAGCAAAAATTTCTTCGAAAGAATGAAGAATACTTTCGGAAAGTGAATTTTATTTTTCTGTGAGACTGCCAGGCGCCGGTCTCACTTTTTTTGTGGGCATTTTTCGGGACACGAAAATTATTTGTCTTGCCAAATCACGCTGCCTGTGTTAAAATGAAACAAAGAGGTGATTGTGCTTATGGCATTGCATTTTGTTTGCGGACGCGCTCACAGCGGCAAGTCAACGTATCTTAACGATATCATAAAATCAAAAATCAATAACGGACAAAAAATTATGCTCATCGTGCCGGAACAGTTTACACATATAGCGGAGAGCAGATTGCTCTCGTCCGTCGGCAAAATAATGGACGGATATATTGAAATCTCGTCGTTCAAACGCTTTGCTGACAGGACCAGGGCACTTTGCGCAGACATGCGACGCAACATTATTTCAAACACCGGCAGAAGCCTTGTTGTGTCGGAATTGCTCGAAAAATTAAATCTTGACTACTACAAAAACTCCGCATCTTTCCCGGGGTTTACCGATGTGTGTCTTGACAGCGTCAGCGAGATGAAAAAGTACAATCTTACTCCGGACGATATCAGCAAAATGATTGATTCGACGGACAATGAACTTCTCAAACTTAAACTTGCCGACATGAAAAAAATCTATGAGGCATATGAGCAAAACATTCATAAGGCATACATAGACACGGACGATGTGCTCGACATTCTCGCCGGTCAACTCGCCGCCGGTGGGTTGTATGACGATTTTGTGTTCTTTTTTGACGAATTTACAAGCTTTATTCCGCAGGAGAGGTGTATCATAGCCGAGCTTATCAAGTCGGTGGATGTTTATGTGTCGCTCTGCATGCAGCGCGGAAATTCATCCGGACTTTTTCTTCCGTGCGAGGCAACTTACAGGCAACTTGGCGATTTGTGCCGCAAAAACGGTGTAAATAGTGACACAACATGGCTTGACGAGAGCTATTATGTGAGCGATGCTCTGCGCTTTGCCGAGAAAAATCTCTTTGCATATCCGACCGTGGAATATGAACCGGATCAGGATGACATATCCGTGGTGCGTGCAAAGAACCCATATGCAGAGGTAGACGAGACAGCGCGTTCCATAGTCTCTCTGGTGCGTGACAAGAATTACCGTTATCGTGACATAGCGGTGATATGCTCTGATATTGACTCTTACAATGGCATTTTCAAAAATGTGTTCACGGACTATTCACTGCCTTATTTTATAGATGCAAAAACCGATGTGCTCAGTCACCACATTGTGCTTTTTGTGCTCAATATACTCGATGTTTATTTGGACGGCTACACATATGAGAGTGTGTTTAATTTTCTCAAGTCCGGGTTCAACTCTCTTTCGGCGGCATCTGTTGCACTGCTTGAAAACTTTATACTCAAAACAAATATAACAAAAAATTCGTGGCTCGATGACGACCGCTGGAAGACTCTTCTCGGAGCTTATCGTGCCGATGACGGCGACAAAAAGATTATTTCCGACATAAGGGAAGAATATATTTTGCCGCTCGCTGCTTTTCATGACAGGATAAAGGGCAGAAACACGGTGATTTATATCGCCGCAGAGCTGTACAAATATCTTGTGTCTGTCGGTCTGGACAAGACAGTGGCGCAGTATGTGGATCAATTCAGAGAGAACGGTGACAACACACGCGCCAAGCAGTATGAAAGCGTGTGGAATGTCATAGTGCGTGTTCTTGAGGAAATTGCTGATGTTCTGGGCGACAAAAACGCTTCGGTGAAGAATTTTCGAAAATATCTCTATGTGGCTTTTATGCATCAAAAAATTGGGATTATCCCGACATCACTTGATGAAATAATGATAGGTGACATAGTGCGCACACGCACGGAGAAAGTGCGGGCACTGTTTGTTGTCGGAGCAAATGAAGGCAAGTTTCCGCTCGCCGTCAAGGATGACCTCATTCTCAGCGACCGCGACAAATTTGCTCTTGCCGAAATCGGCTTTGAATTGCCAAACACAAGTGCAGTTCAGGCATTCTGCAATCAGTTTTTAATTTACAGTGTGTTCGCCATGCCTACCGAGCGCCTGTATGTGTCGTATTGCAATGCGGACAGCGAATTTGCAACAATGTCACCGTCTTTTTCTGTGGGACGGCTCAAAAAGATGTTCGGCAGAATCGAGCACGAAGATTTTTCGGGTGATTATTCAAGCATAGAGCTTGTCGGAAGTGCTGCCGTGACGAAAGATAACTTTGCTGCGATTCTCAGAATGACGGATAGAGGCGAGGAAACCGCACCGTTTTGGAAGTCTGTCTATGCATACTACATGAGGGAAGATCCCGGGGTTATCGACCGTATAAAGAATTTTTCGAATAAATCAAATGTTGCCGAGAGAATTGACCGCGGAATAATGAAAAAACATATCGGTGACGAAATGTACTCAACGGTTACCCGACTGCAAAAATATTCTTCTTGCAGATATTCATATTTTCTTGCGTATGTATTGTCGCTCAGGGAAAGGCAAATATCCGATTTGCGCAGTGTGGATGTCGGAAGCATAGCGCACGGGCTTATAGAAAAAATATGCCGCAATATGGATGCGGAAAACATCGGTTTTGACTCAGTACCTGGCGGATATTTCAAAAATGTTATTGATGCTGCGGTGGACGAGTGTATCGAAAACATAGGCAAAACGGCGGCCGATCTTACCAAAAGGCAGCTTTATGCGGTACAGAGGCTTAAAAATGTATTGCTGAAATGCTTTGAGATGATTCGCAGGCAGTTTACCGAATCGAAGTTTGAACCGATCGGATATGAAATCGTGTTCAGTGATGAGAACATAGGCTGTATAGAAATCGGTCTGCCAAACGGTGAAAAGCTAAAGCTTACCGGAAAAATCGACCGTGCGGATGCGTATGACGCCGCAGACGGCAGATATATCCGTATCATAGACTACAAGACCGGGCACAAGATGTTTAATCTGAACGATGCAGTATACGGTATCGACATACAGTTGCCCGTGTATCTCGATGCGCTTGTCGGCATCAGTGAAAAAAACAAATACGGCGGTGCGTTCTTCTTCACTTTAGATGATTTTATGCTCGATGCGGATCACGATGTTCCGGACGAAAAAATTGCAGAAAAACGCGACACCGCAATGAAACTTAAAGGAATAATAATCGACAGGAAAGATGTGCTCGATGCGTTTGAAAAATCTGCGGTTGCCCACAACTCCGGCAAAACGAGTGACGAACAGTTCCGCACACTGGGCAAATATCTGAAAAAAACAATTGCAGATGCCTGGGTGAGTTTGTCGGACGGCAATATCGACATGAATCCGTATCTGCGTGCCGGTGAGAAGCCGTGCACTTATTGCCCTTATCACTCTGTATGCCGATTCGATGAGTCACAGCCGGGAAACAGCTACAACAGACTTGTCTCTATGCGCGGCGAGCAGACATGGAAATATATCAAAGGAGAACTGAGCGATGTGGACGAATGAACAACAAAATGCCATTGACGCCCCTATCGGTGATATAATCGTCACCGCGGCGGCAGGCTCCGGCAAAACGGCGGTCATGGTAGAGCGGATTATAGGCAGACTTACGGGTGAAAATCCGGTAGATGCCGACAAAATACTCGTGGTTACATTCACCAATGCCGCGGCGGCGGAGATAAAGGCACGAATCATGAAACAAATCATAGCCGAGATAGACAAAGGCGCAGGCGAGACGCTAAAAAGACAGTTGGTTCTCCTCAACAACGCCGACATTTGTACAATACATAGCTTTTGTCTCAATGTGGTGCGCTCGAATTTCAACAAACTGGGCATAGACCCGAATGTTAAAATAGGCAAAGCTAATGACCTGGAACTGATGAGAAAAAAGGCGCTTGATGATGTGTTTGAGGAGCATTATGAAAACGGAGACGAAGTTTTTCTTCGCCTTGTGCGTGCATACGGCGGAAAAAGCGACGCTGCGGTTGCGGACATGGTGAGCGAACTCAGTACATTTTCCAAGAGCCTGCCCGACAGTAAAGATTGGTTGAATAATCTTTCCGTATCGGCAAAACACACTGCGGAGCTTATCATACCCGTTGTGCTTGATTATGCGGTAAAAAAATGTGCCGAGGCTGTGGGGATATATGACAAAATCATAAAACTGTGCGATCTCGATAGTGAATTTTCGGATATCGTAAGTTTTTTTGAACTCGAAAAACTTCCCGTTGAAAAGGCACGCGCCGCAAAAACATGGGCGCAGCTTTATAACTCATTGTCCGATGTAAACTTCGCGACACTGCGTCTTTCCAAAAAGTCGAACCGGGCACTTGCGGAAACGGTGAAAATACTGCGCGAAAAAGCAAAAAACATGGTTAAAAACCTTATGAAAACCTATGTCAACACGGACGAAACCGGCGCTATGCGCGATATAGAACTTCAGCAGCCATATGTTGCAAAACTGTCCGAACTCGCTCTCGAGAGCGACAGAAAATACGCCGCAGCAAAAAAAGAAAAATCCTTGATAGATTTTTCGGATTTTGAACATCTGTGCCTCGCGGCGCTGCGCGACGGAGACAAGCCGAGCGAAACGGCGCTGGCACTTTCCGAAAAGTATGAGGAAATATATATAGACGAATATCAGGACTGCAACAGCGTCCAGGAGGAGATTTTTAAGCTTATCTCCGGCACACACACCGGCAGACCAAATATTTTTGCCGTGGGTGACATGAAACAGAGCATATATAAATTTCGCGATGCCGACCCGAAACTTTTCAAGGCAAAATGCGACACATATCCCGAATATGACAGCGCGGAGAGAAAACCACAGTCCAAAATATCCCTCAGCATGAATTTCAGAAGCCGTGCCGAGGTCCTCTCTTGTGTAAACTCTGTCTTTGCCCAGGTGATGAGCGAGGACATGGGAGAACTGGAGTACGGAGAGAGCGAGCAGCTCCGCTTCGGCAGCACCTGTTACACCGAGACGATTGATGACAACAAATGTGCCGATGTGGTGCTGATAGAAAAGGGCGGCAGCGCACGCTCGGACGAGAATCCTGAGGAAACCGGCGATGAAAAGCGTGAATATGGCAGAGAGTACGCCGAGGCGGTGTATGCCGCCGGACGGATAAAGAAAATGATGGCCGACCCTGAGTATAGAGTGTTTGACAAAAAGCTTAACGCATACCGTCACATTGAGTACCGGGACATAGTCATTCTTATGCGCAGTGCAAATTCACACTCCGCAGCATATTCGGATGTGTTTGGTGCGGCCGGAATACCGGTATTTACGGATGTTGGCGGATATTTCGGCTCACGCGAGATAGATTTTTTGATTAATGTTCTCAAAATTACGGATAATCCGCTTGACGATATTCCTCTTGCGGCTGTCATGCGTCACCCGGTTATAGGTTTCGGTGACAACGAGCTTGCGCAAATTCGCCTTTCAAACAAAAAAGGCGGATTCTATGATGCACTGTGCGCCGAGTCTGAGCGCGGCGGCGACCTTGGAGAAAAGTGCCGCAACTTTGCACAGCTGCTCGGCAGACTCTACGATGAATCCAAGTACAAAAGTGTTGCGGAGATACTCCGTGATGTGATTGCCGCAACGGACTACATGACATATCTTTGCACTCTCGGCGATGCCGAGAGAGCAACTGCAAATGTGCGTATGCTTTTCCATAAGGCAGACGAGTTTGAGTCAAACAATTTCAAAGGCATATTCAATTTTGTAAATTACATTGAATCCATCAGGCAAAAGACGAAGGATTCCGACTCGGCAAAGGTGATAGGCGAAAACGACAATGTGGTGAGAGTCATGACTATCCATAAGAGTAAGGGACTGGAGTTCCCGGTGGTGTTCCTGTCGCGGACAGGCTCTAAGTTCAACGATAAGGACATAAATGCAAAGATGCTTTTGCACAAGCAATACGGCATCGGCATAAACATAGCCGACCCCGACCGCGGAATAACCTATCCGTCACTTGCCAAGAACGCGTTAAAGCTTGTAATGAAACGGGAGATGCTGTCCGAGGAGCTGCGCATACTCTATGTGGCGATGACCCGTGCGCGCGAAAAGTTGATTATTACGGCATACTGTGATGATTTTACAAAAAAAATCGAGTCGATCGAACAGCTGATTGCAGGCGAGGAATATAAGATTTCGCCTGATTCGGCATCGGCTGTGACATCATATATCGACTGGGTTCTGCTCTCGGTATTGCGCAATAAATCATGCACCTTTGCGCATGACGATTTCGCCGGGGGTTCCTTTGACGACGGCAGCAACTTTACCTGCATCCGAGTGGGCGAAAATTCGCTCACGATTGACGAGGACAAATCAAATACGGAAAATTTCGGCATTGACATCTGCGATACGGACAGTGAAGTGGAGCGCAGAATGAGTTTTGTGTATCCGCACGAAAACATGATATCCGTTCCTCGAAACATTTCGGTGACGGAACTGAAACGCATGGCGATGGAGGAGGACGAAACCGTCCACAAGCTGTATCCGACCGGATTGTCGGCACCGTCGTTTCTTTCCGAATCCAAAGCGCTGAGCGGAGCACAGAAGGGAACACTGGTTCATTTTATAATGGAAAAACTCGATTTTCGCAATGCGGACGAGAACGGCATAAAAGAGCAGCTTGACAAAATGCTTTCCGACAATCTTCTTACCGAGGCAGAGTATAATTCTGTGGATATCGCCCGCATGGCGCAGTTTGCCGCTTCCGAGCTCGGTGTGCAGATACTTCGGCATTACGACAGCTTTGAGAGAGAATTTGCCTTTAAGTATACTGTGAGCGCAAATGAGATTTATCCCGATGCGGACGACAGTGACTGCATCATAGTCCAGGGAGTAATCGACGCATTCTTTGAAAATGATGACGGAGAAGTTGTGATTATTGACTACAAGACGGATCGAATCATATCTTCGCCCGAGGAGACGGCGGCAAAATACAAAGCGCAGCTCAGGTATTACTCCGAGGCACTCGAAAAATTGCTTGAAAAACGCGTTTCAAGCTGTTATATTTATCTTTTTGAGAGTGGAAATATAATAAAAATCTGATTTGCCTTTTGAGTATGGACGAGTATTCAAGAGCAAACAGGCGAAAAACGAAGTTTGAAGTTTGTAAATTGATTTTTTTCAAAAAAGTTGTTGACAAATTAAAAAACTTGTATTACAATATAGAGGTTGATTAAAGAAAACGGAGGTAAATCTAATGAGTACATTTATGGCTAAACCGGCCGAGCTTGAAAGAAAATGGTATATTATAGATGCAGCAGATAAGCCCCTCGGTAGAGTTGCGAGTGCAGCAGCTTCTATATTGAGAGGTAAAATTAAGCCGACATTTACGCCTCATGTAGACTGCGGAGATTTCGTAATCATCATTAATGCGGAAAAAGCAGTTCTCACAGGCAAAAAGCTTGACCAGAAGTATTACAGACACCACAGCGGTTATGTAGGCGGACTCAAGGAAGTTCAGTACAAACACCTGATGGAAAAATCCCCTGAAAAGGCAATGATGCTTGCGGTTAAAGGCATGCTCCCCGGAAATACAATCGGGGCTAATTCACTTACCCGTCTTCGCGTGTACAAGGGCGCAGAGCATGAACATGCCGCTCAGAAACCCGAAGCTTATACAGGCATTATAAAATAAGGAGGATATAGAAAATGGCTAACGCACAGTTTTACGGCACCGGAAGAAGAAAAAGCTCTGTTGCAAGAGTCAGACTCGTTCCCGGTACAGGAAAAATTCTTATAAATAACAGAGACATTGACGATTACTTCGGTCTTGAGACACTTAAGGTTGTTGTCAGACAGCCTCTCGTTGCTACAGATACTCTTGGTAAGTTCGATGTACTTGCAAAGGTAAACGGAGGAGGTTTCACAGGCCAGGCAGGTGCTATCAGACACGGCATCTCCAGAGCATTGCTCACCGTTGAGGAAGAATACAGAGCGCCGCTTAAGGCTGCAGGTTTCCTTACAAGAGATTCCAGAATGAAAGAAAGAAAGAAATACGGTCTCAAAGCTGCTCGTCGTGCACCTCAGTTCTCAAAGAGATAATTTTTGCATTTTTGTCAAAAAAATATTGCAATTGTTTATCCTTTGTGATATACTGATATGGTATGATAAACAGATATACAAATTCACGAAAGAGGTGACTATATAATGAGAGAGGGAATACATCCCAAGTACAAGACCACTACCGTAAAATGCGCTTGTGGAGAGACATTTGAGGTTGGTTCCACTAAGGAGAACATTTCTGTTGAAATTTGCTCAAAGTGCCATCCGTTCTACACGGGTAAGCAGAAGCTTGTTGATACAGGCGGTAGAGTAGAGAAATTCAGAAAGAAATACGGTCTGGACAAATAACTCGAAATATTCTGAACCCCTTCGCACGAAGGGGTTTTTTGATGTATGGTGTCACGGATAGTGTAAAACCAATCAAATCCGCTCACCCAAATAGCGAAAGGACAACGATTCTATGGAAAAGAAAATAGAAAATTTAAGAAACATTGCAATTATCGCCCATGTTGACCATGGAAAAACCACCCTTGTTGACGGAATGTTCAGACAGAGCGGCGTGTTCAGGGCAAATCAGCATGTTGACGAGCGCGTCATGGACAACAATGACTTGGAGAGAGAACGCGGCATAACCATTCTTTCCAAAAACACTTCGCTTATGTACGGCGACACCAGGATAAATATTGTTGATACCCCGGGACACGCAGATTTCGGCGGTGAGGTTGAGCGTGTGCTCAAGATGGTTGACGGTGTGCTTGTACTTGTTGATGCGTTTGAAGGTTGTATGCCGCAGACGAGATTTGTGCTCAAAAAGGCGCTTTCGCTCAACCTGACCCCGATAATTGTTATCAATAAGATAGACAGACCAAACGCCCGCCCGTTTGAGGTGGTGGACGAGATGCTCGAACTGTTCCTGGAGCTTGATGCGACGGACGAGCAGTTCAATTCACCCGTGATATATGCCTCCGGCAGAGACGGCTATGCAACTCTTGACCCCGAGACTCCCGGAAAAGACCTTGAGCCGCTGTTCAAGGCAATAGTGGAGCATGTACCGGCACCTGTCGGTGACCCGGACGGACCGTTGCAATTGCTTATATCCAACATAGAGGCAGACGAATATGTCGGCACCATGGCTGTCGGCAGAGTGGAGCGCGGCACGGTTACGGTGGGACAGAGCGCCACTGTTTGCAAAAAAGACGGGAGTAATGTAAACATACGCCTCACAAAAATGTATGAATACGAGGGATTAAGCAGAGTCGAGTGCCAACAGGCGTCTGTCGGCGACATAGTACTTGTTGCAGGAGTTGCCGATGTGCACATCGGCGACACAATATGTGCTGTGGATTGTCTCGAACCGCTGCCGTTTGTGGAGATTGACGAACCGACACTTTCCATGAATTTCTCGGTAAACGACAGTCCGTTTGCCGGCAGAGACGGTCAGTATGTCACTTCGCGTCATTTGCGTGACAGGCTGTTCCGCGAGATTAACACCAATGTCAGCTTGAGAGTTGAGGAAACGGATTCTGCAGATTGTTTCAAGGTATCCGGCAGAGGCGAACTGCATCTCTCAATACTCATTGAAACTATGCGTCGCCAAGGATATGAATTTCAGGTATCCAAACCTCAGGTCATAAACAAGGTTATTGACGGCAAGGTTATGGAGCCTGTTGAGCTGCTCATTGTTGATGTGCCCGAGGAGTATGTGGGTGCTGTTATTGAAAAGCTTAGCGAGCGCAAGGGTCAGATGCTCAATATGACAGCAAGCTCAAACGGCTTTACAAGGCTTGAATTTAACATTCCGTCGCGCAGTATTATCGGATATCGGGCACAACTGCTCACGGATACCCGCGGTAACGGCGTCATGAACCATGTGCTCACGGGATATGAAGAATACAAGGGTGAGATAGAAACCAGGGCTCGTGGTTCTCTTATTGCTTTTGAGGACGGCGAGGCTTGCTCTTACGGACTATTCAACTCACAGGATCGCGGCACGCTTTTCATAGGACCGGGCACTGAGGTATATGAAGGAATGGTTGTCGGAGAGACAAACCGCGGCGAGGACATAGTTGTAAATGTATGCAAGAAAAAACATGTCACTAACACCCGTGCGGCAGGCTCGGACGACGCTCTGCGGCTTGTAACGCCAAAAGACATGAGCCTGGAGAACTGCATAGAGTTTTTGGCGGACGATGAATTGCTCGAGATAACTCCGAATTATCTGCGCATACGCAAGAAAATTCTTGATAAATCTCTCAGGGCAAAGGCAAAAAGTAAAATTAACGGGTGATAATTATGGTTCATATCGGTAACTCATGGGACGATATCCTCGGAGAGGAATTTACAAAAGAATATTATCTCAGACTTCGCGGATTCTTAAAAGAGGAATATACTGCGCATACGGTTTACCCGGATATGCATGATATATTCAATGCACTCAAACTTACGGACTATCGCGATGTAAAGGTTGTAATTCTGGGCCAGGATCCTTACCACGGTGAGGGAGAGGCGCACGGACTCGCTTTTTCTGTCAAAAAAGGGATAGCGATTCCGCCGTCACTCAAAAACATTTATAAAGAATTGCACAATACGCTCGGTTGCTACATTCCCAACAACGGTTTTTTGGAAAAATGGGCGCGCCAGGGAGTGCTGCTGCTTAACACTGCGCTCACTGTGCGCAAAGACTGCGCAAATTCTCACAGCGGCAAAGGGTGGGAGGTGCTTACCGACGCCATAATCAAAAAACTTAATTTAAGGGAAGAACCGATTGTTTTCATGCTTTGGGGCAACAACGCAAAGTCGAAAGCATGGTTTATAGATAAAGACAAGCATCTTGTACTGACGAGCGTTCACCCGAGTCCGCTCTCGGCAAGCAGAGGCTTTTTCGGCTGCGATCATTTCAGAAAGGCTAACGACTTTCTGATATCACATGGTATGACACCGATTGACTGGCAGATAGAAAATATTTGATGAGAGGAATTGATGTTAAATGAAGATTTATGATGAACTCGTAGCGAGAGGTCTCGTGGCTCAGGTTACGGATGAGGATGAAATCAAAGAGCTTGTAAACAACGGCAAAGCGATATTCTACATCGGCTTTGACCCCACGGCAGATTCACTCCATGTGGGTCATTTCATGGCGCTTTGCCTTATGAAAAGACTGCAGATGGCAGGCAACAAACCAGTTGTGCTCATAGGCGGCGGAACAGGTCATGTGGGCGACCCCTCCGGCAGGACCGATATGAGAACCATGATGACTGAGGAGACAATTAATCACAACTGTGAGTGTTTCAAGAAACAGATGGAGCGTTTTATTGAGTTTGGCGACGATAAGGCTATCATGGTAAACAACGCCGATTGGCTGCTCAAGCTTAACTATATTGATTTGCTGCGCGAAGTTGGCGCTTGCTTCTCGGTAAACAATATGCTGCGTGCGGAGTGTTATAAACAGAGGATGGAAAAGGGTCTTTCTTTTCTTGAATTCAACTACATGATAATGCAGTCATACGACTTTTATCATTTGTATCAGGAATACGGCTGCAATATGCAGTTCGGCGGTGATGATCAGTGGTCAAATATGCTCGGCGGTACAGAGCTCATCCGCCGTAAACTCGGCAAAGACGCTTACGCAATGACCATAACACTGCTTATGAACTCCGAAGGCAAAAAGATGGGCAAGACTGCAAACGGTGCAGTATGGCTCGATCCCAACAAGACATCACCGTTTGAGTTTTATCAGTACTGGCGCAATGTCGGCGACGATGATGTGCTCAAGTGCATAAGGATGCTCACCTTCCTGCCGCTCGAGGAGATTGACAAGATGGATTCTTGGGAGGGCAGCAAGCTTAACGATGCTAAGGAGATCCTTGCTTATGAGCTTACTTCGCTCGTACACGGCAAGGAGGAGGCAGACAAAGCCAAGACCTCATCGCACGCGCTTTTTGCCGGCGGCGGAGACGACAGCAATATGCCCACCACTCAGCTTAGTGCGGACGACCTTGCGGACGGCGGCATAGCTATCCTTGATTTGATGACAAAATGCGGACTCATCGTAAGCAAATCCGAGGGCAGACGCCTGGTTATGCAGGGCGGAGTATCCGTCAATGACGAAAAGGTGACAGCAATTGACTATGTTGTTACAGAGCAGATGTTGAGTGACGGAGTTAAAATAAGAAAAGGTAAAAAGGTATATCATAAAGCAATAATATAATCAGGGATTCGCCTTGCGGTATATGTTGTATATCTGCTCGACACGCGACCTGACGGCGCTATGGATCTCGCTGATACACAACATACACCACTCGGCTTTGAGTAAGTTCATTGCCTGAGGATAGGAAAATGCAAATTTGATATATCCGCCTAAGAATTGTACAGGGATGTAGAAAACAAATATTCGGTTTTTTACATCCCTTTTTCAAAACAGGAGTTGATGAAAATGAAGTTTGTTCACCTCGCCGATCTGCACATAGGAAAACGGGTAAACGGGTTTTCCATGATTGAAGATCAAAAATATATCCTTTCACAGATTGCGGATATAATCAAATCGGTAAATCCCGACGCTGTCATAATCGCCGGAGATGTCTACGATAAATCCGTGCCGACCGCAGAGGCGGTTTGCCTGCTCGATTCATTTTTTACCTCTCTTTGCAGTTTGTGTACACATATTTTTGTCATCAGCGGAAACCACGACAGCTCCGAGCGACTGGCTTTCTGCTCCGGTGCACTCAAAAACTCCGGTTTGTACATATCTCCGGTCTTTGACGGCAAGGTGATGAGCGTTGATATGACCGATGAATTCGGCACTGTCGCGGTGCATCTGCTTCCGTTTGTCAAACCCTCCGTTGTGCGCGCGGTATATGAGATTGAAGATTCGCTCACCTACACCGAGGCTGTCAGCGAGGTTGTGTCTCGCATAGAAGTTGATGAATCAAAGCGAAATGTGCTTGTTGCACACCAGTTTGTTACAGGCTCTGCGCGCAGTGAATCCGAGGAAGTAAGCGTCGGCGGACTTGATGATGTTGACGCGGCGGTTTTCGCTCCGTTTGATTATACTGCGCTCGGTCACATTCATCGACCTCAACAGCACGGCGCAAACATACGCTACAGCGGATCGCCGCTTAAGTATTCGTTCTCCGAGGCGGCATATGACAAGTCTGTCACTGTGGTAACGCTCGGCGCCAAGGGTGATGTCGCGGTTGACACAGTGCCGCTTGTGCCTATGCATGATATGCGTGAGATAAAAGGCAGTTATATGCAGATTACAGATAAAAGCTTTTACGAAAATTTTGCATCTGACGATTATGTACACATCACCCTTACGGACGAGGACGACATAATAGACGCTGTCGGCAAGCTGCGAAGCATTTATCCCAACATAATGAAACTTGACTATGACAACGAGCGAACGCGTGCAAATGCCGAGATAACCGTTGACACAGAACTGCGGAGTAAAACTCCGTCCGAGCTTTTTTCCGAACTTTACAAAATGCAGAATAATGCAGACATGACGGAGAAACAGCGTAACTTTTTGACGGAGCTTTTGGAAAACATAAGGGGATGAGTATATGAGACCGTTACTTCTTGAAATGAGTGCTTTCGGACCGTTTGCCGATTTGGTTGAGATTGATTTTTCGTCTTTCGGAAAATCGGGCATATATCTTATAACGGGCGACACCGGCGCCGGCAAAACCACAATATTTGATGCGATATCTTTTGCACTGTACGGAAAACCGAGCGGTGATAACCGTGAGCCTGTAATGCTCAGGTGCAAATACAGTCAGCCGACCGTACCTACCTTTGTGCGGCTTAAATTTGCGTGCGGCGGTTGTGAATACACCGTCACGCGCAACCCGACATATTTGCGCGCGGCAAAGCGCGGCGAAGGCTTGGTTACGGAAACGGCTGATTCCGAACTGTTGCTGCCGGACGGCGGCGTTATCGCAAAAAATGCCGATGTGGACGCAAAGATTCTCGAGATCGTGAAGCTTGACAGAAATCAATTTTCACAGATTGCAATGATTGCTCAGGGGGATTTTTTGAAATTGCTCCTTGCCGGGACAAAAGAGAGGAAAGAAATTTTCCGCAGTATATTTGACACAAATCTTTTCTTTGATTTGCAGAAAAAACTGGCGTCACTTGACAGTGATGCCGAGCGCAAATGCCGGGAATGTGCGGTTGCTCTGCGCTCTGTTGCCGAAGGTGTGGATTGTGGCGAAATGGCGAAGGTTAAAGAACGCTTTGATGAGATCATGTCGTATGAAATAATTCCGGCAGATGAAATTGTCGGTTTGCTTGAAAATCTTATATCGGCAGATCAAGACTCAACCGAGAACACGGAAAAATCCATAAAACAAAATTCGAAAAAAATAAATAAACTTTCAGAGGAAAAAGCTAAGCTTGAAAAAATGGCTGACATCAACGAAAAAATAAAAGAATACGAAAAGATCATTGCGGATAATGAAGAAAAATTCAAGAAACTTTCGGCGGAGAGAAAAAACTTGCCGAATTTGCGTAATGAGATTGAAAAAGTGGCGGTTGACATAGAGCGGACAAACAAAGAACTTGAGATTTTTGAGACGCGGAGCAAGATTGTAACCGAACTGGATGATGCAAAGTTAACTCTTGGGAAACTCAACAGCGAAAAAAATAAATGTGACGAAAATATAAAACAATGTGAGCAAAAAATTAACGCAGACAAGCGTAAAGAAAGAGAAATGGAAAATGCTCCTGCAAGACTTGCCGCCGAAAAGGCAAAAGCAGAAACGACGGATAAGGCAGCAGAACAGCTTGAAATCCTTTCGGCAAGGTTTGACAAACTCAAAACGGCAGAGAATGACTGCCTGACGGCATATAAAAAATACTCTCTTGTGCGCAGTGAATATGAAACAACATCTGCTGAGTTTACTGATGCGCAAAAAAGATTTTTTGACGGACAGGCAGGATACATTGCCTCAAAACTGATTAACGGCGAGCCTTGCCCGGTCTGTGGTTCGAAGAGCCATCCGCAACCGGCGCTTCTAAGCGGCGAAATTCCGGACAGGGCAGAGGTGGAACGACTGAAAGACGCTTGTGACGATGTCGCCGAGCGTATGAATAACGCGTCAAAAAAGGCGGCAGAATATAAATCCGTGAAAGAAACTCTCGAGAGTGAACTTGCCGTCGGGGCTAAGGACAGCGGTCTTGTGTACGAGAGAGAATCGTTTGACAAAATTCTCGGTGAGCACAAATCTAAAATCGCCCTGGAAAAGCTACGGCAGAATGAACTGACAGAATCGCTGATGGCAGAATGTGAGGAACTGATCGGACTGCGTCGGAACGCAGAGAAAAATCAAAATGCTTTGGAAAAGCTAAATGACGAAAGTGCGCAAATTTCCAAAGACATAGCCACCTATGAAGAAAAAATCAAATCACTGAAAAAATCTGTTGCAGACGCGGACAAAAGGCTCCCGCACGGCAGTGAGGAAGAAATACGCGCAGCTTTGATGCAGCTTGGGGTGACGAGGATACGCACTCAAAAACTTGTTGACGATACCGAGGCAGAATATGAGCAGTGCAGAGAAAAAATTGAAAACGCCAAATCGTCCGTCAGGGCGCTGAAATCGCAAAGTGAGGATGTTGACGAAACAAAGCTTGCCCAAACTGCTTCAGAACTTGAAATCGCAAACGAAACCTCTGAAAAGCTTACGGGGGAACTAAAAAAATTTGGTTCGAGGCTCAGTTCAAATAAAAAATGCCTTGAAAAGATAATTGAAATCGGCAATGAGACTGAATCTGCCGAGGGAGAGTATTCACTTGTGCACGCTCTTGCGGCAACGGCAAACGGCAGCATCCGCGGCAAAAGCAGAATCACATTGGAGGCATATGTACAGATGGCGTATTTTGACCGCATAATTGCCAGAGCAAACACTCGTTTGATGATGATGACCGACGGTCAATATGAACTTGTTCGCCGCGAATCACCGGACAAGAACAACACTCAGTCCGGACTTGATCTTGATGTTATAGACCACTATGGTGCATCTGCGCGCGATGTACGCACTCTGTCAGGCGGAGAGTCGTTCAAGGCATCGCTTGCGCTTGCGCTCGGCCTGTCCGATGAAATAAGCTGCAGTTCGGGCGGTATAAGAGTAGATGCAATGTTTGTGGACGAGGGATTCGGCTCATTGGATGAAGATTCGCTTAATTCTGCGCTTGATATGCTCTGTTCGCTTTGCGACGGCGACAAAATCGTGGGTATTATATCCCATGTTGCGGAACTGAAAGAGAGGATACCGCACCGCATAAGTGTGGTTAAAGATAAATATGAAGGGAGCAGTGTTACGATATGTTAGTTAAAAAATATGAAAGAAAAAAGAAGATCAAAATCACCTTTCTTGGCACAAGCCACGGAGTCCCGAGTGAGAAAAGGTATTGCACGGCAGTACTCCTTGAAGTCGGCGACAGCGCATACCTGATCGACGCAGGTGCTCCGGTCACGGATATTCTGCTGCGCAAAGGCTTTGACCTTACAAAAATCAAAGCGCTTTTCAACACGCATTTTCACATGGACCACATCGCCGGCGGATTGCATTTCATAAACCTGTGTTCGTGGTTTTTCAGTGATACTGATTTTGATGTATATCTGCCGTCAGATAAGGGCAGAAAGGCAATTGAAATTCTGTTTGACGCCGAGGGCAGCAAACCGTCGGAGCGGATTAGGCTTAAAAACTACAGCGACGATTTTGTCTATGATGACGGCAACATTCGTCTTGTCCCCATACGCAATGCGCATGTGGGAGATGGATTCGATTCATTCGGATTTTGCGTTGAGATCGGTGACAGGCGTATACTGTTTACCGGAGATTTATCCAACGATCTTGCGGCGGACGATTTTCCAAAAGCGGCTTTTGACGGTCATTTCGATGTGATTGTATCCGAGTGCGCTCATTTCGGTGCAGATAAGCTTACCGAGGAGATACGCAAAACCGATACGGACATTTTTGCCGTAACCCATGTGTACCCGTTCGATAAGTTCGCTCAGCTCGATAAGCTGTCTGATTCGTTCGACTGCACCTTGCTCTTGGCAGAGGATGATGACGAGATAGAGTTTTGAACCTTGTAGTCATTGGGCGAAACGCCCGTGTGCTTTTTGAATATTTTTGAAAACTGCAACGGGTCGTCATAACCGACAGACGCAGCCGTCTCGCTTACGGTGAATTTGCCGGAGCCGAGCAGTTCGCAGGCGCGGTGCATGCGCAGATGCATTATGTATGCTTTCGGCGATATGCCCTCGGATTCAAAAAATATGTTTCGCAGATAGGCTCTGCTTATGCAGAGTTTGTCTGCGATGTTTTTTACCGATATTTTTTTATAGTAGTTTTGGCGCATGTATTCTTTGGCACGCTCGTTAAGACTCTTTTCTTCTTTTGCATCGTAATGACCGAAAAACGAGAGCAATACGGCGAAAACCGCCGCGGAGTATTCACGCGAATTCATGTCCTTGTTGCCGAGCATTGAGACGCACATGGGCACAAAATTCCCGCACGGCTCATACTTAAAGATATATCCGCTGTCGGCAAAGCCGGATATAAATTTTTTTGCGTCCGCTCCGTCTATGCGAAACCATATATATTTCCACGGGTCGTCCCTGTCGGGGTGATATGAGCAAAATTCGTTTTTTACGCATATAAACCCGTCTCCGGCGCCGAGTTTTTCTCCGTTGAAATATCCTTGTCCGCCAACTATGAAGTGAACGGCATTTGAATCGTACACGAGGCTGATGTCGTGCTTGTCTGCGCTTGTTTCCTCATATTCGCCTATTGTAATATAAATATCATACATTTTCATCACCCGATACGATTGTACCATGAAATCAACGCATATTCAACCATAATTGATTATAAACATACGAAAATGACATGAATTTGTGCGAAACTGCAATTCATTACATCATTGTTTCGTGGTACAATGCAATAAAAAACACACGAGGTGATATCTAAATGAATTATAAATCTCAAAATTTGATCGAAATAAGCGGCAAACCATGCGGAAAGACGAATCCCGAAACAGAAAACCAGAAAATATCGGGCATAAACCGTCTGGACGCGCGTTCAAACCTCATCCCGTCACAAATAAGAGATGTTTACTACAAGAATAAGGAAGAATCCGTATTTTTGCAGAGCCTCAACGGCGACTGGTTTTTTAACTATCGCCCGAGTGACGATTTGGATGACTTTGCGCAAATTCTGACCGACGGCTGGGATGTCATAGATGTGCCGTCCATGTGGCAATACCGCGGTTACGGTCAGTGCAGATATACCAATGTGGACTATCCCATACCTTTTAATCCGCCGTATGTTGCTTGTGAGAATCCCGTCGGTTACTACCGCCGCAAATTTCTTGTGGAAAATCCGAGTAAACGAACAATACTTCATTTTGGCGGTGTGGACAGCGCATTTTATGTATATATCAACGGCGAATTTGTGGGCTTTTCCAAGGGCAGCAGAATCCCGTCCGAATTTGATATAAGCACAAATGTACGCCGCGGCGAGAACGATATCGCCGTGAAGGTGTTTACATATTGCGACGGCACATATCTTGAAAATCAGGATATGCTTACTGCAAGCGGTATTTTCCGTGATGTGTATTTGTTGCACACAGAAACGGTTTCGCTGTGGGATTACCGTGTTTTTGGATCGGACGACGGATTTAAGATAGATATAACCTTAAGCGGAGATGATTTTCACGGAGCGTCTGTCGATGTCGAACTGGAAGGAACGGTGAAAAGTTTTGATGCGGCAAAGAAGATTGTGTGCGAATTTCCAATGAAAAATCCGCGTCTTTGGAACAGTGAAGAACCGAATCTCTATCAACTGTATATCACCGTACGCACTGCGGACGGTGCACAAGAGATCCACTCCAAGAAAATCGGCATATGTTATTCCGAAATCCGCGGCGGACAGCTTATCGTCAACGGCAGACCGATGTATATCAAAGGGGTAAACCGCCATGAATACGACTGCAAAAACGGCAGAGCGATCAGCGTGGATTTAATCGAAAAAGAACTGCACATGATAAAGGATAACAACATCAATGCCGTGCGTTGCAGCCACTATACAAACAATCCGGCGTTTTATGAAATCTGCTCAGAAATAGGGCTTTTTGTGCTTGACGAGGCAGATCTTGAAAGCCACGGCTGTATGGCAACAGGCGACCAGGGATATCTTTCAAAAGATCCCCAATGGTTCTGCGCCTATGCCGACAGGGTGGACAGGATGCTTATGCAGAACAAAAACGAGGTTTGCATCTTTATGCGCTCTGTCAGCAACGAGTGCGGTAGAGGTGAGAACCTTATAAATTGCCTGAAACGCATAATCGCCTTTGACCCTACCAAGGTTGCAATACACGACCAGCAGGAACTTTCCGACACCTTGTTCGATCCCATTCAGGGCGAGTATGATTTTATAAAACGCGTCGGCTATCCATCGCGTGAACTGATAGAAAAAACAAGCAAAATTCTGCCGATATATATGCTCGTAGAATATGGCCATGCCATGGGCAACAGTCCCGGATTTCTGGAGGGATATCAAAAACTTGTTTACGAGACTGACAATTTCATCGGCGGATTCGTGTGGGAATTTAAGAATCACGGCTTCCGCTCCGAAGATGAAGATGGGAATGTTTATTATAAATACGGCGGTGATTTTGACGGGGACAAGCCAAACTGGTATAACTTCTGTATGGACGGTTATCTGATGTCGGACGGCACGCCAAAGCACACATGGTACGAGCTCGGCGAGGTTTTTTCGCCGGTTTATGTGACATATAACGGCGGCAAAATCATCCTGAAAAACACCTTCAACTACAGAAATCTTGATTCGCTCACGGTTAAATGGGAACTTTGCGAGGACTATCATTCGATAAAAAGCGGCGAGATGCCTTTGCCGCACGCCGCTCCGCACGGTGATGCCGAGCTTATGCTTGACACCGCCGTTATGAAAGGTAAACCCGGAGCGAGGTATTATCTCAATCTGCATTTCTTTGACGGAGAAAAAAATATCGGCAACACACAGATAAAGCTTGACGCAACACATGGCGAAAAGGCAAACCGAAGAAAATTTGACGGTGAAATAGTTTTCCGAAACGACAGAATATGCGTAAAAAGTGACAATTTTACCGTCGAGTTTGAAAACGGCATGGCAGAAAGGTTTGAAAAAAACGGAAAGTTGATTTTTGATTCTCCGCTTGAGTTCAACCTTTGGCGTGCGCCCACGGATAATGACGGTATAATGGGCATGGATAGCTCGTTCTATCGTAATGTGGAGAAGTGGCAAAGTGCCGCTCTCGAGACGGTGCGTTTTTTCGCAAATGATATCCGTGCTGATGTAATCGGCGGGTTGGCAGTTGTAGAGTCGAGAGGAAAAATCCTTCCCATGTCGAAATATCTCGGCTTTGACACAGTTGTACAATATGTGATTGACGGCGACGGAGTAATCACAGTCGACATCAAGGCAGAGCCGTACGGCAAGTTTCCCGAAAATCTGCCGCGAATAGGTCTGCACCTTGCGACGGACAGCAATATTCGCTCCGTCACTTGGTACGGCAGGGGAGAGAGGGAAAACTATCCCGACTGCACCAAGGCGTCGCCGATAGGACTATATAACGCGGACATAACAGACACATACACGGTGTTTGATGTGCCGCAGGAGAGCGGAAATCACGAAAACACGGCTTTTGCATTATTCGCATCTGATAATGCGTCGCTTGCCGTCATCGGATGCGATGAATTCAGCTTCTCCTATCATGACTTCACTCTGAATTCTCTCACACAGGCAAAGCACAGAAACGAACTTGTGCGAGACTGCAAAAATCATCTGTACATTGACTACAAAATGCGCGGCCTCGGCAGTCATTCATGCGGACCCGAGCCTGAGGAGGAGTTTGAACTGCGTCCGCATGCGTTTGAGTTTGCGTTTGTGATGGCAGCCAATATTGACAAAGACGAGGCACTTCGACTTTCACAGACGGATTTTGGTATAAAGTGCGGCGCTATGAAAAATGCCGCCGAGGCGGTCATTGCGCATAAAGAGGAGGTGGCGTTGTTGTAATCGGTTTAATGTTGTTTCACTTTTGAATATGTTGATTTTTTTGCGAATGTGACTATTTTTTCGAAAATTCTATTGCATTTTCAAAAAATACATTGTATAATGTGTATGTGTTAAAAATACAAACTAAAAATATTTATAAATAAGTTTTAGGAGGACAAGCACATGAACATTAAAGAAAGATATGCCGCAGCAAAGGAAGCGTATGCTGCTCTCGGCATAGACACCGATGCTGTAATTGCGAAACTTAAGGAGATCCCCGTGTCGCTCCACTGCTGGCAGGGTGACGATGTAACCGGATTTGACCACGACGGACCGCTCACAGGCGGCATCCAGACTACCGGTAACTACATAGGCAAGGCCAAGACTCCCGCACAGCTTATGGCAGACATGGACAAGGCAATGAGCCTCATGCCCGGCAAAAAGAAACTTAACCTCCACGCAAGCTATGCCATCTTTGAGGAGGGCGAGTTTGTAGACCGCGATAAGATTGAACCCAAGCATTTTGCAAAATGGGTTGAGTATGCCAATGAGAGAAACATGGGTATAGATTTTAACCCCACATTCTTCTCTCACGAGATGGCAGACACCGGACTCACACTTTCAAGTCCCGATGAAAAGATCCGCAAATTCTGGGTTGACCACGGCAAGGCATGTATAAGAATCTCGGAGTACTTTGCAAAAGAGACGGGCATTCCCTGTGTAATGAACATCTGGACGGGCGACGGTTTTAAGGATATCCCGGCAGACAGAGTGGGACCCAGGATGAGATATAAACAGTCAATCGAAGAAATTCTCTCCGAACCTTATGACAAAAACCTGGTTAAACCCTGTGTTGAGTCAAAGGTATTTGGCATAGGCGTTGAGTCATACACGGTTGGTTCAGCAGAGTTCTCGCTCAGCTTCGCTGCAACTCATGACGGCTGTATGCCGCTCATGGACAATGGTCACTACCATCCGACCGAGGTTGTGTCCGACAAAATTCCGGCGCTTCTCTGCTTCTATCCCGAGTTTGCTCTCCACATCACAAGACCCATTCGTTGGGACAGCGACCATGTTGTGCTCTTTGATGATGAGACCAAGGAGATGGCAAAAGAGATTGTAAGGAATGACGCTCTCGACCGCGTGTACATGGCACTTGATTATTTCGATGCAAGCATCAACCGTGTTGCTGCTTGGGCAGTAGGCTTCCGCAGCTGGCAGAAGGCACTTCTGTCCGCAATGTGCACCCCCAATGCTCAGCTTAAATCTCTCCAGGATGAGGGCAGAATGACTGAGCTTATGATTGCTAATGAGCAGTGCAAGATGCTGCCGCTCGGCGATGTGTGGGCAATGTATTGCGAGGAGTGCGGTGTACCGGCGGATGCGGACCTCTTTGCTCCGGTTAAAAAATATGAGGACGAAGTTCTCTCAAAAAGATAAATATTCTTTTTTCAAGAATCCGCGTTTTTATTGAATGCGGATTCTTTGTGTCTAATTTTCCTTTTCGGTGCATATACTGATAGTGCGGTTTTTCCGTATACAATGTTTGGAGGGATATGTATGTCAAGTTGTTTTTATCGTGCAAATTCGTGCAGCGGTTTGGTTAACAAATTTGATTCCGCTCTCAGGGGGATAGATAAACTGTGGCTGCTCGACGGCGACAACGATTACATCAAATCTGTGTTTATAGGCAGGCTGTGCGGATATTTCCGTGAGCACGGTGAGGATTGCGAGTATGTTTTCTCACCGTTCGATCCGAAAAAATATGATGCGGTAATTCTGCCCGCGCGAGGTATAGCCGTCGTGAACGGTGATTGCATAGACGATACAGAAAAATATGTGTGCAAGCATATCAGCCTCGATAACTGTGAGATATGTGACGACATTGCCGAAATCTGTGCCGAGGCAAAGAAAAATATCGCCGGGCAATATTCGTGCGTTTATGCGCTCTATGACAACGCTAAGTCCATACATGACGAGTGGGAGAACATATATGTATCAAATATGAACATAAACCGTCTGAACAACTTCTGCGATTGCACTGCGGACAAAATTCTTGCAAATGCAATTTTCAGGGACAGAGATGCTGTTTGCCGCGAGGGCTTTTTCGGCGCTGCGACAGCCGGAGGCTATGTGGAACACATAGACAGTCTGACCGACGGATTAAAGCGTTATTTCATAAAAGGCAGACCCGGTACCGGCAAATCTACCTTTATTAAACGCCTCTCGCGCCGTGCGCTTGAACTTGGTTATGACACGGAGCTGTTTTGCTGTGGATTCGATGTATTCAGTGCAGACATGGTTGTCATCCGCGATTTGTCCGTATGTGTGTTTGACTCCACCGCACCGCATGAGCGTTTTCCGGACAGAGACGACGACGAGATTCTTGATTTTTATATTCACGCAGGTCTTGGCGGCATAGACGAGGAATTTGCCGACCGTCTTGCCGACATCACCGCAAGGTATAAACGGCTCATTTCAGAAGCATCGCACTACATGGCGGAGGCGGACAAAATCATTAGCAAAACGGACGAAAAATGTGCTGCTCACATAGATTATACTTCGCTTAACAATATTGTGTACGACACCTTGCATGAACTCTACTGAATCGGGGCACAATAATCCGGGGTGATTATCCATGGGTTATATATTCAGCATCATTGCCGGAGCGGCAATGAGTATTCAAGGTGTGATGAACACGCGCCTTAGTGAGAAAATAGGTCTTTACGAATCTAATACCTTTGTGCAGGGCACCGCATTTTTGCTCTCAGCCGTCGTTATGTATTTCATGGGCAACGGTGATTGGAGCGGGATCAGGAGCGTAAACAAGTTTTACCTGATCGGCGGTGTCCTCGGCATTGTAATAACGGTTACGGTTATGCTCGGTGTCAAAGCGCTCAGTCCCACGCTTGCCATATCGGTTATACTCATTTCACAGTTGACCGTTGCGGCACTCATAGACGCTTTTGGAATAATGGATACCGAGAAAGTCGCTTTCGGCTGGAATAAGCTTGTCGGGACGGCACTTATGATAAGCGGAGTGCTGCTGTTTAAGTTAAAATAAAATATAATGACGGTACTCTGATGATCCGTGTCTAAAAAATGTTTACGGAGTGCAGCCAAACAGTGACCGTTCGGATAGGTTTTGCACTAAAATATCCGCAACCGCATTTTTTTAATCTTTTTTTCGTTTTACCCTTTACAACAAGCGATATTTGTATTAAAATAGAATAGAATATTTATGTGTATATCAATTTGCCGCATATTCAATTTGCGGCGGACAAGGAGACCATGATGAAATACAACAGTACAAGAGACAAATCAAAAAAATTTGATTCCGCATATGCCATAAAAACAGGGATTGCCGCCGACGGCGGACTCTATGTTCCCGATACGGTGCCGACCGTAACTGCAGATTTTATAGATTCGCTCAAAAATCTTTCGTATAAGGAGAGGGCCGCAAAAATTCTCGGCCTCTTTTTGACTGACTACACTGCGGAAGAACTTGCCGACTGCGCAAACGGTGCCTATGCAAACGAGAAATTCTCGTCTGAGAAAATCGCTCCCGTGCACAGGCTCGACAACCGTTATGTTCTTGAACTCTGGCATGGCCCCACCTGTGCATTCAAAGACATGGCTCTGCAGATACTGCCGCATTTTCTTACCAAGGCTATCAAAAAGACCGGCGAGGACAAGAAGGTCATCATCCTTGTGGCTACATCCGGCGACACCGGTAAAGCTGCGCTCGAGGGATTCCGTGATGTTGAGGGAACGGGCATAATGGTTTTCTACCCGAATCACGGTGTGTCAAAAATTCAGCAATTGCAAATGGCCACCCAGGAGGGGGCTAATGTCAGCGTGGTTGCTGTCAACGGAAATTTCGATGACGCACAGACGGGCGTAAAAAAAATATTCACAAACGAAGAATACAAAGAAAAACTTGCAAAGCACGGCCTTATGTTCTCCAGTGCCAACTCCATCAACTGGGGCAGGCTTGCGCCGCAGATTGTGTATTATTTCTCCGCATACTGTGATATGCTTGCAAACGGCGATATAAAACTCGGCGACAAGATCAATATCACCGTGCCCACAGGTAATTTTGGCAATATCCTTGCCGCATATTATGCAAAAATCATGGGTCTGCCGGTGAACAAGCTCATCTGCGCATCCAACAGCAACAATGTGCTCACGGAGTTCATAAGAACCGGAGTGTATGACAGAAACAGAAAATTTTATACAACCATTTCACCGTCTATGGATATACTCATCTCGAGCAACCTGGAAAGACTTCTCTACCAGATATCCGGCGGAGACGATAAGCTCGTTGCACAGTATATGAAGGAGCTCTCCGATACAGGCAGATACGAAGTAAACGACGAAATCAAAGAGCAGATTAATGCTCTGTTCTACGCCGACTGCTGTGACGACGCCGAAACAAAAGCGGCAATCGCACGCACAAACAAAGACTTCGGCTACACACCCGATACCCACACTGCAGTTGCACTGGATGTGTATGACAAATACAGAGCGGCAACGGGAGATGATACCAAGACTGTTATTGCCTCTACCGCAAATCCGTTCAAGTTTAATGAGAGCGTCATCAAGGCTATCGCCGGTGAAGATTCGTGCGATGGTCTGGATGAATTTGAACTTCTTGACAAGCTGTCGCAGATCTCCGGCATGGCGATACCGTCATCCCTTGCACAGCTCAAGACAAAGAAAGTGCGTTTTGACACCGTGTGCGACAAAGAAGATATGATTAAAGAGACAGACAAATTCATGAATATCTGAGGTGTGTTAATTTGTTTGCAAGACAGAAAAAACAACCCAAACCGAAGATAAGCGCGGTTATAGTGGCGGCGGGCAGCGGCGCACGCATGGGAACGGATTGCCCCAAGCAGTTCTTGACCGTGTTCGACAAGCCGATCATTGCCTACACTCTGCAAAAATTCTGCGATTGTGATTATGTCGATTCAATCGTTTTGGTGACCCAAAGCGACTATATACCGCTTTGCAGACGCATATGCACAAGCTATGGTTTTGACAAAGTAAAAGTCATCACCGAGGGCGGCGCAACGCGGCGGGAATCTGTGGCGAACGGACTTGCTCAATTGCCCGATGACTGCGAATATGTAATGATTCACGACGGTGCACGGCCGCTTATAGATGCCGATACGCTTGAAAAATCCGTCATCGCCGCTATAGAGAACGGCGCGGCGGCGGTCGGGGTGAGAGTCAAAGACACGATTAAGTATTCCGACGACGGCAAATACATAACTCAAACAGTAGACAGAAGCCGTCTGTGGCAGATTCAAACTCCGCAGATGTTTGAAAAAAATTTGATAGTCGGCTGTCACGACAGAGCGGCGAGAGAGAACATAGACGCAACAGATGACTGCATGCTTGCCGAAAAATGCGGTGTAAAGGTAGCCATAGTCGAGGGAAAATATGAAAACATAAAGATTACATCCCCGGCGGATTTGTATATCATGCAGGGGTTGTTGGAGAGTAATTTATGAGAATAGGCATAGGATATGATGTACACGCCCTCACAGAGGGCAGACCGCTGATACTTGGCGGAGTGAAAATTGAACACACCCTCGGTTTGCTGGGTCATTCCGATGCGGATGTGCTTGTCCATGCGATAATGGACGCGCTGCTCGGCGCGGCGGCGCTCGGAGACATCGGCAGACATTTCCCCGATACCGACGATTCTTACAAAGGGATAAACAGCATGATTTTGCTAGCAAAAGTGGACACGCTTATTCGCAAAAAAGGCTATACCGTGAACAATATAGATGCAGTGATCTGCGCTCAGCGCCCCAAACTTGCACCGCATGTAGACCGTATGAGGCAAAACATTGCCGATGTGCTCGGGGTTGATATCGACTGCGTAAACATCAAGGCAACCACCACGGAGAAGCTCGGATTTGAGGGAAGGCAGGAGGGCATAAGCGCTCAGGCGGTGTGCACACTTAGGTGATGTGTCTCCGGGACTCGTTTGCCTGATTAATAAATCATAAAGAGGACTATCATGAAAATCACTACAAACAGCGCCGAAGAAACATTTAACGCGGCGTATGACTTTGCTCAAAAATTAAATAACGGCGATGTTATAACGCTCGACGGCGACCTGGGTGCAGGCAAAACCGCATTCACAAGCGGACTTGCGCGCGGCTTGGGTGCGTGTGAGAGAGTTGTCAGCCCCACATTTACCATAGTGAACGAATATCGCAGCGGACGATTGCCGCTGTTTCATTTTGATGTATACAGGCTTGAATCATCGGACGATCTGTATGATATAGGTTGGGAAGACTATCTTAATCAGGACGGCATATGCGTTGTGGAATGGGCATCGATAACGCCGGACGCATTCGATATGCCGCACTATTGTGTGAAAATATCAAAAAAACTCAATGTCTCCGATGACTGCAGAGAGATTGATATAGAATTTGTCGGAGGTGTCAAATGAATATACTCGGTATGGATACTTCGTCCGTCAACGCTTGTGTTGCCGTGATGAATGATGAAAAAATCCTCGGTGAATACACAGTTTCTCATGACAGGACACATTCACAGATAATTATGCCCATGCTTGACGATATGCTCAAATGCTGCGGATTAACAATAGAGGATATAGATGTCTTTGCCGTCGCAACCGGACCCGGTTCATTTACCGGACTGCGCATAGGCATTTCAACAGTGAAGACATTTGCTCAGGTTCTCGGCAAACCCGTTGTCGGCATCAGCTCGCTTGAATCGCTTGCGGCGAACATTACCTTTGACGGCTTGGTGTGCCCGATTGCCGATGCTCGGCGCGACAGGGTGTACAATGCACTATACAGCGGCGGAGAGTGTGTATTGGAGCCGCGTGTTACTCCGGTGGACGAGCTCATTTGTGAACTTAATGGGCAGAAAGTGATGTTCCTCGGTGACGGCATGTTGAAATATTCCAATCGAATTCTCGGTGCATCGCCCGATACTTTTTTTGCTGCGCCCTTGCATCTTAATATGCAAAACGCGGCTTCGCTATGCGCCTGTGCGTACAAGCGCGCGGAAAAAGGCGATTTTGACAATCTGTATTCTCTCGAACCGCTGTACCTGAGAAAATCTCAGGCAGAGCAGGAACTTGAAAAAGGAAGTCTCACGCACGGGGCATGATTCATTCAAAGGTGAGGCAGAGTGTATTTTTTTTTTGAACGAGCGAGTTCTGCGGTACCGCACAGCTGTCTGAGCGAGCCAAAATAAAATACATACTGCCGAGCCGTCGTGCTGTCTACGATAATAATATAACACAAAAATAACCGACAATGCTTGACAATGTATGTGATAAATTATATAATAGAATGTTGAAAGGAAGTGTTCGAATGATAGCCATAGGCTGTGATCACGGAGGTTTTGCTCTTAAACAGGTAATTATGAAACACCTTGACGAAACCGGTCGTGAATATATAGATTTGGGAACATATGATGAACAGAGCGTAGACTATCCCGACATTGCAAAAAAGGTGTGCGCCGAGTTAACAAGCGGCACGGCAAAAGAGGGGATACTCATCTGCGGCACGGGAATTGGCATGAACATCTGTGCGAACAAGATTAAAGGTATTCGCGCAGCGCAGTGCAGCGATACATACAGCGCAAAGATGACAAGACGGCACAATGATTCCAATGTGCTCACCATGGGCGGCAGAATAATCGGTCCAGAACTTGCCATTGAGATTACCGATGCTTTCCTCACGAACAAATTTGAGGGCGGCAGGCATCAGAGGCGTGTGGACAAAATTAACGAATTGGAAAAATAAAAAATTAATATACCGGAGGAAAATATGAAATATCCAGAATACCCTAATGTAACAGTGATGGAGCATCCGCTCATCATTCACAAAATTTCAAAAATGAGAGATGTAAAGACAAGCTCAAAAGAATTCCGCGAGTATGTAAACGAGATTGCCATGCTGATGGGTTACGAAGTAACAAGAGATCTCCCCATGGAAGAAGTGGAGATTCAAACTCCCATAGCAATGGCCAAGACAAAAATCATTTCCGGAAAAAAGCTTGCAGTAGTGCCGATTTTGCGTGCCGGTCTGGGCATGGTTGACGGTATGCTTAGCCTTATGCCAAACATTCGTGTGGGTCACATCGGTATGTACAGAGATCATGAGACACTTCAGCCGGTGCCTTATTTCTGTAAACTGCCGGCAGATATTGCAGATCGTGATGTGATTCTCGTTGACCCGATGCTTGCAACCGGTGTATCGGCTAACGATGCCCTGGGCACTCTTAAGGAACGCGGAGTCAAGAACATAAAGTTTGTCTGCATAGTTGCCGCCCCGGACGGAATTAAGGCTGTTGCCGAAAAACACCCCGATGTGGAAGTGTTCTGCGGAATAGTGGATGACCATCTTAACGAGCACGGCTACATTGTGCCGGGTCTCGGCGATGCCGGCGACAGAATTTTCGGAACAAAATAATGACAGACGCAATTGTATCATATTTTTCGCAAGAGGGCGGTCTTTTTGCTGTCCTCGTGCTTGCGATGACGCCTATTATCGAATTGCGCGGCGCGATACCCGTCGGAGTTGGGCTTGATCTCGACTGGCGGCTTGTATATCTCGTCAGTGTAATCGGTAATATGTTGCCCGTGCCGTTCATAATACTTTTTATTCGCCCGATTATCGAATATCTGGCTCGTACAAAGCGTTTTGGCAAACTGGCAGAGAAAATTAAAAATAGAACCATGAGCAAGTCTGACAAGGTCATTAAGTATAAGATGATCGGTTTGTTGCTTTTTGTTGCAATACCGCTCCCGGGTACAGGCGCATGGACAGGTGCCGCACTTGCCGGATTTTTGGATATGCGGCTAAAAGACTCTGTGCCTATGATTCTGCTCGGCGTGATGATTGCCGGAGTGCTTATGATGGGGTTATCTTATGGTTTCGGCACACTCATCGGCAATATGTTTTAAGCGTTGATTTGCATTTACGGAGGAATAAATATAATGAACAAAAAATTTTTTACATCTGAATCAGTGACTGAAGGGCATCCCGACAAAATCTGCGATCAGATATCCGATGCGATTCTCGACTCGATACTTGATAAAGACCCGATGGCGCGCGTTGCCTGTGAGACAACTGTAACCACCGGCATGATCATGATAATGGGTGAGATATCCACCGAGTGTTATGTAGATATTCCGTCAATTGCCCGAAAGACTGTTGAACGAATCGGCTATGACAGAGCAAAATATGGATTTGACGCAAGCACTTGCGCCGTGCTCACCAACATTGACGAGCAGTCGGGCGACATTGCTCTCGGTGTGGACAAGTCTCTTGAGGCAAAGAGGGCAAATTCCGATGTCTTTGACAACGGCGCCGGTGACCAAGGCATGATGTTCGGATACGCCTGCACGGAGACTCCGGAGCTTATGCCCATGCCCATATCACTTGCAAACAAGCTGAGTATGCAGCTTACAAAGGTGCGCAGGAATGGCTCTGTGCCTTATTTGCGCCCGGACGGCAAGACTCAGGTTACCGTTGAGTATGATGATGGCAAACCCGTGAGAGTAGACACAATCGTCGTCTCCGCTCAGCACGGCCCTGAGGTAGAGCACGATACCATAGAAAATGACATTATGGAATATGTCATAAAGCCGATTATACCAAGTGAGTTGATTGATGCTAACACCAAGTATTATATAAATCCGACGGGCAGATTTGTCATTGGCGGCCCGCAGGGTGACAGCGGACTCACCGGGAGAAAAATAATCGTAGACACCTACGGCGGCTATGCGCGCCACGGCGGCGGAGCATTCTCCGGCAAGGACCCGACAAAGGTTGACCGCAGTGCAAGTTATGCCGCACGCTATGTTGCAAAGAACATTGTCAGCGCCGGACTTGCGCAAAAGTGCGAAGTGCAGATTGCGTATGCAATAGGCGTGAGCACGCCTGTGTCCATACTTGTGGATACATTCGGCACATCCGTTATTCCGGAAGAAAAGATTTCGGACATTGTGGATGAAGTGTTTGATCTGCGCCCTGCGGCTATCATAAAAGATCTTGACCTCAGACGCCCGATATACGAAAAGATTGCGGCATACGGTCACTTTGGCAGAACAGATGTGGATCTGCCGTGGGAGAAATGCGACAAGGCGGACATCTTAAGACAGAAAGCCGGTCTTTGAACAAAGCCAAGCCTCTCCGCATAGTATTTAATGTGGAGAGGTGTTGTATTTATGCATGGAGTTATCTTCAAGACAATTGTAACTTTCTTGGCGGCCTATGCCGTGATAGACATAACAATAAGGCTTGTCGGGTTCTTTTTCAAGCCGATAAACGGCGATGATGTGTATGTGATCATCAAGGTGCGCAACCGCGAGAAAGACCTTGAATACATCGTGCGCAGTGTGGTTTGGCGCAACTTAAAACAATCCCGGGGCGGATTTGTGCCCAATGTGCTCATTGTAGACATGGGTTCGGATGATTCTACGGCTGCCATAGCGCGTGCACTTGCTGATGATTATTCGTTTATCTACTATATAACACAGGAGGAGTATGCGTCGTTTATCGATCATTTCTGACAGAGAGGATTTTCGTTTCACATGAGATACAGGACATATTCGTCATATCTTAAAGAGAAGTACGGCGAGAGAGTCTACAAATTGCCGGTCAATCTTCCGCTGACCTGTCCCAACCGTGACGGCTGTGTCGGCAGCGGCGGGTGCATATTCTGCGGCGAGGAAGGCGCAGCTTTCGAAAATCTGCCGGCAACGATGCGCATTGCTGAGCAGATTGAGAAAAACAAGGCTTTCATCGGCAAAAAGTACAATGTGAAAAAGTTTAATGTGTATTTTCAGAATTTCACAAATACATATATGCCGCTCGATAAGTTCAAAGACTGCATACATCAGGCGATTACGGAAGATGTTGTGGAGATTGCGGTTTCCACTCGGCCCGACTGTATTGCCGAGAGTTATCTTGAGTTTTTGGCGGATGTGTCGCGCACAAGCGGTATTTGCATCAGTTTTGAGCTCGGTCTGCAAACCGTGAATTACAAAACCCTCGCTAAGCTCAACCGAGGGCACAGCCTGGCAGAGTTTATAGACGCTGTCGGCATGATTCACAGATACGGCTTTTCCGTCTGTGCTCATCTGATACTCAATCTGCCGTGGGACGACACTGCAGATGTCATCGAGTGCGCCAAGGTACTGTCTGCTCTGCGCGTGGAACAGGTGAAGCTGCACAGTCTTTATATCGTCAAAGGCACTCCCATGGCGCAGATGTATCTAAACGGCGATTTCTCCATGGGAACATATTATGACTATGTAGACAGGGTTATCGCTTTTCTGGAATATCTCGACCCCAAAATCGTCATTCAGCGGTTGATCGGCAGGGCGGGCGAGGAGAGAACTGTTTTTTCGAACTACGGGACAAGCTGGTGGAAGATAAAAGATAACATTGATGCGCAGCTTGAACTGCGCGATAGCTTTCAGGGAAAAAGATTCGGTTATCTCGGCGGCAGTGCGCTGAGGAATAAATTTGAATAAAAATATTGTATTTTTTACAATTGTTTGATATAATAAATGTATATTCGGACAAAAGGAGGAAGGTGTGCCGTAACCGGTGCATCACCGTGCTATGATAAAAAGTATGACAGGCTATGGACGAGCCGAACAAGTTTTTGATAAATACAAGATAAGTGTTGAGATCAGGACTGTCAACAACAGATATCTCGACACTAACATAAAGGTTTACCGTCAGTATTCTTTCATAGAGGAGATTGCTCGTGAGTGTATTTCGGCGGCAGTCAGCCGCGGAAAGGTCGATGTGTACATTCAGATTGACACCTCGGCGGCAGATGACACTGTCGTCAGCGTCAACGAGGATTTGGCGCAGAGGTATTACGATGCAATATATAATATGTGTGCTAACCTTGGAATAGAGAATGACATAAAAGCTTCCTCACTCAGCAGTTTTCCGGACATATTCCGCGTTGAAAAAGAAGAACAGGACAAGGATGCCCTCTCTGCGGACGCTCGTTCTGTAATTGATTCGGCGCTTGCCGACCTCGGTGCGAACCGTGTGCGGGAGGGCGAGAGATTGAAGGAATTTTTTGATTCGTGTATAGCTGATGTAAGAGAAATATTAAATATAATCAAAGAGAGATCTCCGCAAACGGTGGATGAATATCGCACCCGTCTTAAAGAAAGAATTGACGAGTACTTAAACGGCGTCGAGCCGGACGAAGGCAGACTTCTTACTGAAGTGGCGATTTTCTCCGACAAGGTGAACATTACCGAGGAGATTATCCGTTTCGAAAGTCATCTTAAGGAATTTTCTCATCTGCTCGAGTCGGGTGTTCCGGTGGGCAGAAAGCTTGATTTCGTTATTCAGGAACTTAATCGCGAAGCAAACACCATGGGTTCAAAATGCAATGATTTTGCACTCAGCAAGGCAGTTGTGGATTTGAAAGCAGAGATAGAAAAACTGCGCGAACAGGTGCAGAATATAGAATAAAAATATTTTGGCAATACGGAGGATGTAATGAAACTTATTAACATCGGATTCGGCAGCATTGTTTCTGCGGACAGACTTGTTGCCATGGTTAGTCCTGAATCCGCACCAATAAAGAGAATTATCCAGGAGGCGCGCGACAACGGTATGCTCATAGATGCAACCTACGGTCGCCGCACACGCTCGGTTATCATCACCGACAGCGACCACATAATCCTCTCCGCGGTGCAGACTGAGACTTTGGCAAACAGAATTGACGATATGTCTGTTGTTCTGACAGATGATGACGAGGAGGATGCCGACTATGACTGATAACAGAGGCAGGCTTATAGTATTGAGCGGCCCTTCCGGCTGCGGCAAGGGTACTGTACTTGCAAATTACTTTGAAAACTACGGTTCTGACGGCGTGCGCCTGTCGGTATCGGCAACCACGCGCAGTCCGCGCCCGGGAGAGGCGGACGGAGTCAATTATTACTTCCTCACACGAGAGGAATTCGAGGATAGGATAAATAACGACGGTTTTCTCGAGTGGGCGTGCTTTTGCGGCAATTACTACGGCACCCCCAAGCGCGAAGTAAACATGATGCTTGAATCCGGCACGGATGTCATCCTTGAAATAGAGGTTCAGGGCGCCATGAAGATTATGGAGACTGTCGACGACTGCGTGACGGTGTTTGTCATGCCGCCGTCGCTTGACGAACTGCGCCGACGCCTTACCGGCAGAGGCACGGAGAAAAGCGATGTCATAGACAAGCGTATCGAGGCGGCAGAGCGCGAGATGCAGCTTGCAAAGAAATATACATATGTAATAGTCAATGAAGAAGTGGAAGATTCCGCTCACAAACTGGATTGCATAATTCAGGCGGAGCGTCTTAAGAATAAATAAAGAGGTGTGTTAATTATGATGGTATACCCGTCGGTAAATGAAGTAATGGATTTGAGAGATATCAAGAGCAAATACAGCCTTGTTATCATAGTGGCAAAGCGCGCAAGAGAGATTGTTGAATCCGGCGTAAGCTTTACGGAATGTGAATCCAACAAACCGGTATCTATTGCCGTGAATGAAATTTTTGAAAATAAAGTAAGTTTTCGCACAAAGAGCGCGGACAAAAATGATGATCCGTATGCTGTGTTTGTACCCGAGAATAACGAGAACGCATTGACTGAAGAATAAACCGCGTTTGCCCAAATCGAAAGGAGGAACGGATGTGATTGCCGAAGTTGTGCTCAACAGTGTATCAAAGGCTACGGACAATATATATCACTATGCCGTTCCGACCGAACTTGCATCCGCGGTTCAGATCGGAATGCGGGTCGAAATTGGTTTCGGCAAGGGCAATAAGGCATCCGAAGGTTATATAATCGGCTTTGTTGACAAAAGTGAATTTGACAACCTGAAACCGATACTGCGCATCGTGGATAATGATGTCTATTTTGATGCGGACGGCGCAGCTCTCGCAAAGTTCATGCACCACAGATATTTTTGTTCGTATGCGCAGGCTTTCAGAGCGCTGTTGCCGGTGGGAGTCAACATTAAGTTTTCGAGAGTTGTATTTTTGGAAGATGTGTCCGACGAAGAAATTGACCGTGCCGTAAAAAACTCCGCCGTTGCCCTTGCGATTGTAAACGAACTCAAAAAATCATCTCCGCTCACCATAGAACGCATTGCGGAGCTCACAGGCAAGAAAAACATATATCAAAGTGCAAAAAGACTTATTGAAAAAGGTATAGTGCGCATAGAGACTGTGCGCAGCGAGGGAGTAAAAGATACCATTTCGGTGGCTGTTTCCCTTTTGTGCGACCGCACAGAGGCTTATGAGCTGTGCGATATGCTTTCATCGAAAGCCAAGGCACAGAGCCGAGCACTTGAAGTGCTTGCCGACTGTGGCACGCTCAGCTTGTCCGAACTAACAGAATATGCGTCAGTTACAAAAAAAACCGTCGATGCGCTTATCAGCCGCGGTGTTGCCCAATATTCTCAAACAGTTGTTCGCTCGGATTTACTCTCCGATCGAGCACTTTCCGAATATACCCCTCACGAGTTGACCGATGAACAGCAAAACGCAGTTGACGCGGTGAATGACGGAATCGTGTCAAAGCAATATTCTACATATCTGCTGCGAGGTGTCACGGGCAGCGGCAAGACAGAAGTATATCTTGAACTGATAGAACGCACGATAAACGGCGGCAGACAAGCGATAATGCTTGTGCCCGAGATTGCTCTCACTCCGCAGATGGTGTCACAAGTGATGTCGCGTTTTTGCGGCAGAGCTGCGGTGCTGCACAGCTCGCTTACTGTCAAGCAAAGATATGATGAATGGAAAAAAATCAAAGAGGGCGCCGTTGATGTAGCTGTCGGGGCAAGATCAGCCGTTTTTGCGCCTTTTGACAATTTGGGATTGATAATAATAGATGAGGAACATGAGAACACATATAAATCCGAATCGGCACCGCGTTATCATGCGGCGGAGATAGCTCGTTTCCGTGCGAAATCCTCAGGAGCGACGGTGTTGCTCGCCAGTGCCACGCCGTCTGTGGAGAGCTATTACAAGGCGCAGACGGGCAAGTACAAGCTTATAGAGATGCTCTCTCGGATAGGCAATGCCGAGTTGCCCGAAGTGCTCATTACCGATATGCGCGAAGAACTCAAAGCCGGCAACATGAGTATATTCAGCAAAACTCTTGCATCGCTCATGCGCAGGAATATAGACGAGGGCAGACAAACCATGCTTTTTCTCAACCGCAGGGGATATTCAAACGCAGTCTCATGCAGAAATTGCGGTTATGTCGTCAAGTGTCCCCATTGCAATGTGTCGCTCACATATCACAAGTTTATGAACAAAATGATATGCCACTATTGCGACTACATGACAGATGTGCCGCATATTTGCCCGTCATGCGGCGGCAAATACATCCGATACTTCGGCACGGGCACTCAAAAGGTAACGGAGACTATAGAACAGATGTTCCCCGACGCCACATATCTGCGCATGGACGCCGACACTACATCGGACAAAAATGCGCATGAAAAAATTCTGAATAAATTCCGCAGTGAAAAGACAGATATCCTGGTCGGCACGCAGATGATAACCAAGGGACTCGATTTTGAAAATGTCACCCTTGTCGGCGTCCTTGCCGCCGACATGAGTCTGAACCAGGAAGATTACCGCGCGTCTGAGCGGACATTTGACCTGATAACCCAGGTTGCCGGCAGAGCCGGAAGGGGGCGATACCCCGGTACCGCTGTCATACAGACCTACAGCCCAAACGATGATACGATAATTCTCAGCGCAAAACAGGACTATGAGGGATTCTACAAAAATGAGATAGAATTTCGTGCAATGCTGTCATATCCGCCGTTTTGCGAGTTTGTGAATATATTGTTTACATCTGCGGACGAGGACACGACAAAATCCTCCGCAGAAAGATTCTATACAGCGCTGACAGAAAAAATCACAGAAAAAAAACTAGGCTCTTGTGCACAGGTTTTTGAACCATGCAAAGCGCCGATATATATGATAAATGATAAATACAGATACAGGATTTTAGCAAAAACCCGCTATAACAAAGAGCTATACGATATTCTTGGGTCGCTCTATGAGAATTTTTGCAGGAAATCCAAAGAGGCAGCCGTTGTGATTGATGTCAATCCTCAAAGCCTCTATTAACAATAAAGCCGTGAATTATCGGCAGAACGGAGATTTTTTGATATGGCAATAAGAAATATAAGAAAACTCGGCGACGAAATTTTAAGAAAAAAATGCAGAAGAATAGACAACATAGATGACAGGACCGTCACTCTGCTTGACGACATGGCGGAAACCATGCGCCTTGCCGACGGTGTGGGACTTGCCGCACCGCAGGTCGGAGTGCTTAAACGCGCGGTAGTAATAGATGTTGGCGATGGACTCATAGAACTTATCAATCCCGAGATAGTTTCCGCTGAAGGCTCCGTTACTTCGCCGGAGGGCTGTCTCAGTGTGCCCGGCAAGTGGGGCACAGTCACACGCCCGGAAAAAGTCACCGTTCATGCAACCGGCAGAGACGGCAATGAGTTTGATATAACAGGCGAAGGCATGCTGGCAAAAGCTCTCTGCCATGAGATAGATCACCTTGACGGCGTCATGTTTGTGGACAAAGTTGAGGAATATCTTGAGCCGGACGGTGAATGATTTGAATAAAGGATGATAATAATATGAATATAATGTTTATGGGCACACCGGAATTTGCGGTTGAGTCGCTTGAGGCGTTGTATGCTCACGAAGGTTTTTCAGTCACAAGCGTTGTTACGCGTGAGGACAAGCCGCGCGGCAGAGGCCACAAGATGACCCACACGGCTGTTTATGACTGCGCCGATTCTCACGGCACCAAGATATATCAGCCGAAAAACTTAAAAAAAGAGAATTTTGAAGAAATACTTCTTGCCGAAAAGCCGGATTTGATTGCCGTTGTGGCATACGGCAGAATCTTGCCCGAATATGTGCTTGACTTTCCGAAATACGGCTGTGTGAATGTTCACAGTTCACTCTTGCCAAAATACCGCGGTGCGGCCCCTATGCAACAATGCATAATAAACGGTGAAAAAATCACCGGTGTCACAACAATGCTTATGGACAAAGGTCTTGACACCGGCGATATGCTCTTGAAAGAGAGTGTGGAAATAGATGTGAATGACACTTTCGAGACGATCCATGACAAACTTGCACCGATTGGTGCAAAGTTGCTTGTGTCAACAATCGAACAGCTCTCTAACGGCACTGCGGTCCGCGAGCAGCAGGATGAATCACTCATGACATATGCACCGATGATTGACAAAACAACAGCTCACATAAATTGGACAAAAAATGCCGATGACATCCGCAATCTCATAAGGGGTCTGTATCCGTTTCCGTGCGCATATGCCGTATGCAACGGAAAAATAATGAAAATCGAGTCTGCGCATATCACAATTGACAATTCAGACGCACAGTGCGGGACGGTAGCAGCGGTTGACGAAAAAAATTTCACGGTTAAATGCGGCAACGGGACTGCTCTTGTAATTGACAGACTGCGCCCCGAGGGAAAAAAGTCTATGAATACAGAGGATTTTTTGCGCGGCAATTCAATTGAGCGCGGCACATTGCTTTCATAAACCGTCTTGACGATAGGAGAGAATTATTTTATGTACTATATGGATTCATACTACATGATTTTGGTGTTGCCTTGCATTTTGCTTGCGGCATATGCTCAGGCAAAAGTCAGCTCTGTTTTTTCAAAATACTCGTCCGTTATGTCAGCGAGGGGGTTTACCGGCGCACAGGTTGCGAGAAAGATTCTTGACCTCAACGGACTTCACCATGTCACTGTTGAACGCATCGGCGGCACACTGACCGATCATTACGACCCGATGAAGAAAGTTGTGCGGCTGTCAGATCCGGTTTATTCGTCCACATCTGTCGCGGCGCTCGGCGTTGCGGCTCACGAGACGGGACACGCGATTCAGCACAGCACGGCTTATTTTCCGCTCAAGATCCGAACTGCTATTTTCCCGGTTGTCAGCTTTTCGTCAAAGTTCGCTTTGCCGCTGGCTGCTCTGGGTTTGATCTTCAGGATGGATCCTCTGCTCAATTTCGGCATAGTCCTCTTTGCGGCAGTGGTTTTGTTTCAGGTGATTACTCTGCCTGTTGAGTTTAATGCGAGCTTGCGTGCACTCAATATACTCTCCGACACGGGTATAATGTCTGACGGCGAGATAACCGGCACAAAAAAAGTGCTCAAAGCTGCGGCGATGACCTATCTTGCGTCTGCGCTCACTTCCGCAATGAGTTTGCTCAGACTCATCCTCATCTCCCGCGATAGGAGAAGATAACCTATGATTCATACAGCGCGAAAAAAATGTGCGGATGTGCTCTACAGTGTATACAAAAACCAAGCATATCTCAGTGAGGAACTGAAGAAGGTGCGAAAAAACGGTGATTTTTCTTCTGCGGATATGCGTTTTATAAACGAGATAACCACGGGAGTGCTGAAAAACAAGCTGAGGATAGATTATGTCATCTCATGTTTTTCGTCAATTAAACTTAAGAAAATTTCCGATTACATTCTGTGCATACTTGAGATCGGTGTATATCAGATAATGCTTATGGACAAAGTTCCGACTTCGGCGGCGGTAAACGAGTGTGTCAACCTCACCAAGGCAAAAGGGCTGCGCCGCAGTTCCGGATTTGTAAATGCAGTGCTGCGAAAAGTATCTCAAAGCGCCGGAGTGATTGAATATCCGTTTGATAAAGCGGAATATATAAGCATTTACTACTCTGTGCCGCGGCATTTTGTCGACAGATGGATTGCCGATTACGGTGTTGATTTCACCGAGAATTTGTGTGCGTCTTTTCTTGAGAGGGCGCCGCTTTTGCTCAGGTGCAATCTCAACAGATGCACGGTTGATGAGCTTGTTCAATCCCTCCGTGATTCCGGTGCGCAGGCTCATGTTTACAAAAACAGCATTTCCCCGATTGACTGCTTTGTAAGCTGCGGCGGATTAACCTCTCTGACACAGCTTGACGCTTATAAAAAAGGATATTTCTATGTACAGGATTATGCCGCAGGACTCACAGTTGAGGCACTCGGTCCAAAAGAAGGACAGACGGTTGTCGATGCTTGCGCCGCCCCCGGCGGGAAAACAACCCACATGGCGGAGAAAATGAAAAACCGCGGCAAGATATATGCATTTGACATTCATGAACATAAGCTTGATTTAATCAGAGAAAATGCGGCCCGGCTAGGTGCGGACATCATCGAGACGCGCTGTGCCGATTCGTCACAACCCGACGAATCACTCACAGATACCGCCGATGCCGTGCTTGTTGATGCACCGTGCAGCGGTTTGGGCATACTGCGCCGCAAGCCGGATATAAAGTACTTCCGAACCGAATCTGATATTGAATCGCTCGCACAGACGGGATACGGCATACTCGAAAACAGTTCGCGATATGTCAAAAAAGGCGGATTTATCGTTTACAGCACTTGTACGATTGACGGCAGAGAGAACGGTGCGGTTACGCAAAAATTTCTTGAAAGTCACGGAAATTTTGTCAAAGTGCCTATCGACTGCGTTAATGTCGAAAACGGCGGGGATATAACGCTGTTTCCGAATGTGCACGGCTGTGACGGATTTTACATTTGCAAGATGCAGAGGATCGACTGATGATTAATTTGAAAGATTTGACTTATGACGAGCTTGTACAATTTATCGAAAACCTCGGCGAGAAAAAATTTCGCTCAAAGCAGATTTTTGTATGGCTCAGCCGCGGTGTGACATCGTTTGACGAGATGACCGACATATCAAAGCAACTGCGTGAAAAACTGAGTGCTGTGTCGTACATCAGCGTTGCCAAACCGATAAAAGTGCTTGAATCCAAAATCGACGGCACAAAAAAATTTCTCTTTGAACTCGGCGACGGCAATGTGGTGGAGAGCGTCGTGATGTACTATAAACACGGGGTCACCATATGCATCTCTTGTCAGGTTGGCTGTCGCATGGGTTGCAGATTCTGCGCCTCGACAATCGGCGGCAAGGTGAGAGATTTGTCTGCCGGTGAGATTCTCGACCAGGTGATATTTGCTCAAAAACACATCGGCGAGAGGATATCCAACATCGTCATGATGGGAATCGGTGAACCTATGGATAATTTCGAAAATGTGGTTAAGTTTCTCAAAAATGTCAATGATGAAAACGGACTCAACATTGGTTACAGACACATATCGGTATCAACTTGCGGAGTGGTGCCGAAGATTTACGAATTTTCGCACCTTAATATGCCCGTTACTCTGTCGATATCCCTCCATGCGGTCAATGACGCTATGCGAAGTTCAATAATGCCGATAAACAATAAATATCACATAGACGAGCTGATTGAGGCTTGTAAAAAATATATTGAAGAAAATCATAGACGAATCAGTTTCGAATATGCTATAATAAACGGAGTAAACGACTCTGTCGAAAATGCGCGCTCTCTGGCGCGCCTGCTTGGTGGTATGCTGTGCCATGTAAACCTTATCCCGGTGAACAATGTGGAAGAAAACAGTTTTACAAAGCCTGACAGGTCGAAAATAGAACGATTTGTGAACACGCTCGGTGACTGCGGCATAAACGCCACGGTTCGCCGCGAACTGGGAAGTGATATCAGTGCATCCTGCGGTCAGCTCCGGCGTGCTCATGTAAAGGAGGGACAATAATGATTATTGCTCACGGAACAGACATTGGAAATGTGCGCGCTGTTAATGAGGATTCACACTGCGCAAAAGTCATCTCTGATAACTGTGCCTTTGCGGTTGTGGCAGACGGTATGGGAGGTCATCGCGGCGGCAGAACTGCAAGTTCAAGCGCCGTGGATATTATATCGGAATACATATCCGCCCGGCTCACCGCGGGTTCCGATGCGGATTCTGTAAAGACAATTCTTTCTGATGCCATTAAGACAGCAAACGAGAAAATCTACATCCGCTCTCTCAGTGAAGATGAACTTTCGGGAATGGGCACGACCATTGCCGCCGTTATCTGCTCGGGAGACAGAGCTTATGCCGCAAATGTCGGAGATAGCAGGATATATGCCGTTGACGGAACAATCAGACAGATATCGCGCGATCATTCTTATGTACAGGACTTGCTTGAAAAAGGGCTGATAACCACCGCCGAGGCAAACAAACACCCCAATAAGAACATAATCACACGCGCCGTCGGCACAGAAATGACCGTGGATATAGACTTGTTTGACTTCCCGATTCGCAGCGACACAAAAATTCTGCTGTGCACGGACGGACTTTCAAATTTTGTGCCGGACGCACTCATAGAACAGACTCTGAATGAAAATGAACCGCAGAGGGCAAACGAACTGCTGATTGCCCTTGCCAATAATAACGGAGGAAAAGACAACATTACCGTTGTAAACATGGATTTTAACGAGGTGACAAAATGATAGGATTGATTTTAGGAAACAGATATGAAATTATAGAAGAAATAGGCAAGGGCGGCATGGCTCATGTGTACAAGGCGCACTGCAATCTGCTCAACAGAATGGTTGCGATTAAGGTGCTCCGCCAGGATCTCGAGGAGGACAGCGATTTTCTGCGCAGATTTAACACCGAGGCACAGGCGGCTGCAAGCCTCGTACACCCCAATATCGTTTCTATATTTGATTTCGGATATGATCAGGGTTATCATTACATCGTTATGGAATACATCGAGGGCATATCCCTTAAACAATATATTCAGGAAAAAGCACCTCTTGATATGCAGGATGCTCTCAGTATTGCATATCAGATTTGCGATGCTCTCTCTGCCGCACACGAGAAAAACATCGTGCACCGCGATATTAAGCCGCACAACATCATGATAACAAACGATCACCGTGTGAAAGTGACAGACTTCGGTATTGCGAGGGCAACCACGGGTTCGACAATGACGGCTGACACGAATATTCTCGGCTCTGTTCACTATATATCGCCCGAACAGGCAAGGGGCGGTCATGTTGACGGTAAGTCAGACCTTTATTCGCTCGGCATTGTCGTGTACGAAATGCTCACCGGCAGACTTCCGTTTGAGAGCGATTCTCCGGTTGCGATTGCCATGAAACATATTCAGGAGGATCCCGTCAGTCCAAGAGAATATAACCCGGAAATTACGCCGTCTGTTGAAAAATTCATACTCAAAGCAATTTCCAAAAACATATCCGACAGATATCAGAATGCCAATAACATGAAGGACGACATAAAACTCCTGGAGGAAGACCCAAATGCTGAAATCGGCACAGCCATATCTGATATATATGATGACACCGACAGCGACCGAACCATGATTATCTCAAAGGACAAGGTGAACGAGACGCTTCGCACCGCTCCTGAGGTTCAGCGAAACACACCTGCCGAAAAGCACCCGGGTACAACCGCACGAAAGGCAGATAAACCGAAAGAGAGCAAAAAAGTTGTTATTGGCGCAATAGCCACAGCATTTGTGATTGTCGGCTTGCTGTCGTTGCTTGCGACATACATCATTTATCCCGATGCACCGATATTCTCTGTTTTTTCATCAGATGAGATACTTGTGCCGAGCTTCAAGGACAAGACTCTTGATGAGGCAAAAAAGCTCGCTGAGGAGAAAAATCTCAAAGTTGAAGTCAAAGACGAGGTTCAGGATGACACCGCAGAGGAAGGCACCATAATCGGTCAGACTCCCGGTGAGGGGCGCCATGTAAAGCCCGAATCAACAATCTACCTCACGGTAAGCGTTGGAGCAGAGAAGATTAAAGTCGATGACTTTGCCCTTTCAAAATATGATTCGGCAAAAGCGGCGCTAAAGAAAGCCGGATTTAATGTGGAGACAGAGTTTGAAGACAACGACGATGTACCCGAGAATTATGTCATCCGTCAGAAACCCGACGGTGGCTCTGAGGCGGCAAAAGGCTCTACGGTCACTCTCTATGTAAGCAAAGGTCCGTCTGAGAAGGATGTTGTTGTGCCAAAGTTTGTGGGCAAGACTCTTGACGAGGCTAAAAAGTCCATAACCGACGCCGGACTTACGCTCGGTGATGTTTCATACGAAAACTCTGTTGTGGACAGCGGACTTGTAATAAAACAGAGCGTTGCCGGCGGCGAAACTGTCAGCAACAAGACGAAGATCAATCTTGTGGTGAGCTCGGGCGAGGGCAGCACCGGCAGTAATGATACCAAGCACGAGGCTACTCCGACCGACAGGACAATAAAATGTACCATCCCGGCAGATAAGGAGACTGTCACCGTAAAAGTTACCGAGGGTGGCAAAACCGTGTATGAAGGTGCATTTCACCCTCAGGAGAATCCCGAATTCTCACTTAAAGTGTCCGGCACGGGCAAAAAGACTTATGAAGTGTATGCTGACGATACGCTGGTCAACACCGCAACAATCAGCTTTACTGAATGATAGCGGAGGGCAGCGAATTGACATCCGGAAAAATATTAAAAGGCATCGGCGGTTTCTATTATGTAAAAACTCCCGAAGGCGAAATCATCGAATGTAAAGCGAGGGGAAAATTCCGCAATGTCTCGCTGAAACCATATTGCGGTGACAATGTACTGATAGATATCTCCGATGGCAAGGGCACCGTATCGGAGATACTTCCGCGCGCAAATTTCTTTATCCGTCCTCCTGTTGCAAACATAGACGCCATGATTATCGTCATGTCGTGCGCAAACCCCGGGCCGGATTACACCTTTGTGGACAAAATGCTCGCCATATGCTCGGCAAGTGCTGTTGATGCAGTTGTTTGCATGACAAAAACTGATCTTGTCAACAATGAGAAAATTGCTGCTTTCGAATCGGTGTACCGCTTGGCAGGCTGTGATGTTTACAAGGTGTGCAACCTTGACGGCGGCGGAGACACTGACAAAATCCGCACCCTGCTCAACGGCAGAACCACTGCTTTTGCCGGATTCTCCGGCGTAGGCAAGTCCAGTCTGCTAAACAACATTACCGGCGAATATGTTATGCACACAGGCAGCGTCAGTGAAAGACTCGGCAGGGGAAAACACACCACTCGCCATGTGGAGCTTGTTGACTATAGCGGAGGATATGTTGTGGACACACCGGGTTTCGGCTCGCTGGAGTTAACAAACATAGAACCCGAAAATCTTAAAAACTGTTTTCCTGAGTTTGCGGCATATGAAGATAAATGCCGATTTGCGGACTGTATGCATCTTAGCACAAAGTGGTGCGGAGTGTATGACGCAGTATGTGACGGACTCATTGCGCAGAGCAGATATGATAATTATAAGAGCTTTTATAAGCTACTCAAAGATAAGAAGGAGTGGTAAACATGATTACACTTTCACCGTCAATTCTGGCGGCGGATTTCGCCAATCTCGAACACGACCTCAAGGCGATAGATAAAGGCGGCGCGCAGTATGTTCATGTTGATGTGATGGACGGTCATTTTGTACCCAACATCACCTTTGGCCCCGATATGCTCAAATGCATAAGAAAATGCACCGACAGAGTGCTCGATGTGCATCTTATGATTCAATATCCCGAAAAATTTGCGGTGCCCTTTATTGAGGCAGGAGCAGACATAATTAATGTTCACCTTGAAAGCGATATGGAGTTTGAAAACATCTATGATTCGGTAAAGAGCCGCGGCAAAAAGATTGCCATGACTATCAACCCGGAGACAGACTGTGAGCTTATAAAGCCCTATCTGCCCATGCTCGACATGGCGCTTGTTATGAGTGTTCATCCGGGTTACGGAGGACAAAAGTTCATCGAGTCCAGTCTCGATAAGGTAAGAAAAATCAGAGAATGGGCGCCGGAGCTCGACATAGAGATCGACGGCGGAGTGAATCTTTCCAATGTCACCGCCGCAGTCGGCGCCGGGGCAAATGTCATAGTTGCCGGTTCGGCAATATACGGTGCAGAGAGTGTTGCAGACGCATGCGGAGAATTTTTTGCAAGGGGAAATGCGATTTGAAAAGTGCTGTCATCATATCCAACGGCGCAATAAACGACATTAGCTACACAAAAAAATACATATCCCGTGAGGATTTTGTGATCTGTGCCGACGGTGCGGCGCACCATCTTATGAAAATGGGGATATTCCCCGATGTGTGGATAGGTGATTACGACTCGTGTACCATGACAAGGTCTGAATTTTCGCAATTTTCAAAGGAAAGTGAGATAATTCGGCTTAACCCAGTTAAAGATGCCACCGACACCGAGGAGGCTTGCGATTATGTCATAAAACGAGGATTTGATTCAGTGACACTGCTCGGAAGCATAGGCACGAGGATGGATCACTCGCTTGCAAACATATATTTGCTCAAAAAATTTGCCGATGCGAACATAGAAGCGCGTATTGTAAACGAGAACAACATAATACGCCTTGCAAAGGCAGAAAATATCATTTCAAAAACGCACGATTTCACATATTTGTCGCTTATTCCGCTTTCCGGCGGACTGCACGATGTGTGCATAAGCGGCATGAAATACACACTGAATCACGCGGATGTTTCGCAATTTTCATCAATCGGCGTCAGTAATGAAATTACCGAAGATGAGGGAAGAATAACAATAGGTCAGGGCGACGCCCTCATCATACTGTCAAAGGATTAAAACGACTATGAAAGAAAAAATATATACCATACCTATCAACGATGCTTTTGCAAAAGACTGCGAGTGCGCCATATGCGAATTTGAAATGCAAGAGGAATTGTCACGCATAGATTACACCGTCGGCGCCAGCATGATGGAACCCGATGAACGCATATTTACAAATCAGCGCGGATTCTGCCGCAGACACTCTTCAATGCTGCTCAAGTGTGAGAATAAGCTCAGTCTTGCACTTGTTCTCAAAACCCACACTGACAGTCTTGTGTCAACTCTTGATGAAATCTTAATGCTTGTGCAAAATGACAGTTCAAAAGGCGGGTTATTCGGCTCAAAAAAATCATCGTCGGCAGAGGCTGCCGCATCACTTGCTTTGGGAAGGGCAGAATCTTGCGCGGTTTGCGAGCGGCTGAATGTGACTATGGATAAGTTTTGCGAGAATATTTTCTATCTTTACGACACCGATGAAGAGTTCAGACAGAAGTTTCTGTCTTCAAAGGGCTTTTGCTTAAATCACTATGCATTGCTGATGACGAAGGCAAACAAATGCATGAACGGCAAAAGGTTAAAAGATTTTTGCATCGCTCTTACGGAACTTGAAAAAAGGAATCTTCGCCGTATAAGCGATGATACGGATTGGTTTTCGAAAAAATTTGATTACCGCTATGCAAAAGAGGACTGGAAAAACTCTCGAGATGCAGTGCCGAGGGCCGCTGCAAAGGTAACCGAATTTACAGATTAAAAAAACGGCATGTATCACAATTTGAAATACATGCCGTTTTTTTTATATATGATTGTCTTTAAGCATTTCCATGTGACTGAGCGATTTTCCTGTGCCTATAGCCACACACTGCGCCGGGTTGTCAGCAATGTGCACTTTTATGCCAGTGGCTTTGCTCACAAGAGTGTCAAGCCCGTTCACAAGAGATCCGCCGCCGGTGAAGAGCATACCGTTTGCCACTATGTCACCGAGAATCTCCGGCGGAGTCTGTTCAAGCACGCCTTTCACACCACTGACAATTGCTGCCGCCGGCTCACTGAGCGCATCTAAAATCTGTGTTGAAGATACAGTCACCTTTGCCGGCAGACCGGATATAAGACTTCGTCCCTTTATCTCTATTGTAAGCGGTTCAAACAACGGATACACGCAACCTATTCTGCACTTGACTATCTCTGCCGTCCGTTCGCCTATGAGCATATTGTAGTTTTTCTTGATATAACGGATAATCGCCTGGTCAAATTCATCCCCGGCAACCTTTATTGAATCGTGTACCACCGTGCCGCCGAGAGATATAACGGCTATGTCGCAAGTGCCGCCGCCGACATCCACAACCATGGTGCCCTCCGCACGCGATATGTCCACATCTGCTCCTATAGCCGCCGCAATAGGTTCCTCAATCAGATATGCACTGCGCGCACCGGCGTTTGTCGTTGCATCTACAACGGATTTTTTCTCAACCTCGGTAACAATACTCGGTATGCACACAACCACTTTCGGCTTAAAGAGTGAACGGGTGCACACTTTGTTGAGAATGTATTTTATCATTATCTCGGTTGTTTTGTAGTCGGATATAACACCGTTTCTAAGCGGTCTTATTGCAACTATGTTTGAAGGCGTTCTGCCTATCATGTCCTGAGCGGCGGAGCCGACCGCAAGAACTTCGTTTGTTTTTGTGTCAATCGATACAACAGACGGTTCGTCAAGGACAATTCCTTTTCCTTCGACATACACCAATATGGTTGCTGTACCCAAATCTATACCAATCTGCTGACTTTTCCAAAATGACATAAAGTCACCTCCGTAAAAAACCTTATATCTATATTATACATTTTATTTGAAATAAATCAATATAAAAAAGGAATATTTTCGGTAACAGCAGAAAAATTTTTTCATATTATAATATTGAATGTATTTTTATATATTCATCGGGATTTGTTTTGTGCAGACGGAAGCCGGCCCCTTGTCGGCCGAAATCTCGTCCGACTGTTCCCGACACTGCGACAAAGGAGGAACATAAATTGAATAATGTTCTGATTGTTTTTGCCTCCATCACCACGGCAAACAAAATCAAAAGCGAACTGGAAAAGCGATATTCCATTGTTTCCAAGGTAGTGCAGACCCCGAAAGCCGTCCCAGTGAAAAGCTGCAGCTATTGTATAAAACTCAGCGAGGAGAATCTATACAAGGCGTGGAGTATGATTAAAATGAGCGGAGTGTACACAAAGGGAGTCTACCGCGAGAGTGATTATTCAAAGCTTTTGTAAGAGGTGTTTATAAGTGATATATTTTGATAATGCTGCTACGACATGGCCAAAACCAGACAGGGTGTACCGAGGAGTATATGAATTTATGAAAAGCTGTGCCGCAAATCCCGGGAGGGGCGGACACAGGATGGCGCGCCGTTCGTCCGACATTGTGTATACCTGCCGCGAAATGCTTGCAGAGTTTATCGGAGTGAATGATCCGTCATCCGTTATCTTTACCAAAAATGCGACAGAGGCGCTCAATACCGTGATTCATGGTGTCATGTCGAGCGGAGGGCACGCTGTTTGCACAAGCATGGAGCATAATTCTGTGCTGCGCCCGCTTGAGGATCTTGCACGCCGCGGGATAATTTCGTATGACATGGTGTGGGGCAACAGCAAGGGTTTTGTCACTGCAGATGATATTATCAGGCGTGTGCGCGCCGACACAAAGCTGATTGTGGTCAACCATGTGTCAAATGTATGCGGCTCCATACAGAATATATCCGAAATAGGCGCAGAGGCGCACAAAAGGGGAATTCTTTTTCTTGCAGACGGTGCACAGAGCGGAGGAGTGATCAACTATAACATGGATAATATAGATTTTCTCGCTCTCGCCGGGCACAAGGGGCTTTACGGTCCCATGGGGACCGGCGTGCTTTGCGTAAATACCGATGCATATATTGCACCGCTCACCCAAGGCGGCACAGGCAGTTATTCATCGGTCCTCACTCAGCCGGACGAATTGCCCGACAGACTTGAGAGCGGTACCCTGAATGCCGTCGGTATTGCCGGTCTGCTTGAGGGAATAAAGTTTCTGCGTGTTGTGGGCACGGAAGATATTTTGCATCATGAGCGTGAGTTGGCACGATATTTTATAGAGGGACTGAGCGTCATACCCAATACCGTCCTCTACGGTACGACGGATATAAGCAAACGAACAGGTGTTGTGGCATTTAACCGCACCGACATCGACTGCGTGACTCTTGCCGCCGTATTGAGCGATAAATATGACATTGCCTCGCGCGCCGGGCTTCACTGTGCATACAATGCGCACAGAACCATAGGCAGCGGAGACGACGGCGCAGTGCGATTCGCCTTTGGAAGATTTAATACTCGCGATGAGGTTTCAAAGGCGCTTCTTGCAATAAGCAGAGCATGAAAAAGCGGCGTCCGTAAGTAGTTGCGGCGCCGCTATTTAGCGTTTTGTTCATTATTTGTGGTATTGCTCGTTGGCATTGATCTTAAATGCGCGGTATATCTGCTCTGTGAGTATAAGCCGCATGAGCTGATGCGGAAAAGTCATCTCGGAAAAACTCAGACGAAAATCGCTCCGCTTTTTCACTTCGTCACTAAGTCCGAGAGAACCACCTATGATAAAGTCTATCGTGCTCTTGCCGTCAAGCATTATGTCGGACAGCTTTTTTGCAAATTTTTCGCTCGAGAATTGTTTGCCCTCCACACAAAGCGCAATTGCATAATCATCATTTGCAATTTTCGATAAAATTTTTTCTCCCTCGGTGTTTTTGATTTTTTCTTCAATTGCCGGCGATGCACGGTCGGGTATTTTTTCGTCGGCAAGCTCGGTTATGCGTATGTCCGCAAAACGGCTTATGCGCTTGGAGTATTCATCTATCCCGTCGCGCAGATATTTTTCTTTTAGTTTGCCCACACAAATTATGTTTATCTTCATTCGTCCCTCATCCTAAATTATAAATTCGAGAATAAGCACCACGCTACAGCAGGATACCGCTACTTTGAACAGGCTTGCACCGAACCAAGCGGCGATTATTCCGACGGCAAGCGCAGCGTAACCTGATATCATGTTTCCGGTGGCTCTTGTAATTGCCGGGAAGGTCATGACAGCCAGTGTCACATAAGGCACATAATACAAAAATGATTGAAAAAACCTGTTTTTTATCTGCTTTTGAAAAATCGTCAGCGGAACAACTCTTATTGCAAATGTCACCGCCGCCATTATGAGAATGTATATGTTAATATTTTTGCTCATTTTCGTCCTCCGTATATTGGTTTACCGGGAAAAGGATAGCAGCCACAGCTGATATACCCACGGTGAGTATGAGGGTGCGCGTGCCCTCGGAGAGTGCAGATATCATCGGCAGTACCGATGCGCCATAACTCAGTGCAAAGCAGATTATAATAAGTATGCAGATGATTTTGCTTTCCCTTGCCTTGGGTATGATGACAGCCAGAAACATTCCATAGAGAGCCACACTGAATGCGGTGACAAGACGCTCCGGCATCAGGTTGCCGGCAAGTGTGCCCAAAGCACTGCCGACAGACCATCCGGGAATGGCGGCCATCATTGCGCCGTATGTATAATACGGAGTAAATTCCCCTTTGCGCGAGATGGTTATGGCAAACAATTCATCAGTTATGTCAAATCCGACCAAAAGTCTGTGTTTGAGCGTGGTTTTCTCCGTCATCTTCTGACTGAGTGCAAAACTCATCAAACAGTAGCGCGCGTTTGCCACAAGTGTCATAAGCACTGTCGTAATATAAGTCGCTCCCGAGCCGATTAGCAGGAATCCGGCATATTCTCCGGCAGATGCATTGCACAGCAGACTCACCAAAAAAGACTGAAAAACATTCAGTCCCACATTTTTTGCGGCAATACCGAGCGAGAAAGCCACCGCAAGGTAACCCAAGCCTATCGGTATACCGTCCTTGAACCCCTCGGCGAGTATTGCTTTATTGTTTTTTATACAGTTCATTGCTGATATCACCTTCGCTATTTGGTAGTTAAAATTACGCTGTAATACGCATAATTTCGACTAATACTGAGTATAACACACTCTGTGCAAATTAGCAAGTTTTTTATTTCTTTAAGAATGATAAAGTAATAAAATTATGATAGAAATAATGCTTGAAAAAAAGACGACAGAGGTGTATAATATTATGTAAGAGAAGCAGATTTACGGAGGTGAACTTATGCTCAGACCGCTTGCGGACGAATTGCGTCCGACTAAAATTGAAGATGTTGTCGGTCAGCGGCATATGATAGGGAAGGGCAAACTTCTCTCCGACATTCTCTGCGGCGGCGATATACCAAACATGATATTCTACGGTCCGTCCGGCACGGGAAAAACCACCGTTGCCAACATCTGCGCACAAATAACCAACAAAAAACTCTATAAGCTTAATGCCACAAATGCCTCTACAAAGGATATAAAGGACATTGCGGCCCGGCTTGACACAGAGGAATGTGCGCGCGGCGTACTTTTGTATCTCGACGAGATTCAGAATTTTAACAAAAAGCAACAGCAATCATTGCTTGAATATATCGAGGACGGCAGAATAACTCTCATTGCGAGCACTACCGAGAATCCGTATTTTTATGTTTACAACGCTATTCTCTCGCGCTGCACTGTGTTGCAGTTCAAGCCTGTGGATGCACAGGACATAGAGTGCGCACTTGAGCGCGCTGTTGCCTGTCTCGGCGACAGATATCCGCAAAAGAAGATTATCATTGACGACGGCGTGCTCAACCATATTGCTACCGCCGCATATGGAGATGTGCGCAAGGCGATAACCGCTCTTGATGTGTGTGTGAAATCGCGCGTAGCTCTTGGTGATGAGGTGCACATAACCGACGATTTGGTCACTGCTGCAACGGGCAAGACGGGATTTGCCGCTGATAAAGACGGTGACAACCATTATGACTGCCTCAGCGCTTTTCAAAAGTCAATACGAGGCAGTGACCCCAATGCCGGGGTGCATTATCTTGCCCGTCTCATAGAGAGCGGCGACCTTATAAGTATCTGCCGCAGACTTATGGTTATTGCAAGCGAGGATATAGGCCTTGCGTACCCAAATGCGGCTGTTGTCACAAAAGCCTGTGTGGACGCCGCACTTCAGCTCGGACTTCCCGAGGCAAGGATTCCGCTTAGCGAGGCTGTGATTTTTCTGTGCTGTCTGCCGAAATCCAACTCGGCAATCTGCGCAATAGACGACGCACTTGCCGACATACGCGCCGGCAAAGGCGGCGAAGTTCCGCCGCACCTGAAAGACGGACATTACGGTGGGGCAAATAAACTCGGCAATGCCATAGGCTATAAATATCCGCACAGCTATCCGCATTCGTATGTCAAGCAGCAATATCTGCCCGACAAACTTGATGGTAAACAATACTACAAGCCGGGGCTAAACAAGACCGAGAACGGGCTTAAAAGCTATCTTGACATGTTGAGTGATTTATAAAAGAATAATTTATGGGAGGTAATTGACATGAGTATGTTTAACACTGTGAAAAGCATGGTAACAAAGACCGCCAAGGACGCGGCAAAGGTATCCGGTGACGCTGTGGAGTACACCAGGCTAAAATTTAAGATTGCCGAGATTAATGATGAGATTAATCAAAAATATACATCTATCGGCATGATGGTTTACAAATCCACTCTCGGTGAAGATACAGAGGCAGATTCTATTGATGAAATCTGTGCGCAGATTACCGAGCTCATCGAAAAGAAAGAGGAATACACCGAGGCACTCGGCAGAATGTCCAACAAAAAGACCTGCAATGCCTGTGGAGAAAAGATTCCTGCCGACAGCGCATATTGCCCCAAGTGCGGAGCAAAGACGGACGAATAATTTGTATCTAAAAAAGGCTTTTATGGGTTGACTGCGGGCACAATTTGTGCTACAATTAACTTATCTTCGGGGGAGGGTGAAATTCCCGACCGGTGGTAAGAGCGTTTATTTATATTTGCTCAAAGCCCACGAGCCAAGAAATATCTTGGCAGATGCGGTGAGTCGTTTTGACGATTCCGCAGCCGACGGTAAAGTCCGGATGAGAGAAGATCATTTTCATGCTTTTTTATGCACCCCGATTTGGGGTGCATTTTTTTGCCTCCGGGAAATTTATTTTATTTGGAGATGGATTTGTAATGAAAAGACAAAAAACTGCTTATTTGACAAAAATCGGACTGCTGTCCGCAATGGCGACCGTGCTTATGTATTTTGATTTTCCGCTGTGGTTTGCGCCGCCGTTCTATAAAATCGATATGAGCGACCTGTGTGCACTGATAGGTGCGTTTGCTCTCGGACCGCTTGCCGGAGTGCTTGTTGAGGGAATAAAGAATCTGCTCATAATGCTGTTCAAGGGCACAGTAACGCTTGGCATAGGCGAGCTTTCCAACTTTGTCATCGGCTGTTCGTTCGTGCTCCCTGCGGCATTTATCTACAGGCATCACAAATCGAAAAAACGCGCCACATTAGGCATGGCGGCAGGCACGCTGTTCATGGCAACTGTCGGCAGCCTCATGAACGCCTTTGTACTCATCCCTGCCTATGTCAGTGTTATGAACATGCCTCTCGATGCGATAATATCCATGGGCACGGCGGTCAATCACCGTATTCATGATATCTACTCGCTTGTGTTTTGGGCAGTCGTTCCTTTCAATCTGCTAAAGGGCGTTATAGTTTCGCTCATCACGGCGCTTATTTACAAAAGAATCAGCGTATTGCTGAAAAAATAGTTTTTCAAAAAAGGTGATACATATGGACAAAAGACTTCTGCGAAAGCATTATATTTATCTGCGCTCGGCTCAGCCGACTCAACTCAAAACCGACGCGTCGCTGAAAATATGCAAAAAAGTGATTAACGACCCATTGTGGATAAACGCAGATAAGGTGATGATATATGCCGCATACAACAGTGAAGTCGATGTATGGCAGCTTGCAAAAATCGGCATGGGGCTCGGCAAAAAAATATATCTGCCCGTCATTGACGGCAACACCATGCAGGCGTGCCGAATAAAATCACTCGATTTTGAAAAAGATTATTGCAAAGACCGCTACGGCATTTTGGAGCCGCGCGATATGACCGAATGTGCAGACGCAAATGGACTTGACCTCGTGATAGCGCCCATGGTGGCGGCAGATATGTCAAAATTCCGCCTTGGCTACGGTGGCGGATTTTATGACCGATTTTTGCAAAAGTCAAGCGTACCTGTAATCGGTGTGTGTTATGATATACAGTTACTCGGCGAAAATGATTTTTTGCCGAGCGAAGAACATGATATAAAGATGAGCAGAATTTATACCGAGAGTTTTGGTATAGTTTGATGATTGAAATTTTTGAGAAATTTATTGCAAATCGGTAAATTTTATGATATGATTAATATATACAAACCGTTACAAAATTCAATTATTGATAAAAATTTCCCGAGAGGAGAGATTTTCCGTGACAAAAAGAATTTTGTTTTGCATCATACTTTGTTTTTCGTTGGGTTTTCAATTGCCTTGTCATGCCGACAGTGATACAGAGGTTACCGTTACCGTGAACATAACCTTGCCCGGCGGCGCGGTTGCCGCAGATGACATTGTGGGGTATGTCGACCTTGTGCCGACGGATGAGTCGGTTTTACTGTGCGCTGTAAACAGTGCACAGACATGCGAGGAAATGAACGATATCATCCTTGCCGAAAATGATATGCTTAATATCAGTCTTGATGACTACAATTCACTCACCGAATCGCAAAAATTGAAGATTCTTAAGAGACTTGTGAACAGAAAATTCAGCTCATTTTATGAATTGTCTAAATTCTTGCATGATAGTATAAAAGAATCTCAAACTTCAAGCTCCGGCAGCTCCGGCGGAGGCGGAAGTTCATCATCGGAGAGCGGCGACGGTGATGACGGTAACGGTAAAAACGGTAAAAACGGTGAAAACGGCGAAAATACCGAAACAACCGCATATTTACTATCTGTTAAAAATGATTATTTCGTATCGGATGAATTAAAGGATGCATTCAACACCGCTTTGTCAGCGACCGAAAATGTAACAATAGGCTGTGGCGGCGGAAATTCGGGCAGCGGAGGAAATTCCGGCGGCAGCAGTAGCGGTGGTGGCGGAAATTATCTGATTCCGACTTCGATTTTGGTGACAAAAGGGGAGAGCGGCGGAACTCTGTCAGTCTCCGTGCCGGATGAATATCTTGACGCCGATTACGCTTTTACACTGAAATTATCTAATATTTACGGCGATGACGCATATTTTCCCGTTACATATTACGGTGCAGGGAACGGCTCCTCACCGTATGAGGACGGTGCGGCAAGATTTACTCTTGACGATGCTCTGATTAATGTTGAACTGATAAATTGCGAAATATCTGATTTTGAATCTGTCGGCGGTGTAAGCGGTTCGCTGCTGCTCGCCGGTTCGATTAATGAAGTCGCACCGGCTGTCCGCATCAATAACAACTCCGATGAGAAACTCCGCAATGTTGCGGTTTATATGGCGAATTATTCTGACAGTCATAAATTGATATCGCTGACAAAACTTACGAAAGACCGCATAGCTGTCGGAGCAACTGCGTCATTCGTATTTGAAAAGACGGATTTGACAGCAGCGCCGGAGACAAAGTTACTTGTGTGGAAAAACGACATCAAACCGCTTTTTGCGAAAATAAACTTGCCGAGGTGAAGCATACTTGAATAAACCAAATTATATCTCGCTCAGCCCCGAAATTCAATCAAAAATCAGAGCTGACAAGAGAATAATAACATATGATGATAACGAGATACGCCGCGACCAGACGCACGATGTTGCCAACCTCTGGCGCCCGGCGTATGTTCGTGATGCGGAAAAAATCACGAATTGCCCGTACTATAATCGCTACGCCGACAAAACACAGGTTTTTTCTCTGTACAAGAACGATGATATAACCCGCCGTGCGCTCCATGTGCAGTTTGTGTCGCGCATAGCACGCAACATTGGCAGAATGTTGGGGTTGAATCTCGATCTGATCGAGGCTATGGCGCTCGGCCATGACATAGGTCACACCCCTTTCGGTCACGCCGGCGAAAAGTATCTTGCCGAGCTGTATGCAGAGAACACCGGCAGAGTGTTTTTGCACAATTTGCAGAGTATCCGCGTGCTCGATCGTATATTTCACTATAACATATCAATGCAGACTCTCGACGGCATTTTGAGCCACAACGGTGAGATAGAGATGCAGGAATATGTTCCTCAGCCTCTTGACGGGTTTGAAGAATTTGACGAAAAATTTGAGTGTTGCTGCACCGACAGGGCATATGCCAATTCCATTATGCCGTCGACTCTCGAAGGCTGTGTGGTGAGGATAAGCGACCTTATAGCCTATCTCGGCAAGGACAGACAGGACGCCGTAAAGGCGAATATCATCTCTGATGATTCCGCGTTTGACTCTGACAGCGTGATAGGCAGTTTCAATTCGGTCATGATAAACAACCTTATCGTAAATGTGATAGAAAACAGCTACGGAAAAGACAGGATAATCCTGAGCCGCGAGTATTTCGAAGCTCTCGGCAAGGCAAAGAGCGACAATTATCGGTTAATCTACCGTTCAAAAGAGGTTGCCGCTCCGCAGGAGCATATTTTTAAGAATATGTTTGCAAAGATGTATAAAAAGCTGCTTGACGATGTCGTGAGTCAAAACACATCGTCGCCGATTTTTAAGCATCACATATATTTTATCGGCAAATGGTCAAAATACTACCGCGGCGAAGATTACTCAAAAACTGAGCCGAACCAGATCGTCGTTGACTACATTGCAAGCATGACGGACGATTATTTTATTGACTTGTTTTCGCTGTTGTTTCCTGAGGAAGTTACCATAGAGTATAAATCATATTTCGGCGGCAGATAAATAAAATCCATCATATATTCCCGTGATTGATAATAAAATATTATATATCACGAGAGAGGTGGAATACCGAATGAAAGTCTTTGTGTTGACAAAAAAGTCCGTAATGCTCTATGTGCTGTTGGTCTGCTTTATTGCTTGCCTTGTCGGCTTTAACTGGCAGAAAACCGTCAGCGTGTTCGAGAATAACGGAAAGAGAGATTTGCCGATATATTGCGTGGACAAGAATGAGAACGAAAAGGTGTGTTCGCTCAGCTTTGACGCTGCTTGGGGCAACGAAGATACGCACACCCTGATAAAAGAACTCGGCGACTATGGAGTTAAGGCAACATTTTTTGTTGTCGGATCGTGGGTTGACAAGTATCCGGAATCCGTAAAAGAACTGCACGATGCCGGTCATGAGATCATGAATCACTCAAACACGCATCCGCATATGCCTCAGCTTACGCCGGAGCAGATGAAATCCGAAGTTTCGCTGTGCGATGACAAGATAGAGGCAATAACCGGCGTGCGCCCGAATCTTTTTCGGCCGCCGTACGGAGATTATGACAATGCTCTTGTCGGCGCAATGAGAGACATCAGTCACTATACAATTCAGTGGTCGGTAGACAGCCTGGACTGGAAAGATCTCTCCGCACAGGCTATATATGAGCGAGTGACCACCAAGATAGAACCCGGCTCGATAGTGCTTTTTCACAATGCGGCAAAGCACACGCCGGAGGCGCTGCCTATGATACTAAAATATCTCAAAGACAACGGCTACACTGCCGTGCCGATATCCGAACTGATATATAAAGAAAACTACAAGATAGACACTGCCGGAAAGCAGATTTCCACTGCGGATGTGCAGACGACTGAATAAAAAGGAGTATTTTATGAACATTGTAATAACCGGGGCAAGCTCTGGCATAGGCAGAGACATGGCGCGCGTGTTCAGTGCGGACGAAGATAATGTTATATATGCCGTGGCTCGCCGTGCCGATAGACTGAACGAGCTTTCAAGAGATGTAAACTGTCGCCTTGTGCCTCTTGTGCACGACCTTGGCAACAGGGAAGAATGTATCGCGCTGTATGATGAGCTTGCCGATAAGGACATAGATATTTTTATCAACAACGCCGGTTTCGGCCTTTGCGGCAAATTTGACGAAACGCCGCTTGAGCGCGAACTTGACATGATCGACACCAACATCATCGCAGTGCATATACTCACTAAACTTTTTTATGCAAAATTCAGAGCGGCAGGAAAGGGAAGAATACTTAATGTAGCCTCAAGCGCCGGGTTTATGATGGGTCCGTTTCTTTCGACATACTACGCTACCAAAGCATATGTTTTGCGACTGAGTGAAGCTGTAAACCGCGAAGCTGTTGAGGACAAGTCTCCCGTCAGAGTGTCCGTGCTTTGTCCCGGCCCTGTCAGGACTGAGTTTGATACAGTCGCCGATGTGAAATTCTCGCTGTCGGGGTTGTCGAGTGAATATGTTGCACGATATGCGATAAAAAAGCTTATGAAAGGTGAAACGCTGATAGTGCCGGGAATTTCAATCAAGCTTCTTCTCTTTTTTGCGCGACTTGTGCCCGACAAACTGCTTTCCAAGATAACATATCATGTTCAGAGGAAGAAAACATCATAATCAACGGTTTTGACACTCGGGTTGAGTTGGTTTTATCCCCGGTACCTAGTGAGAACAGAGTTTATAATTATTAAAAAATGAGGATGTGAACTTACACATCCTCATTTTACTATTCGTTTGTTTCCGCATCAGCAGAGTTTGATGAAACTTCGACAGAGTCAGCAGTGTTTTCTGAATTATCATCTTTACATTTTTCGATATTTTCTGTTTTATCAATATGCTCACTATTCATATCGCCGTTATAAATTTCCTCAAATTCCTCACCGGAGATTTTTTCTTTCTCCATGAGCACCTTAGCAACGCGGTCAAGACGATCGGCATTTTCGCTCAAAAGCTTTATGCACTTTTCGTAAGCGCCGTCTATGATGCCGCGCACTTCTTCGTCTATCTCTGCGGCAAACTCCTCGCTCAAATTCTTGCTCTGAACAAAATCTCTGCCGATAAACACCTCATCATTGCTTGATCCCAAGTGAATGGGACCAATTCTGTCGCTCATTCCAAATTTCGTTACCATCTGACGGGCAATCTTGGTTGCGCGCTCAATGTCATTGGATGCTCCGGTGCTTATGTCGTCAAGCTTAAGCTTTTCTGCTGCTCTGCCGCCGAGCAGTACTATTATACTGTCTATCATGTCACTTTTGGTTTCGTAATATTTGTCTTCTTTCGGCAGACTCATTGTGTATCCGCCGGCTCTGCCGCGCGGTATGATGGATATCTGATGAACAGGATCCTGAGAGGGAAGAAGCTTTGTCACAATTGCGTGACCTGCCTCATGGTAAGCCGTGAGTTTTCTTTCCTTTTCGCCCATGTTCCTGGTCTTTTTCTCAGTGCCGACAACGACTTTTATCATGGCGTCCTCTATCTCGGGCATCTCTATAAATGCTTTGGCGCGTCTTGCTGCAAGCAGCGCCGCCTCGTTAAGAAGGTTTGCAAGATCCGCACCGGTGAACCCGGCGGTCGATTTTGCTATGACCGAAAGGTCAACGCCGTTCGCAAGCGGTTTGTTGCGTGCGTGCACGCGCAAAATTGCCTCTCTCGCTTTAAGGTCGGGCACATCCACAACAACCTGACGATCAAATCTGCCGGGGCGCAAAAGCGCACTGTCAAGTATGTCGGGGCGGTTTGTGGCAGCTATAACTATCACGCCTTGATTTGCCGCAAATCCGTCCATCTCAACGAGCAACTGATTAAGTGTCTGCTCTCTCTCGTCGTGACCTCCGCCGAGACCGGCGCCTCTCTGACGCCCCACGGCGTCTATCTCATCAATGAATATAATGCTCGGTGCAGCTTTCTTTGCCTGTTCAAACAAATCACGAACTCTTGACGCACCAACTCCGACAAACATTTCCACAAAGTCCGAACCGCTTATGGAGAAGAAGGGTACACCTGCCTCACCGGCAACAGCCTTTGCGAGTAGGGTTTTACCTGTTCCGGGAGGTCCCACAAGCAGAACTCCGCGCGGTATCTTTGCGCCGAGTTTTTGGAATCTTGACGGATCACGCAAAAAATCAACAATTTCCTCAAGCTCGCCTTTTTCCACATCCGCTCCGGCAACATCGTTAAATGTGACTTTCTCTTTGTCATTAATATGAATTTTTGCATTGCTTTTGCCAAAATTCATTGTGCCTTTTCCGCCGCCACCCTGAGTCTGGCGGATAAAGTAGAGCATAAAAGCAATGGGTATTATCATCACAAGCAGTGTCGGCAACAGTGACAGCCACCATGGGGGCGTCTGCGGCTCCGGTGTTTTGTATGTTACTGAGCCGTCAGCTATTTGTTTGTCAAGTGCTTCCCCGGCGTGATAGTACAATACGGTCATAGAGGGAATATAGCACTCCGATTTTGTACCGTCTTTCTTTTCAATAACTGCTATGTTATCGGTTATCTCAAGCGTTGCCACCTGTTCGTTGTTTATTGCGTTTATGAGGTCTCCGAATTCCATCCGCGCAGGTTCTGCCGAATAGTTCAGGAGAAAATATATCACAAATATAACTGCAAGCAGCAATGCATAAAAGCTGAACCCTTTTATGTATTTTTTCAATGTTTCCTCGCCTCCGGTTTTTTATAAATGTCAGGAATATATATCTGATTTGAGAATTCCTATGTATGGGAGATTTCTGAATTGCTGAGCATAATCAAGACCGTAGCCGACTATGAAGTATTCCTTTTCCATGGTAAAGCCTACATAAGATGCGCTCACATCATGTTCGCGTCTTTGCGGTTTATCAATCAGTGTGCAAACCTTAATAGAATTTGGATTCATCGCACCAAGGTGCTTGAGCAGATGAGTCATGGTAAACCCTGTGTCGAGGATGTCTTCCACAATCACCACATCCTTGCCCTCTATGTCAAGGCTTAATCCCTTTTTTACAAGGAAATTTCCGCTTGTGGTGGAGCCGTCTCCGTAAGTTGACACCTGCATAAAATCTATTCTGCAGTCGGCAGTAATATTCTTTAATAAATCTGCGGTAAACATGAAAGCGCCGTTTAGTATAGAGATAAAAGTAATCTCTTTACCGGCGTAATCCAGCGATATTTCCTCACCAAGTTCCTTGCATCTTTTAGCGATTTCTTCTTTTGTATAAAGAATTCTTTCGCATACTTCAGTATTAGAGTTAGTCATTTGTTCCTCCCGAAATAGATATTTTAAGTATATTTTTTGTTTTATCCGTAACGATAAAATCCGCTCCGACTCTCATTCCGAGCACGGCAGCGATTTTGTCATCGGTACATAAAAGAGGTATGTTGTCGCGCACGGAGATTGGAGTTTTTGAATCGATGAAGAATTTCTTCAGCTTTTTTTCTCCGCTCATCCCGGAAGGGGAGAACCTGTCGCCGTCGCGTCTTGTGCGCAGTGTTATTTTGCCGTGCGCAAGTTTGTCGTAATCAATATATACATATGATTTGTCACTTATATCATTGTTGCCTGTTATTTCAAATTTTATACTGTGTCCGCACCAATTTATATTGCACGGAAAATCGCACAGCAGCACTGCTTTTTTGATATTTTTTTTATCGTCGTCCGGGAATAAATTGCGGCTGAACACAAGCTTGCCGTATTCTGTCCGGACGGTTATTCCGCAGCCGATATCGAAGTTTTTGCCCGTTTTTCCCGCCGAGTCACTTTGCAGAATCATATCTATATGTTTTTGCTCAATGTCGTTTTTGTCGCCCTTGAGTAAAAAAACAGTATATAGTATTATACGCTTTTTTATACAATTATGCAAGTCTTTACCGCCAAAATTAACAATTATGTCACAATTGTTTTTCGTTATGCAGTCATTATACAGACCTTTTGCATAATCTTCTATAAAATCATCATCGCAGGCGATGTTTTTTGAATCGGCAAATATTGTTGACACAACCGACGGATTTATTTTTTTGAGTATCGGAAAAACTTCATTCCGAATTATGTTGCGCGTGTACACATCGCTGCTATTGGTGCTGTCATTCATGAATGATATGTTTTTTTCGGTAAGATATTTTTCAATATCTTCTCTGTCAGTTTCAATCAGCGGACGAACAACACAGCCGTTTGTCGGCGCAATGCCGCGCAGTCCGTTCAACGAACATCCGCGCACAAGTTTCATAATAACCGTCTCCGCACTGTCGTTTTTGTTGTGCGCCACGGCAATCCTGTCTGCTCGGATTTTTTCTTTCAACTCATGAAATATCCTATATCTCATCTTTCTGCCGGCAAGTTCTTCGGAAATTTTCTCATCCTTGGCTATCTGCGGTATATTGACGCTCTCGCAGAAAAGCTCAACTCCGAGATCACCGCAGACTTTTCTGCAATATTCTTCGTCTCTGTCCGCCTCCGCACCGCGTATGCCGTGGTTGACATGAACTGCCGCAAGCGATAGGGAAAGGGCAGAACGCAACGCACTGAGTGCGATCAGCAGCGACAGAGAATCCGCACCGCCGGACAATCCCACAAGGATTTTCTCACCGTGCGATGCCATATTATATTTTTTTATCGTACAAAACACATTTTTCTCAAAATCAAGCATTAATTATGCTCCTTTTTAGAGGAAAGATCCATAAATTTGGTGTACTCCGCTCTCCAGCCGAGGTTAACAACACCGGTGCTTCCGTTACGAAATTTAGCAATGATGCATTCCGCAATGTTCTTGTTCTCGCTTTCTTCCTCACCGTTTTTGTAGTAATCGTCTCTGTACAAAAACATTACCATATCTGCGTCCTGCTCTATGGAACCCGAGTCTCTCAAGTCACTGAGCACGGGGCGGTGCTGTTCTCTCTTTTCGCTTGCACGGCTCAGCTGTGACAGCGTAATGACAGGTACATCAAGTTCCTTCGCAAGGATTTTTAGAAGTCGGCTGTTCTCGCCGACTTCGTTTTGTCTGCCGTCGCGCGTATTGCCCTGAATTAGCTGCAAATAGTCGATAACTACCAGGCCGAGTTGATCTTTCATCTTTAGCTTTTTGCATTTTCCCTTGATCTCGGACACCGTTATTCCGGCGGTGTCGTCAATATATATCGGTGCTTTGGACAGCCTGTTAACCGTCATTACAAGTTGTCGCATTTCATCACCGTTTATGTCGGCTTTTTTCATCTTTTCGCTTGGAATGAGCGCCTCGGAACAGAGAATTCTGTTTGCCAACTGTTCCTTGCTCATCTCAAGACTGAATATTGCAACGGGGATATTGTATTTAACTGCAACATTTGTGGCGATGTTGAGTGCAAAGCTCGTCTTACCCATCGCCGGTCGAGCCGCGATGAGCACAAGGTCAGACGGCTGAAAACCGTTTATATGGTTATCCAGATCAGCAAATCCGGTTTTCACACCGGTTGATGTGTCCGTGCTCTGCAGCATTTCCTCAAGTTTGGACAGGTTTTCCGCAAGAATACCTTTTATGTGATACAAATCCGACATCTCTTTTTTCTGCATGATGTCATATATCTTTGTCTCGGCGTTGTTAAGTATTATGTTGACATCCTCGTTTGCATTGTAACTTGCATCCGAAATATCTCCGCACGCTCTTATCAGCTTGCGCAGTATCGACATATCCTCAATTATTTTTATGTGGTGTCTCAGGTTTGATGTGGTTGTCACCATAAGGCGGATCTCGGTCAGATACTCCACACCGCCGGTGCTGTCAAACACACCCTTCAACTCATTTTTCAGTGTGATGATGTCTACCGGCTGTGATTTGTTTGATAGTTCAATCACGGCGCTGAATATCTGCTTGTGCTGTTCAAGATAGAAATCTTCGGTTCTTAGGCTGCTGAGAACATCAGCAATGCATTCATTATCAAATATGATAGAACCGAGCACATATTGTTCCGCCTCAATGCTGCACGGCATTGTTCTGACAATTTCGTTTGCCACTTATAAAACACTCCTCATTCTTTGACTACATTGACCTTTACTTTGCCAACAATTGACGGGTACAGTTTGATATCAACTTCCGTCACGCCGAATATCTTTATTCCGTCTGGCAGGACAAATTTTTTCTTATCTATATCTATATTAAAATCGCTCTTAAGTTTTGAACTGATTTCCTTGCTTGTTACGGAGCCAAAGAGTTTCTCACTCTCGCCACCCTTTGCCTTTATTGTCACAGTCACATCTTCAAGCTGTTTTTTAACATTGTTTGCGTGCGCAATCTCCTGTTCTTTCTTAAAACTCTCGGAATCCTTTTTGCCTTTGAGGTCATTGAGATTTGCTGCTGTTGCCTCTACGGCGTAACCTTTCGGAATGAGAAAATTCTTAGCGTAGCCATCGCTGATGTTCTTTTCGTCCCCGGCTTTTCCCTGACCTTTGAAATCCTTTATAAATATTACTCTCATGATTCATTCCTCCTAATTATTGTTGTCAAAATATTCGTCAATTGCTTTGTACAGGCGATCCGATGCTTCAACAACGCTGACACCCTTAAGCTGTGCTCCGGCAATGGTCATGTGACCGCCGCCGCCGAGTTTCTCGAGTATCACCTGCACATTTATATCACCGAGCGATCTGCCGCTGATAATCGTTGTGTCGCCCATGTCGCAGAGCACAAACGATGTATTCACATTGGAAATGTTGAGCATTTCGTCTGTTGCCTGTGCAACAATTGTGGGCATATCTTTGTCGTTCTTCTCACAAGCGGCAATGGCTATCATTCCGCGTATTATGGTGGCATTTTCTATAATGCTGAGCCTTTTTTTGAAAGTGTTCATGTCCACCTGGAACAGTTTTTTGATTTTAATCGAATCCACACCGCATCTGCGCAGATAGGATGCTGCCTCAAATGTACGCACGCCTGTTTTGAATGTAAAAGACTTTGTGTCCATGTATATTCCGGCATACAGTGCCTCTGCTTCATGCTGATTGAGCCTTATGTTTGGATCGATGTACTGCACTACCTCCGTAACAAGCTCACTTGCCGATGAGGCATATGGCTCATGATAGAGAATTATCGGGTTTTCAATGAAATCCGTGCTGCGCCTGTGGTGGTCTATTACAACAACTCGTTTACAAATTTTCAGCAGTTCCGGTTCTTCCACAAGTGATTTCTTGTGAGTATCAACCACAAATAGCAGGGAAGATCTCTCTGCCATGTCAAGTGCATTCGTTTTGGCAATGAACACTCCCTTGTATTCGGATTCGATTGATTTAATAAACTTTACCACTGTTTGATTCTCACGGTCGATTATGATATAAGCATTTTTGCCGAGTGCTTTGACCGCGCGATAAAGACCCAAGGCAGAGCCGAGTACATCGACATCTGCACGGGCGTGCCCCATAATAAACACACTCTCCGTATCATTGAGCAGTTCTCTGATTGCATACGCCACAACTCTCGATTTCACTCTTGTCCGTTTTTCATATCCGCTCGACTTGCCGCCGTAGAAGTGATACTGCTCGGCGTCCTTTATAATTGCCTGATCACCGCCGCGTCCGAATGCCATGTCAAGAGCGGAAAAGGAATAGGCCTCGTTGGCTGCCATGGTGTCACCGCCGACTCCCACTCCTATGCTGAGAGTGGGGGATATGGTATTGCCGACATGAATCTCTTTAATCTCGTCCAAAATTCTGAATTTGCTCTCAGTGTATTGGTCGAGATATTGTTTCTGAAAATAGAAGAAGAATCTGTCCTTCTCATATTTGCGCAAGATTCCGTTTGCACTTTCCGCAAACTTTTGCAGTTTTTCCTCAATCGTTGCGGTAAACTTGGGCTTATCCTGATTCGGAGTGTCCTGAATGACTTCCTCATAGTTATCCACAACTATGATACAGCTTACGAACTGTTCGTTAGCATAAGTCCTTTTCAGTTTTTCATGCTCGGTGATGTCCTCCCAGTACAACACCACATAATAGTCGTTGTTTTTGTCGTCGGAACTGAGCACGGATATGTTGCCGAATACATGATAATATCTGTCATTGTGGAACAGATCCATTGAAACTTCGCTTCCGTCACAACTGAGTGCATCCGTGTTCAGCTCGGGGATGTATTCGTCAATCCGCAGATTGTACACATTGTCTACGCCAAGCATCTGCAGGAAAGACTTGTTGTTCCATATAATCTTGCCGTTCGGCTCAAGTATAACCACCGGCAGCGGAAATTTTTCAAGCGGTTCGTTCTCCGGACTTTCTCCGTTATATGCGAGTGAATGTACATACCGCACAAGCTTCTTTTTCTTTTTGTAATTATTAAAATAGTAAATAAATGCAAAAAATATCAGCACCGCATATTCCGCAGCCGCAATAACCGGGTCGTACAAAAGCGACACCGTTGAAAAAATAAGTAACAGCCATAAATAATAATTAACACTGCGGCAGATTAATTTCAAAAATTTGTTTTTGCTCATTTTTTCACCTTGCCTTCATCGTTCGTCTGAAATCTCGTCCCGAATCTATTATACCTAACAAAAACAGCAGCGTCATACCATTAAACATCGGCAAAGTCGCAACTGTTGTGAACGCAACTATGCCGACAGCAACAGTTATCAAAAGTGAGAGAGGTCTGTTGTTCGTGTGCGATACCGCCATGAAATTCACTATCGCAAGTCCGTCGGCAAAATAGAGAAACATTGCGACGGCGAGAAAGTTGTATATGCCGGCCGTGAGATACATGTTTTGCGAAAACATAGCTATTATCAGCAATCCGAGCGATATTTTGCACAATAATCCGTCTATATGAAAATCCGAAAAATATCCGATATCAGGCTTTTTGTCGGGTGCATACACCTTGAGAAGTCCGCAAGACACTGAAATGACAAAATAAGCGCAGATCATAGACGATGTAATGAGCATCGAGGGCATCATCATTATTATAACTCGCTTTGCCGTTGACATAAGCTGCCCCAAAGCAACGGAATTTATCCCGAACACTGCTGAGTTTGATGACAAAAGTTCGGAATACTGAGCGATTATGTCCGAAAACATGGTCTCAAGCTGTTTATACATATCCGTATTGTCAAAAAATCTTATTTTTGCCATTGACAACAGGAGTACAAATATATTTGCGGCTGAAACATATGCCGCCGCAGACAGTGCCGTTGAATTTTTTTGTCTGAAACAAACGGATACGGCAAACGATGGCAGATACAGATTGAGCATTGCAATGAGCGCATTGATTATGCTGTCAACTGTCATGGCAGTTCCATGGATAAAGAAAGACACAGCAAAGCAGATGCAACCATATATCTGATAAACAACATATCTTTTTTGCGGTGCGAGGGTAAACACAGCCGCCGCAACGGCAGACGATAAAAGCACAACGGGTGCGTACACAGAGTCGGTGGACGCACAGATATAGCTTATCACAGTCAGAATAATTATATTTAAGATATCAAAAAAGACCCCATGTTTTCTATACATAAAAACCTCACTACTACACCTATTATATCATATTTAATATATTATAGCACTTTCACATTTTATTTACAATAGTTTTGCCGCAAATAATGCAACAAAAATTATAGATTATTTTGAATGGTTATGATTGGCAATAAAATTAAATAAATATTGACAATAGATAAGATTTGATATAAAATATTGTTATATCTATTTCATGTGCCTTTCGGAGGAGTGAATTTTTTGAACAGGAGCGGCGGCATTTTCAGAAGGATAGTGAAACCGTATTTCATACTTGTCACGATCATTCTTTCGGTGGCATTCTTTTTTGTGTACAGGTCGCAGATAGAAAAAACAAAAGGCGATGCATACGAGGCGGCGGAGCGCATTGCATCGCAGACGGCGAGGCTTTTGGATTCTTATCTTGACGGCATGAATTCCATAGCCGAGCAGGTGAAGTATCAGGATGAGATCACAAATTATTTTTATCGTGTCAAAGATAAACCAATTCAGAAAAATGTTTTTGAGACGGACATCGTAAACGGAATCAATATCTCATCAAGACTGAAAAATCTGCTTGTGGGTCATTCACCCGATTACAGCATATTTATATTTAACAGCCGCGGTGACTTTGTGTCCAGCCGCAACTATATGACAGACAGAGATGCAACCGCATCTCTTCTGAAAAACGGTGTGTTCGAGCGTGAGTTGATGCGGATAAAAGCCGCCGGGGGCACTCTGATTATGCCTCTGCAAAAGGATAGGTGGTCAAAATCGCGAGAGGAATACATCACCCTTGCAAAGGAACTCAAAAACGATTATTCGGATGACAACGCCGGTATAATAGAAATAAGGGCAGTGTTGCCGAATTTTGAATCTGAACCTGCGGATAATTTGCTGATGATCCGCAATCGCAGCGACAACACCATGATATATCCTGCCGGGGCAACTGCTCAGAGCGGATATTCATACATTTCCGCACCGCTTAACAATGCGCCGTGGGAAGTGATGCTCTCATACGGCGGTAACATAAAAGCCGCACTGGACAGCAGAACGGCGGCAGCTTTTGTGCTTATGTACATTATGCTGACGGCGGGCATGTTGCTGCTCACAAGTCTTATCGGCAGACATATCTGTGAGCCGATAACACAACTGAGTGAGAATGTGCGCAGAATTGCACTCCCGGGTGAAAAACTTGCCCAAGTGAACGGAGGCATAGACGAAATAGAGGAACTTGAGGATAGTTTTTCGCAGATGCTCTCGCGTATATCCGAGGCATCCGTGCGCGAAAAGAAGGCTTATGCTCTGGCGCTCCAGGCGCAGATGAATCCTCATTTTCTCTATAACACCCTGGCTGTGATAGCTGCCCAGGGACTTGACGAAGGCAATGAAAAGGTGTACGGAATGTGCGCAGAACTCTCCGATATGCTCAGATATGTGGCGGCGTATGAGAGTGTGACGGTAAAACTCTCCGAAGAAATAAATCACACCAAGAATTACCTTTCACTCATGAAATCGCGCTATGAGGAGTATTTTAATTATTCGATAAATGTTGACGACGCACTGCTTGATATGCCGGTGCCGAAACTTTTCATACAGCCGCTTGCGGAGAACTGCTTTAAGCACGGATTCAAGGACGCCGAGCCACCGTGGACCATAGAGATATCCATGCACGGCACCCGCAAAGCATGGCAGCTGCGCATAAAGGACAATGGCAGTGGTATGTCTCCGGAGACTGCTCAAGGCATAATTGACCGAGTGAAAAAATTCAGCGAAGATTCCGAGATGGGCTGCATAGGCGGTCTTGGCACCGTGAACACAATCGTGCGGCTGCGCCTTACTCATAACAGCAACACTGAGTGCATCATAAACGGTGATGACGGCACCGAGATAATTATCAGGACAGGAGATGACAAGCGTGTATAAACTGCTTTTGGCGGAGGATGAGCCGCCTATCATGAGAACAGTGAAAAAGGCTTTCGAATCTGCAGATGAAAATACCTGGGACATCTATACAGCCATAAACGGGAAACAAGCACTTCAAATGATTGAAAAAGATGATTTCGATGTAGTTGTCACGGATATAAAAATGCCTTTTATGACCGGCATTGAACTTGCACGATGGATTCACGAGAATCGTCCGGAACTGACTGTCGTCATACTGAGCGGATATTCTGATTTTGAGTACACTCGAAAAGCTCTTGAATACAAGGTTTTTGACTATCTGCTCAAACCTGCGTCGCTTTCTGCGGTTGCTGAACTTACCGAAAAACTGAAGAAAGAACTCGCTCCGAGACAGGCGCAAAAGAAACTGCGCGAGAGCGCTGCGGCGGTCATGCTTGCCTGTGCCGGGGCATATCTGCTCTTTGACGCCGAGGTAATGATGCCGGGTTCTTCGTTCTGGTCGGACGAAAAAATAGAAAAATATATGAAAGACGAGCTGCACGACGGCGAGGAATACATATTCTTTAATGAAAACTCCCAAACGGAGAGATATGTTGTCATACAGTCTGACAATGAGTCACGCCGCAGAGAAATAATAGAAAATTTCTATGATGCAATGGCTGACGGTTCGATCCCGGTCACGGTTGTGTACAACCCGTCAATAACTTTCAAAAACTCAGCGGAGTATTTTCAAAAACTTCGTCAGCAACTTATCAAAAGACTTATCCTCGGCACATCACAGCTTATAGACATGAACGACTGCAAGGAAAGCTATTCCGAAATCAGCCGTCCGTACACGCTTGAGGATATAGAAAAAGCCGTAACTTTCATAAGGAACGGTGATGCAGTTGAATTGAGAGTAATTGTTTCCGCACTTTTTGACAAAATGCGCGCGGCAAATTCCACACAGGAAGAAATCAATGATATGCTCAATGTCATTCTCGACACTTTTGTGCTTAAAAATCCGGCTGATGTTCAGCGGAGAAACTTAAGCGTTAAGCATGAATTTGTAAACGCGCTTGCAGGTTTTCTGTCTTATGATGAGTTGACCGATGATGTCACTTCAATTCTGATGACGCTGCGCAGTGACAGAAAGAATGAGGATAGGTATGAAAAACTTGCAAATGAGGTTGAGGCATACCTTATAATGAATTACCAAAAAAACATCACAAGCGACACGCTTGCGTATAAATTTGGCTTTGTGCAAAGCTATATAAGTCGTATATTCAAACGACAAAAGGGGGTGTCGCCGAACGAATTTTTGACTCACTATCGTATTGAAATCGCAAAAAGGCATCTGCGCGAACAACCTGACATGAAGATAAGGGAACTTGCGCCGCTTGTCGGAATCAAAGATTCGTACTATTTTTCAAAGATATTTAAGAAAGAGACAGGTATGTGGCCTACGGAATATGCGAACAGAGGTTAGATTAACCCTTGCCGGCATAAAAAATTAAAATTAAGTATTGACAAACTTAAATCTGTGTGATATTATTAAGTAAATTGAAAAACTTTGACGGAGAGTGCTCCGATTAAAGCGGCAGAGAGAGATGACGGTTGGTGTGAGTCATGTGTGCGGAGGTCGGATGTCTGTAGCTCCTGAGTTGAGAGGAAGAAAGCAGTTTTTCTGTGAGTAGAACCTTTCCGAGAATGCTGCGTGAGTGCATAGGGCTTGTTGGAGTCCGAAGAGTGGTGTCCGTTATAACATACGGCGCAATTTGAGTGGTACCGCGGGTTGTGATTTTACTCGTCTCAAAGGTTTATTTAATCTTTGGGACGATTTTTTTTGTTGCAAAAACTTTATTACGAAGGAGCATTACTATTATGGATGGACAGATTACAGGACTTGACTTGAAAATCAGCGAAGTTGCCGCTCGAATCAAGGAACTGCGCAACATCGAGGGTATTTCGCCCGAGACGATGGCGCACCTTACCGATGTGACGGTTGACGAGTATCTGGCGTGCGAGAATGCGGAGCATGACCTCAGCTTTGCGTTTATTTACAGATGCGCGCTTGCTTTCAATGTCAATGTGACGGATATAATAGAGGGCGAGAGTCCCAAACTGAAATCTTACACAATCACGCGCAATCGCGAGGGTGTTGAGATTCAAAAAGCAAACGGCATGATATATTACGGACTGGCGGCAGAATTTCAAAACCGTGTGTCCGAGCCTCTTTATGTAAAATGCATTTATGACGAGGAGACGGAGCGCAGCGACATTGAGCTCACCACCCACGAAGGTCAGGAGTGCGACATAGTCATCAGCGGAACCATGAAGATTCAGATAGGCAGCCACACCGAGATTCTCCACCCCGGCGACACCGCATATTATGACAGCTCAACTCCCCACGGAATGATTGCTGTAGGCGGCGAGGACTGTTACTTCTATGCAATAGTGCTCAAGGGTAAAAATAGCGACGGCACAGTTGACGGCAAAAAGATTGTGGAAAACGAGTCTTATAAACCCCATCAGGAGTATAAGAGAGTTTACCGCAATTTTATAGATGTCACCGAGGACGAAAACGGTGCGCCCACATCAATCGAATTTAAGAATGAGGACAAATTCAATTTCGCATTTGACATAGTTGATGCCATAGCGGACAAAAACCCTGACAAGATCGCTATGGTTCATCTTGATCACGAAAAGAATGAGAGAAAATTCACCTTTGGCGACATAAAGAGAGAGTCTGCACGCTGTGCAAACTACTTTCGTTCACTCGGCATAGGTAAGGGTGACAAGGTTATGCTCGTTTTAAGGAGAAATTATCAGTTCTGGCCCGTTATTGTCGGACTGAACAAAATCGGAGCTGTTGCCATACCGGCGTCAAATCTTTTGCAGGCACATGACTATGAATACCGTTACCGGGCGGCTGGCGTAAAGGCTATACTTTGCAGCGCCCTTGGTGATATAGCGCATCAGGCTGATCTCGGCGCAACGGGCAGCAATTGCTTGGAACACAAGATAATTGTCGGCGGCACGAGAGACGGATGGAGAAATTTTGACGAGGAGGTTTCAAGATTCTCAGACGAGTTTGAAAGAAATGCGGATTCAGCTTGCGGCGACGATGATATGCTCATGTACTTTACATCGGGCACCACAGGCAACCCGAAGATGGCGTTACACAACTGCAAATATGCTCTCGGCCATTTCCACACGGCTAACTACTGGCACTGCGTTGATCCGGACGGACTGCACCTGACCATTTCAGATACCGGTTGGGCAAAGGCTGCATGGGGCAAGATTTTCGGTCAATGGATATGCGAGGCCGGAATATTCGTATATGACTTCGACAAATTTGATGCGGCAGATATCCTTCCGCTCTTTGCCAAGTACCATATCACCACATTCTGCGCACCACCGACAATGCTTCGTATGCTTGTTAAAGAAGATTTGTCAAAATACGACCTTTCGTCCGTGCAACACTGCACCACAGCCGGCGAGGCGCTTAATCCCGAGGTGTATCGCCAGTTTGAAAAGCTCACCGGCCTTAAGATTATGGAAGGTTTCGGTCAGTCGGAGACAACATGTCTTATTGCAAATCTCTACGGCAATGAGTACAAACTTGGATCAATGGGCAAACCTACACCGATATATGATGTAGATATCGTTGATTCTAACGGCAAGAGCGTTCGCCCCGGCGACAACGGCGAAATAGTCATACGCACGGACAAAAAAGTGCCCTGCGGACTCTTTAAGGGGTATTATAAAGATGAAGAAAAGACAAACGAGGCTTGGTACGACGGAATGTATCACACCGGTGATGTAGCTTATCGCGATGAGGACGGATTCTACTACTATGTCAGCCGAATAGATGATGTTATTAAATCATCCGGCTATCGCATAGGACCTTTCGAGATAGAGAGCGTTATCATGGAGCTGCCGTATGTCATAGAGTGCGGAGTTTCACCGGCACCCGATCCGGTTCGGGGTCAGGTGGTTAAGGCGAGCATAGTTCTTACTAAGGGCACGGATCCTACCGAGGAACTGAAAAAAGAAATTCAGACTTATGTAAAGAACAACACAGCACCTTACAAATACCCCAGAATTGTGGAGTTCAGGGATAGTCTGCCAAAAACTACAAGCGGAAAGATAATCAGAGCAAAACTTTGATGAGCAGAAAGATGCGTTGATGAAAATTTGAATGCGCTAAAAAATAAAAAAATTTTCAAAAAAGCTTGCATTTATCAAAAGTTTGTGATATACTATTATGCGGTTAATACGCACGCATCCCGATGATAACGGGTGTTGCCGCGCGATTCTGACATAGTCGTGCGGTCCCGCTGTCAGGTGACGGTTGCGGAGGGTAAAATTTTTGGAGGTGAATAATATGTCAGTTATATCTATGAAACAGTTGTTGGAAGCGGGAGTTCACTTCGGTCATCAGACAAGAAGATGGAATCCTAAGATGGCAGAGTACATCTACACGGAGAGAAACGGTATCTACATCATAAATTTGCAGAAAACCGTTAAGAAGATTGTTGAAGCATATGACTTCATCAAGGAAGTTGCCGCAAACGGTGAGGACATCCTCTTTGTAGGTACGAAGAAACAGGCTCAGGAGTCAATCAAAGAAGAGGCTCAGAGAGTCGGCATGTACTATGTAAACGCAAGATGGCTCGGCGGTATGCTCACCAACTTCAAGACAATCAAAAAGAGAATTGAAAGACTCAACCAGCTCAATAAGATGGAAGAGGACGGAACATTTGAACTTCTGCCGAAGAAAGAAGTTGCAAAACTTAAACTCGAGATTGAAAAACTCGACAAATATCTCGGTGGTATCAAGGACATGAAGAAACTCCCGGGGGCTATGTTTATCGTAGATCCCAGGAAAGAGAAAATTGCCGTGTCAGAGGCTAAAAAGCTCGGCATACCGGTTGTTGCAATCGTTGATACCAACTGTGACCCGGACGAGGTTGACTATGTAATCCCCGGCAACGATGATGCTATCAGAGCCGTGAAACTCATTGCATCGACCATGGCAGACGCCATTATCGAAGGCAGACAGGGCGAGGACAGCGCTATCGCAGAGCAGGACGATGCTCCGGCTGCTGAGGCTGACGCTGAGTAATTTTAATATCAAATGCAAAATCTCCGCCTGATATAACCAACGGAGATTTTGTTTCGTTTATCAAATACAAAAAACGGAGGGAAAAACTAAATGTTTACTGCTAAAGATGTTAAAGATTTGAGAGAAAAAACAGGCTGCGGAATGATGGACTGCAAGAAAGCACTCACACAGTCTGACGGAGATATGGAAAAGGCTATAGAGTTCCTCAGAGAAAAAGGACTTGCCGCTGCAGAAAAGAAAGCAAGCAGAATTGCCGCAGAGGGTATCGTAGACGCTTATGTTGCCGCTGACGGTTCCGTAGGTTCGCTCATCGAGGTTAATTCAGAGACAGACTTTGTTGCAAAAAATGCGGATTTCAGAGGTTTTGTTGCTACATTGGCTAAGATTGTTGCAGACGAGAATCCGGCAGATGTTGACGCTCTCAAAGCGCTCAAATACACCGATTCCGACATGAATGTTGAAGAAATGCTCAGAGAAAAGATCCTCACAATCGGCGAGAACCTCACAATCAGAAGATTTGCAAGATATGAGGGCGGCGTTGTTTCCTATATTCACGGTGAGGGCAGAATAGGCGTTCTCGTTAAGGCTGAGGGCGATGTTGCAAATGCAGAAGCACACGAGGCTGCAAGAGATGCCGCAATGCAGATTGCTGCTATCAATCCGCTCTATCTCAACAAAGAGTCTGTTCCGGCAGAGGATGTTGAACATGAAAAATCCATCATAATCGCTCAGATCAAGGAAGATCCCAAGAATGCAAGCAAGCCGGACAACATCATCGAGAAGATGGTTGGCGGAAAGATTAACAAGTTCTTTGATCAGAACTGCCTGCTTCTCCAGGAATTTGTTAAGAATCCTGATCTCAAGGTTGGTCAGTACCTTGAGTCAAAGGGTGTTAAACTCGTTGACTTTGTAAGATTTGAAAAGGGCGAAGGTCTTGAAAAGAGAGAAGACAACTTTGCAGATGAAGTTGCAAGTATGATTAAATAATCAGAAAAGCAGCCGAAATTAAAAAATCAAAAAAATTTCAAAAAAGGGACACTTAGGTGTTCCTTTTTTTGAAATACTATGTTATAATATATGAGACAGATTATTGGAGGGCGTATATGCTCACGGATTTATAGGAGGAAGCATGATGAAACCAATATACAAAAGAGTTCTGCTGAAAATCAGCGGAGAGGCACTCGCCGGTGACAAATCGTTCGGTCTTGACGAAAAGACTATCGGTGCCGTTACCGATGTACTTAAGAAAGTAAACGAGATGGGTGTTGAGGTGGCAATCGTTGTGGGCGGCGGCAACTTTTGGCGCGGCAGAACAGGCGAAAACATGGACAGAACAAGAGCGGACCACATGGGCATGCTCGCCACGGCTATTAACTCCCTCGCACTGCAGGATGCTCTTGAGGCGCGCAATGTGCCCACCAGAGTGCAAACGGGTATCGAGATGCGTCAGATAGCCGAGCCGTATATCCGCGGCAAGGCAAACAAACACCTTGAAAAGGGCAGAGTGGTTGTGTTCGGCTGCGGCACCGGCAATCCGTATTTTTCTACAGATACTGCTGCGGCACTGCGTGCAGCTGAGATTAATGCAGACATAATTTTGCTTGCAAAGAAAGTTGACGGAGTGTACGACAGCGACCCTAACATCAACCCGAATGCAAAGAAATTCTCAACTCTTTCGTACATTGATGTGCTCAATAAAGGTCTTGGCGTAATGGATTCCACTGCCACATCTCTGTGCATGGATAACCACATTCCGATAAGAGTGTTTGGATTGGATAATCCCGAGAATATAATAAAAGCCGTGTGCGGCGAAGAAATCGGAACTATTGTTAAGGAGGATACAATATAATGGCAGATTTGAGCAAATATCAAGAAAAAATGAAAAAGTCAATATCGGTTCTTGAGGAGGATCTTTCTACATTGCGTGCAGGCAGAGCTAACCCGGCGATGCTTAACAAGATTAATGTGGAGTACTACGGTGTGCAGACTCCGCTGCCGCAGATAGGCACTGTCTCTGTGCCTGATCCAAGGACAATTCTTATTCAGCCATGGGATGCAACGGTGCTTTCCGAAGTTGAAAAAGCTATACTTAAGTCCGACCTCGGCATAACACCAAATAATGATGGCAAGGCTATCCGGCTTTCTTTTCCCCCACTTACAGAGGAGAGAAGAAAAGAGATTGCAAAGGTTATCCGCACCAAGTGTGAGGATGGCAAAGTAGCTATACGCTCTATTAGAAGGGATGCCATGGAGTTTTTCAAAACGCAGAAGAAAAACAGTGAGATAACCGAAGATGATCTTAAGGACATCGAGAAAGATGTGCAGAACCTTACGGATAAGTTTGTAAAGAACATTGATAAAATTCAGTCTGGCAAAGAAAAAGAAATTATGGAGCTGTAATCTATGTTTTTCGGATTCGGTAAAAAGCAAAAGAATAATGTCGGGATTGATTACGCAAACATTCCCCGGCACATAGGTATAATAATGGACGGCAACGGCAGATGGGCGCGCCGTAGAGGTTTGCCGCGTTCTGCCGGTCATGCCGCCGGTGCGAAAACACTTGACAAAATCACTCGCGCTGCGGAAAAACTCGGTGTCCGTTATGTGACGGTGTATGCCTTTTCAACAGAAAACTGGAAACGCCCCAAGGACGAAGTGGAATCGCTCATGAAACTTATGATAAACTATCTTGATGATTACAAAAGAGTGCTCGGCGGAGAGAATATACGCATAAGGATAATCGGACGGCGCGACCGGCTTTCGGACGAGATTAACCGCAAAATCGACATAGTTGAGAAGAATACCGAGAATAATGACAAAATAACTCTTGTCATAGCTCTGAATTACGGCGGCAGAGAGGAATTGGTTCACGCTGCACAAAAATTATGTGCGGCGGCAAAAAACGGCGACATTGAGCCGGAAGATGTGGACGAAAAAATGATTGAAGATAATCTGTATACCAATTTCATGCCTGATCCCGACCTTATCATAAGGCCGAGCGGTGAACTGAGACTGAGCAATTTTCTCATGTGGCAGAGTGCATACAGTGAGTTTTGGTTCTCGGACATCTGCTGGCCCGACTTTACCGAGGCGGATTTGCACAGAGCAATTGTCGATTATCAGGCAAGAAACAGGCGTTTCGGAGGTGTGTGATGACCAAGAGGATAATTTTTGGGGTGCTCGGTGCAATTATCGCCGTTTCGATTTTTTTGTATGCCGATTTGCTCGTAATAGGAGTGATAGTCGGTGCGATAATTATGCTTGCACTTTATGAATTTTTCCGCACTGTCGGATATACCAAGGATAAGAAAATACTTGTGCTGTTGTCATATCTTTATGCAATAAGTATAACGGCTACTTTTATAACGGAAAGGGCAGCTTCAAACAGGCTTATGCCGCCGATTATGTTTATGTATACCGTGTTGCTCCTGCTTGTTATGGTGCTTAATCACAAGAAGCTGACATTTGGTGATGCTGCAACAGCATTTTTAGGTACCAACTACATTACTCTGTTTTTGTCGTGCATATATCTTATCAGTGCGTTGCCGAACGGTAGGATGTATATTTGGATACCTTTTATCATAGCATGGCTTACGGATACATTTGCGTATTTCACGGGTGTGTTCTTCGGCAAGACCAAACTCATACCCGGGGTTAGCCCCAAGAAAACCGTCGAAGGTGCACTGGGCGGCGTTGCCGGAGCGGTAGTTTCCATGATGGTTTACATGGTTGTGTGTAAATATTGCTTTGGTGCGTATCCTAAGTTCCTTATGGGCGCTGTGCTGGCGTTTGTCTGCTCATGTGCGTCTCAAGTCGGCGATCTTGCGGCATCATGCATCAAGAGGGAGCACGGAGCAAAGGATTTCGGCAGCATTATGCCGGGTCACGGCGGTGTGCTCGACAGATTTGACTCGGTGATATACATTGCACCCGTTGTTTATTATTTCTTGACCGGATTCGGCATATTCGGCTGACGGAGGATTTTATGAAAAACTTGTCCATACTCGGTTCCACCGGCTCTATAGGCAGACAGACCTTAGAGGTGGCGGATTGTTTTGACGATATAAACATAGTTGCTCTTTCGGCAAACAGCAATGTAAGACTGCTTGCCGAGCAGGCAAAAAAATACAAACCTGATATTGTGTGCATTGGCTCGGAGCATTATGCCGAGCTGAAAGCAGAGCTTGACGGATTTCCTGTTTGCATCTTGTGCGGAGTGGAAGGACTTGTGGAGATTGCGGAGTACGAAAAAACCGATATGCTGCTGACATCGGTAGTCGGTAATGTGGGTCTTTTGCCGACGGTTGCGGCTGTCAAAAAGGGCAAAAAAATCCTGCTTGCTAACAAGGAAACCCTTGTCACGGCCGGACAGATAATAATTCCGCTCGCAAAGGAATACCGGGCGGACATACTTCCCGTGGACAGTGAACATAGCGCAATTTTTCAGTGTCTGAGGGGCAATGACTACAAAAAAATCAAAAAAATTCTTCTCACTGCGTCCGGCGGGCCATTCTTCGGCAAAACCAAGGACGAACTTGCAAAGGTACGCCGTGAAGATGCGCTCAAGCATCCCAACTGGTCAATGGGCAGCAAGATAACCATAGACAGCGCCACAATGATGAACAAAGGACTTGAGGTAATAGAGGCAAAGTGGCTTTTCGGTGTGGACTCTGACGACATAGAGGTGCTTGTACACAGGCAGAGCATTGTTCACTCTGCCGTGCAATTTTGCGACAACTCCGTTATTGCACAGCTTGGTGTGCCCGACATGAAGTTGCCAATCAGCTATGCGATAAACTATCCCGAGAGAGCAGCGGCAGTGACGGATGAACTTGACTTGTTCTCTTGCGGTGCACTCACCTTTGAAAAGCCGGACACGGACACATTCGGCTGTCTGGCACTTGCGCTCGACGCAGCAAGGCGCGGCGGATTGTTGCCGACCGTCATGAATGCCGCAAACGAAGTTGCGGTGGATATGTTTTTGCACGACAAAATTGGTTTTTGTGATATTTGCGAGATTGTTGCGAAAACTATGGACGGAGTGCGTTCGGACGGCGAACCGACCGTGGAAAAAATTGTTGAGTATGACGCGGCGGCGCGTGAATACGCAGCCGCTTGCGGAAAGTGAGGAATTATGCTGACTGCTGTAAGTGCGATTATCGTTTTTTGCGTTATCATCTTTATACATGAATTGGGGCATTTTGTCACGGCAAAACTTTTCGGTGTGACTGTAAATGAGTTTTCCGTCGGCATGGGACCGCGTCTCGGCGGTTTCAGGCGCGGCGGCACCGACTATACTCTGCGTGCTCTGCCGCTCGGCGGTTATGTCAAGCTTGAGGGCGAGGACGGAGAATCCGAGGATACTAATGCTTTTTGCAACAAACCGCGGTACGCAAGGCTGATTGTGCTTGCTGCAGGTGCTTTCATGAATTTTGTGCTCGGATTTTTGCTCTTTGCGATAATTATGTCCTGTGCAGCATCATTCGCCACAAATAAAGTGGGAACTGTGCTTGAAAATTCTGCTTTTGCCGACGCCGGCATACAGGTTGGCGATGAGATAATCGCTATGCACGGAGATTCTTATTCAACAAAGGTGCGCACTTACAACGACATAACATATTTTATGTACAAAAACTCCAATAACAGCGCAGAGATTATCTTCAGGCGTGACGGAGTGGAGTTCGGCGTTGTGACGGCGCCCAAGTATTCCGATGAAAACGGCAGATATCTCCTGGGGTTTAAGCCTATGCCCGAGGACAAGACATTCTTCGGCGTGATCAAATACACCTGGTATCAGTCTCTGTTTGTGATAAAAGTTGTGCTGTTTTCCTTTGTCGATTTGATAAAGGGAAGCGTGCCTGCATCGGACATATCGGGCCCTGTGGGAATAGTGGGAGAGATAGGCAATGCGGCGAGGAACGGTATTTTGTCGCTTATCAACCTTGCGGCGCTCATCTCACTTAATCTCGGTGTGGTGAACCTGTTGCCGCTGCCGGCGCTTGACGGAGGAAGAATACTCTTTGTCCTTATAGAGATGATTAGGCGAAAACCCGTTCCGCCCGACAAAGAGGCGATGGTGCATGCACTTGGTTTTGTGTTGCTTATAGGATTTATGCTTGTGATAACATTTTTTGATATTTCAAAGCTTGTGTAAAAAAGTTGCGTAAAAAATAATAAAATTAATAAAAAACACTTTATTTTATCGTTTGTTTTTGATATAATAATATTAGATTGGATATTTAACCGCAAAAAATTGCGGTCTAATATATAAAATTCTGCATTGCATATGCCGTGTGATCGGGCGTCTAAATCTATATCGGCATTGCATTCTGTGCGGAAGTGAAGTAAGTTTTTCGAATGTTTCGGTCTGCCGACCGTTTTTGGCAAACCGTCGTTCATGCACACGGAAGGTGTGTGTCAATGTATAACTGATTTGAGCGGATTAGTTTGATACTTTGAGAAAAAAGCCCTGAATTTATGGGTTTGTTTTTGTGTTCAAATTTTTAAGGAGGAATATTGTGGCAAAAAAATCAAAATTAAAAGTAATACCTCTCGGAGGTCTTGATGAGATAGGCAAAAACATGACTGTGTTCGAATACGGCAATGACATAATCGTTCTTGACTGCGGACTTGCTTTTCCGGATGAAGAACTTTTGGGCATAGACACCGTCATACCCGATTTTTCTTATCTCACAAAAAACATCGAAAAGGTGAGGGCGGTTGTGCTTACTCACGGTCATGAGGACCATATCGGAGCACTGCCGTATTTTCTGCGCGAGATAAATGTGCCGGTGTACGGCACCAACCTTACGCTCGGTTTGGTGGCAAATAAGCTTAAAGAGCATAATCTGCTCTCCGGCTCTACTCTTAACAGAGTAAAACCGGGCGACACTATCAACCTCGGACCGTTTAAGGTTGAATTCATCAGGTCAAATCACTCCATAGCAGACGCCGTTGCAATAGCAATTCACACACCGCTCGGTGTGGTTGTGCACACAGGCGACTTCAAGATCGATACGACGCCGATTGACGGAGAAATGATTGACCTTACGAGATTTGGCGAGCTTGGCAAAAAGGGCGTGCTGCTGCTCATGAGTGACAGCACCAATGCGGAGCGCACAGGATTCACAAAATCGGAAAGAACTGTCGGTTCTACCTTTGAATCGGTGTTCAAGGCGACGAAGGACCGCATAATTGTGGCGACCTTTGCATCGAATGTACACAGGGTTCAGCAGATCATCAACGCTGCGCGAAACAATAACCGCAGGGTGGCTGTGTCCGGCAGAAGCATGGTAAACCTTGTGGATGTAGCAATTCAGCTCGGCTACATGAAGGTACCAAAAGGTACTATAATCGACATAGACGACATAAAGAAATACCCGGACGAAAACCTTGTCATAATCACGACGGGCAGTCAGGGCGAGCCGATGAGTGCGCTCTACCGAATGGCATATTCCGACCACAGAAAGGTTGAGATAAAAAAAGGCGACACTGTGATCGTGTCTGCTAATCCGATTCCGGGCAATGAGAAACTTGTGTCTAATGTGGTGAACGAACTTTTCAAAAAAGGTGCGGATGTCATCAACGACCACACCACGGCAGAAGTCCATGTGTCGGGTCATGCATGCCAGGAAGAACTCAAGATGATCCTCGCACTCACCAAGCCGAAGTATTTTATGCCGGTACACGGTGAATTCAGACACCTCAAGGCTAATGCCGACCTCGGCAGAATGATGGGAATAAGCGACAAGCGCATATTCATCATGGAAATAGGCAGAGTGCTCGAGATAAACAATTCTTCGGCAAGGGCGACAGAGACTGTGCCATCAGGCAGAGTGCTTGTGGACGGTCTCGGAGTGGGCGATGTGGGTAACATCGTGCTGCGCGACAGACGGCATCTTGCAGAGGACGGACTTATCGTTATTGTTGTAACCATAGACGGAGCAACGGGTTCTGTGGTTGCCGGCCCCGATGTTATATCGCGCGGATTTGTCTATGTGCGCGAGGCGGAGAACCTCATGGAGACAATACGCATCATCTGCAAGGATTGCCTTGACGAGTGCGAAAAAGGCAAGATACGCGACTGGACTACCATTAAAACCAAGCTTAAGTCCAAGGTCTCCGACGAGCTGTACAGAGACACCAAGCGCAAGCCTATGATTTTGCCGGTTATAATGGAAACTTAATTTAATAAAATTTTAATAATTAATTTGTTGACAATCCTTCCTGTATATGTTATCTTTGAAGTAACAATAACATATACGGGAGGGAATTTTTATGAAAAAACTTTTGTGCACACTCACTGCGATTGCCGTTACGGCAACAAGCGCTTTTGCATCGCCGATTGATGGAATTAAGTATATCGGCTTCAGTGACAATGCAGTGCAGTATAATGACACTTATGTGGCGGCTGACAGGGACACCGGCAGACTGATACCGCTCTCAGACCGGGACTACAGCGGATATATGTATGCCTATGCACCCGGTTCCGACGCAATTGCCGCAGAGATGGTGACACCCGTCACATTCAGTGATGTGGAGGAATATGAGTTTGGCATAAATGAGATGTCTGCAAGAGGAGTTATGACCGGCAACGGCGACGGAACATTCTCGCCCGACCGGGCGCTCACTCGCGCGGAGATGGCAGCAGTGTTTGCGCGGCTTTTCAGCGTGGAAAATACCGATGACAAATCCATATATGCCGATGTGGCGGACGACAGTTGGTACAAGGGCGTTGTAATGGCATTGCACAAGATCGGAGTTTTTGTTGCGGATGAAAAATTCAATCCTGATGACAAGGTTACCCGTGAACAGTTTATGGCGATGACCTACAGAATGCTTACTTATATGAAATATGAGTTCACAGATAACGCAAATGTTGACCCGGAGACTTTGTACAAGGATTTTGACAAGGTAACGGATTTTGCACGCGAGGCTTATATCAAACTGCGCAAAAGCGAATTTGTGCTGATTTATGATTACGAAAACACCGAAAATCTGCTTGATTCGTCATATGACACATACATGCTAAATCCGCAGAATACTGTAACGAGGCGCGAATGTGCGGATTTCATGTATTATTTCATTCGTGATTTTATAGAAGACAATGCGCCGGCTATAAAGAAAGCGGACGCCCCGAGCGAGGAGATACCTGTGCTGGACGGATCCACATCCACTTATGAGATAACATGGAATATATACAATGCATATTACTTAAATAGCCATAATCTTGACACTATGCCGAAGGTTCACTCTAAGACGGCTAATTCGTACAAACGATTGATTGACGGCGAGGTTGAGATGATATTTGTGCCCGATCCGAGCGAGGACATTACCAAGTACGCCGAGGAGAAAGGCGTAAAGCTGAAGTTTGTGCCGATTGCAAACGAGGCGCTTGTGTTCTTTACAGATAAGAACAACAAGGCAGATAATATAACCACAGATCAGGCGAGAGACATCTATGTGAACGATGCCATCAAGAACTGGAAAGAACTCGGCGGAGACGACAAGGAGCTTGTAGCGTATTGCAGAAATAACGACAGCGGCAGCCATGCACAGATGGAGAAATTCATCTTAGACGGCAAGAGCATTAATGAGAATATCAGCAAAGAGAACATATCGTATGCCATGGCGAGCATTCTCACCGATGTAGACGACTATAACTCGGAGCACACTGACAGCATAGCTATGGGCTACAGTCTGTATTATTATTTCAACATGGCGCAGATGCTTCTCGGGCCGACAAACCTTAAGATGATGAGCGTGGACGGAATTGCACCGTCGGACGACACAATAGGCGAGGGCAAGTATCCTTACACAACCAATTATTATGCGGTTGTGAGAGATGAGGAGAACGAGAAGGTGGATAAATTTATCGACTTGATGAAGGGTGATTTCGGCAAGGAGATAATAAGCCAGAGCGGACTCGGAGTTATGAAATAATTTAATGTTTGCACTTAAAAACAAGGACTGTTGCGGCGGCAACGGTCCTCGTTTTTTGATATGCAAAAATCCAAGACTTATATATTTTTGAGAAAATAGAATATGAGCTTGCAATTCAGAGACATTGAAAAAGCAAAAATTAAATGTGCCAAAAAGCTGTTTAATGAGATATCAACCGATGATGTGCGATACGGTCAAGTTGACGGCTATCAGGCTTTGCTGAATATCATGAACGGAATAAAATAATATTGTCCGTTTTATTGTACACACAATTTGATATAATGATTACAGTAAATAAAATATTCAGGTTGAGGTGTATTGATAATGAAAAAGTTTCCTATCGGTTTTACGGCATTGGAAGAAAGCGATGAACACAACGAGGTGATTAACGAAAACACGGCGGCGTGCGAAACTGCGCCACGAAAGTCTGTAGCGAGGATATATTTCCCCGAGCGCGGCATGACTTTATCGTATTACAATGATTTGTTTGACTTGCATAAGGGTGATATTGTTTATGTAGACGGCAAGCTTGAGGGCCTGCGGGGCAGAGTGGTTGATGTGACATACACATTTAAGATCAAACTCTCGGACTACAAAAGGGTAATTGCGGTTGTGGACACGAATGTGAATGGCGAGTTTTTCTTCGCAGGGTCGCACATACTGTCGTTTGACCGCGGTACAATTCCTTTTGGCAAAGTCAATACTTGGTTCAATGCGCCGACGGCTGATGAGGAATATGCCGTCCGGCATTGAAAATTGGACAGAAAAGTTGAAAAAACATAAAAAAGTTTTGATTTTGGTATTGACAAAACCGCAAAAATGAGGTATTATATAGAAGTTGAGTTCAGTGATGTCTGTCTCCGTAGCTCAGCAGGATAGAGCGTTCGCCTCCTAAGCGAAAGGCCGCGCGTTCGAATCGCGCCGGGGACGCCAAAGTCCTGTCTCGGTGTTCAAAAATTTAATATGTTTCGGGGTGTGGCGCAGTTGGTAGCGCACTAGACTGGGGGTCTAGGGGCCGCAAGTTCAAGTCTTGTCACTCCGACCATAGCGAGTGTTCTTACAGAACTTGAAATGTTTTGTATGACACTCGTTTTTTATCTTTAATCAGTATACGGATAGCCTTTGCAGTTCCATGTCCATACTGATTATTTTTTATTGTTCTTTTTGCAACATTCTTCAGGTTATTTTGTGCTATAAGTATGCTGTCTAAAGCATATATCATTCTACATTCTGAATGTGCACCGTACCATTTCAGATTTGACTTCAATATTTAGGTCAAATACACTTCTGAATAATTGCGGCTGCGAGGTTTGGGGGAGTAAATATCCCCCTTTTCATAACTATCCGTCAATGATATAATGAAACCATAACAAATGATTGGGGGAGTGCAGCTTGAAAAAAATTTTCTGTTTGATTCTGAGCATGATTGTGCTTACTGTGTGTGCATCGGCAGCTCAGATTACAGGCTATGATGAAAACAACCGAATTACGGTGAAAGGAACAACGGAAGCAAACAGCGCCGTCACCATGCTTGTGCGCAGGGCGGGTTTGCAGGCAAGCGAGAAAACCGTTGTCGCCGTTGCGCAGACTGAGGCAGATGAAAACGGTGCATACGAATTCGAATTTTCGCTTGGGGAAGATATGAAAATTGAGGATTGCGTCATCACCATGAAAAGCGGTAATGAGGATATATCGGACGGTATAAGTTATGTTTTTGCAAAAAGAAACGGTGACATTGAAAACATTGCCTTTACACAGAGTGATGACGCTGTTGAACTTAGCGCATCGGTGAGTGATCCTTTCTGCGTTGCCGCTTTTTACGACATCGGCGGCAAGCTGATTTCTCTCGAACTTATTGAAAATTCCACCGAGCATCTTTCTTATCCGAACGGCACGGCGGCGTTTTGCATTTTTGCATGGAAAAACGGCTCGCTAAAGCCCGTTGTGCAAAATCGCAAATTTGATGTTGGCAGAATTTCGCAGTGTGAGGTGCTTTTTCCGGGTTTCACGAACAAGGCGCTGACGCTGAGCTATGATGACGGTGCCGCATCCGACAAAGAACTTATACGGATATTCAATGAATACGGATTAAAAGGGACTTTTAATATTTACAATACGGTTGCCGATTCCTCGGTTTATGACGGGCATGAGGTTGCGAGCCACTCTAAAGGGCATCTCAATATGACTGAGTCCGGCGGAGCGACGACAGATGAGTGTGTGGCAGCCATAAGAGGCGGCAAAGATCTGGTTGACGGAATATTCGGCAGCGGCAGCTGCAAGGGTTTTGCATGGCCGTACAGACCGCCGGTTGAACGGGATGATTATGAGCAATTGCTTACTGCGGTGAAAGATACTTATTCCTATGCAAGAAATGTGTCGTCAAGCGGCAGTTTTGATTTGCCGACGGACTGGTACAACTGGTCACCGACCTGCAAGCATGACAAAATGTTTGAGTATCTGTCAGCGTTCATCGGTGATGATTCACCCGGACTCAAGCTTTTTTCGATGTGGGGACATTCATTTGAATTTAATGCGCCTATCGGCAGTGAATGGACTCAGATCGACGGCGGCTGGAACGCGATAAAAGACTTTGCGGCAGAAATCGCAAAGCACAACATATGGAAAGCGACCAATATACAAATCTACGATTACACCGAGGCGTCAAGGCGGCTTGAAATAAACGACAGATATGTGTACAATCCGAGTGCGATTGATTTGTATGTAAAAGTGAACGGTGTGCAGCGCATCGTTAAGTCCGGCGAGAAGATCACTGCGGCGGTTTATTCCGAGGACAGTGCGGATTATGAAATTTTGTACCCGGGATTTATAAAAAAAGCTCTTGTCATGAGCTATGACGACGGCAACACATCGGATGAAAGACTTGTGAAGATTTTCAACGATAACGGAATCAAGGGAACATTCAATGTCTACAAGTCGGCGAGTGAGTATAAAACTCGTTACGCCGGTCATGAAATTCAGGCACACTCGTCAATGTATATGGGAATTAACGAAAAAACTGCAGCAGCGCTGTCGCAGTCGGTCGCAAGTTCTGAAGACTGCATTGCGGAGATAGCCGCAGCCAAAGTGAGGGTGGAATCTCTCGGATGCGATTGCACAGGTTTTGTGTGGCCGTACGGCGTACCGGACGAACCGAGAAAATCGGAGCTTATGCCGTCAATAAAAGACAATTACAAGTGGGCGCGTCCGGTCAGTACCACCGGAAAGTTCGACATCCCCAAGGACTGGTACAACTGGGAGGCGACTTGTACTCAGAATATGCTTGCTGCCGACAGTGAGAACAAATTGATAAACGATTTTCTGTCAAGCAGTGATTCGCTTAAACTTATGTATGTCTGGGGACATTCATATGAATTTGACTCCGAAAAAAATGCGGTTACCTGGGAGTACATAGAGAGCTTTTGCAAAAAACTCGGTGCGCGCAGTGATGTATGGAAATCCGGTGCCGGTCAGTTTTATGATTATGTGACCGCTGCACGGCAGATTTATTGTGAGGACGGTGTGCTTCATAATCCGACAAATACGGATGTTTATGTAAAATTCGGCGGCAAAAATATTATCGTTAAAAAAGGTGAATAAAGGAGAATTGATATGAAAGCAAAAAAATTGTTATCTGTCGCACTGGCGGCAACGCTGGTAATCGGAGTGTGCAGCGGTTGTTCCGAGAAAACAGGAGGAGATTCTGATGTGACCACGGTCACCATGTGGACGGCTGATTCGCACAGCAAGCGTGTTATGGAAGGTCTGGTGAATGATTTTAACCAAACGGTCGGAAAAGAGCAGGGCATAAGATTTGAATATATCATAAAGGAAAACGATTTGGCAAAACAGGTCGAGGTGGCACTCTCCACGGGTCAGGCTCCCGATTTGTTCGGAGTGGCGCTTGACAAAGGCGTGCAAAATGATTACATAGCCGCACTGGATGATTTGCCCGGAGGAAAGGAACTTATAGCTAAATATGACGGAAGACTTTCGCCGAACTGGCACACATACAACGGCAAAACATACCGTCTGCCGACTACGGTTACAACAATGGGACTGATATACAACAAGGATATGTTCAAGAAGGCAGGCATAGTGGACGAAAACGGTGAGGCAAAACCGCCGGAGACTGTGGATGAACTTGTCGCAGACGCAAAGAAACTCACAAACGAGGGTAGCCGCGAGTATGGCATAGTATTGCCAATGAAGTGGTCGGCATGGTTTGATTATGATGTGGTTAGATTTGTGACATCGTCTGTCGGTTACTCCGGCTACAATCCGGTGGATGGTAGTTTTGATTATTCCGGCTACAAGCCGTTGCTTGAGGCTCTGATGCAGATAAAGGCGGACGAATCGTATTATCCCGGCGCAGAGGGACTTGATAATGACCCGGCGAGAGCGAGATTTGCCGAAGGCAATATAGGCATGAAGGTCGGCTATTCATGGGATGTCGGCGTGCTTAATGATCAATTTCCGGCAAAATGCGATTGGGGAGTTGCACCGATACCGACATATTCAAAAGATGTGAAGTATATGCAGCCGACTCAGCCGAGCTGGTCTCCGTGTATAAATAAAAAATCTGCGGAAACCAAAGATGCGGAAAAAATCATGACGGTGTACAAATGGCTCGTAAGTGACGAACATGCAGTGGATATGTACAAAGCCGGAGTGTCCATTCCTTATGACTATGAGATAATAAAGGGAATTGAACCGGGTGACGACGCAAAAAAAGGCTGGAAAGAATTCGGGGATTTGCTTGCAATTTCCACAGATCTTATCCAGGTGCCGAGTGTAGATACCGACGGACAGTCCGACATTAAGACAAACTTTATCAACAAAGTGTGGACGGGAGAAATGAGCATTGATGACGCAATATCCGAAGCAAACAAGGTGTACAACGAGGGACTCAAAAAATATGCGTCACTCCATCCTGATTACGATATGTCACTGTTTATAAAAGACAGTTTTAATCCGAAAAGATAGAAAGGCTGATTTATTTTGAAAAAACAAAACATAGTTCAATCAAGGAAAAGACAAAGAGCGCGCACGGCATATCTTATGCTGTCGCCGCAGATTATAGGATTTTTCGTTTTTTCACTTTACCCAATACTTTGGGCGGTGCACAAGGGATTCTTCTATTATGACAGAATCCCTCAGAACACCCGCTTTGTCGGGCTTGCAAATTTCATCAGAGTGCTGACCGAGGATACAAGCTACTGGCACACCTGGCTGACAACGCTTAAGTTCGCTGTATATAAAATGCCGATTGAGCTTATACTTGCACTGGTACTGGCGGTGTTCCTTTCAAAAAACATCAAGGGAAAAGGCATATTCCGAGCGGTTTACTATCTGCCGCACATAATAAGTGTTGCCATAGTCGGACTCATCTTTTCGAGCCTTTTCGATTATTTTGGCTTTATTAATGCATGGCTCATAAAACTTGGAATTATCACTAAGGAGATATCGTGGTTTTCACAGCCGTTTTCATCGCTCAGTGTGCTTGTCATTGCCGGTGTGTGGTCCACATTCGGCATAAATGTACTGTACTTCATAGCGGCACTGTCAAATGTGCCGGATGAGCTGTACGAGGCAGCAGAGATAGACGGTGCCGGCGCTCTGCGCAAATTTTTCAGCATTACTTTGCCTATGATTGCGCCGGTGCTGCAGATTATATTACTTTTGTCAATCAACGGTACTTTGCAGACAAATGAAATTGTGCTTACGCTGACAGGAGGCGCTCCTGCCGGTTCCACCTACACGGTGATGAGCTACCAGGTGAGCCAGTTTGTGCCCGGTTTTGCCACAGGCACGGTGAACATAGGCTACGGCTGCGCGATGTCGGTTATCACTTCAATCATCATGGGTACAATAGCCGTGTTCTACAGTAAATTCAGCAACAAGCTGCAAAATTTGTATTAAGGAGGGGAGATAATGAAAAGTTCAAAAACAAGCAGAATAATTTCCGGAACCGTTATGTACATAATCCTTGTAACGGTGGCACTTATCTCTCTGTTTCCGATAATATATGTCATCGCAGCATCGTTTAAGACCAATGCGGAGATAATGGCTCACCCCGAGGCATTGTTCCCCATTCAGCCGACTATCGATAACTACAAAACCGCTCTCGGTTCGGGCGACTTCAATATACCGAGAATGTTCCTCAACAGTACATATTACACTGTGGTGTGCGTCACAGTGGTGATACTTCTCGCGTCTATGGGCGGATATGTGTTTGAACGCGGCGAATTTCGCGGCAAAAAGACACTTTTTATAATGTTTTCGGCGCTGATGTTTATAAACATCGGTTCGATAACAATTTATCCGCTGTTTGATGTGCTCAATATCATTCATTTGTCATCGTCGCTGAACGGACTTGTGGTTATGAAGATTTTCGGCATAAATATCATTCAGATATATCTTGTAAAAGGTTTTGTTTCGTCTATTCCAAAGGCTCTTGACGAATCTGCCGAAATAGACGGTTGCGGCTTTTTTCAGACCTTTTTATATATCATTTTCCCTATGCTCAAGCCGATTATTGCCACGATTGGCATACTGGCTTTTCAGGGGTCGTGGAATGAATATCTTATGCCAACACTTTTTACGCTGACCAGACCGGAGCAACGCACTCTTATTGTGGGAGTGCTGGCACTTAAGACCTCGGGTGAATCGGCATCAAGCTGGAATCTTATGCTTGCCGGCACCACGGTAGCACTTATACCTGTGCTTATTGCATATTCGTTTGGAAACAAATACTTTGTAAAGGGCATCGCCAGCGGTGCGGTGAAGGGATAATCTCAGGAAAGGATGTAGACGATGAATTTAATGAAAATATTATCCGTCGCAGCGGCGGTGTGCGTTGGCGCTTCTCCGCTTGCTGTGTTTGCGGATGTCTCGGTGAGCGACAGGGGGGATGTGTCTGCAAGCGAAGTGTTCGATGTATCCTCTTATGAGATGCCGGGCGCTCTGACGGATTCGCTCAGAGAGAATCTGCAAAAACTCAGCAGTCATGCAGGCGTAATTTGTCTCAAAAGTGATAAGGATATAACCGATATATCGTCTGTCGGCGAGGACCGGATAAACAATGCGGCAGTATACATAGGCGCGGCAGAAATTGAATCCGACGGCAGCGTGTCAGCAAAGTTCCGACTGCCGTCAAAGAGCGGAAGATACACACTTTGTTTTGTCAGTCCCTATTATGACAACATATACACTTCGTTCGATTTTGAAAGCAAACTGTATTTTGAGTACAACGACGCACTTGTCGGCGGCGAGGACGCTGTTATGACATTCCTTGAAGATAATCTGCAATTCATACCGATAAACGATATAGGATATTCCATTCTTAACGATGCTCAGAAACTTGAGATAGCGCGGTATCTGATACAACAAGGAGAGGTTGATTCGGAAAACCGGTTTAACGAATTGTTGAGTGGGTTGAACATTGAAACAAGGGTGTTTGAATCGTGCACGGCGGATGAGATAAATGATTATATCCGTGCTTGCAGAAATGCCGCAAAGGGCAGCTTTGACTCGGTTTGTACAGATGTGTATTTCACAAAAATTCCGTCGGATGTCCGAGACACGATAATGGCCGAGTTTGTCGGAAAACCGTTTGGTGCGGCGCAGCTTGATGATTTCAGGTACAGAGTGCTCTGTGCATACACAGATACATTTGATAACTTTGCCATGATGCAGTCGATAGCGGATGACGGCGAACAGTGGGGTATATTCTCCGCAACACTTGAAAAATACCGTGGACTGAATGATAAAAACTCTGTGTTGTTGTCTGCGTTTTCGTCGGTTCACAGTTCAGAATCTCTGGACGGCTTTGCCCGTAATTTTGCGGCGCTGGTCGACGAAAAATACAATGCCGAGCACAGCGCCACATCTTCCTCATCACCGTCCGGCGGTGGCGGAGGAGGGGGCGGACGCGGTTCGTCCGTCAGTGTTGTGCCGTCTGCGGAAGATGTTTATCAGCCGCCGAAAGGCGATGATGAGAATTCACAACATTCAGAGACGGTTTTTGGCGATATGGACGACTTTGCATGGGCGAAGTCAGCTGTGGAGAAACTTGCCGAGTGTGGAATAGTCAGCGGCAAGGCAGAAGGAATTTTTGCACCGTCCGATGCGGTAACGAGAGAGGAGTTTGTGAAGCTTATCACGACATCAATTGGACTGACCGGCGTGGAGTACGAGAGCAGTTTTGACGATGTGTCCGCCGACGATTGGTTCGCGCCGTCGGTTGCGGCGGCAGTGAGAAGCGGATTTATCAGCGGAGTTTCGCTCAAAGCTTTCGGAACGGGGCAGAATATAACCAGGCAGGACACTGCCGTGATAATGCATCGCATATATGTTGCCCGGGGATACAGGATAAATTCTGCGACAAATGATTTGCCGAATGATATCGAGAGCGTGTCGGACTACGCTTCGGACGCTGTGACTAAGCTCTTTTCTATGGGTATCATAAACGGTTATGACGACGGAGATTTCCGACCGCACGGCACTTTGACGCGCGCCGAGGCTGCGGTGATTATTCTTAGATTCTTCTCGTCTGCCGGAATTATAAATTGAAAGGGGGTATATGAATGAAACGAAAAATTTTTGCGTCGGTGATTTCTGTCGTTCTGACATTTTGTATGGTGTTTCCATGCGGTGCGGCAAATGCCGCTTCAAACGGCAAAGGCAGTGAAAATCTTGTTATGGAATATACCCTCCTTGCCAAAAGCGGAATCATAGACTATTATGATACGGATTCGGCGTGGGATGATGTTAGGATGAAAAGGATAGACATCATAAATGCCGCGGCAAACATGACAGGATATAATCCTCAGTTCCCATATGAAACCTCTTTGCCATACACTGACATTGTGCCCGGTTACGAACAGCTCAATGTGATAAGGTTTGCATACGCAACGGAGCTGATAAACGGTTCGCAGAATCTCGCACCCGAAAAGACATTGGATTTTCAATTTGCGATAGAAGTGCTCACCAATGCGTGCGGTTACGGACCTGTTGCAAGGGCAAAGAATAATTATCGCTCTACCAAGGCATATTCGAAACTTGCCGCCGGTGTGAAAAGTTCGGACTATGTTTCGATGAATGATTTTGTCCGCCTTTTGTACAATGTGTTTGATGTGGACTACATGGAGAGAGTGTCATACGGCAGCGGCGGTTACGGCTATGAAACCAGACCGGGCATATCCGCCCCGGGGTACTTCTTGGATTTGTACACCGTGCGCGGCAGAATAAATTCCACTCCCGTTTCGTCCGTTACAGGCACGCGGAGCGCTGCGGACACCATCATCGTGGACACGGCGGTATATCATTATGAGGATGCGTCGCTTATCTGTCTTATCGGAAGAACCGTCGAGGGCATTTACCGTCAGGACGGAGAATTCCGCAGACTGATTTGCGCATATGCCGATGATGACTCAAGCACCTTTATAGATGCCGACAGGGTGATATCCGCAAACGGCGGTGTGCTTAAATATGAGACGGAGAGCGGCAGAACACGCAGTGCCGATATCCGCTCCGGCGTGATTATATACAACGGTCAGGAAATCTCGGGCAGTTCGTATGATCGCAGTTTGTTTAACATAAAAGAAGGCAGTGTCACACTTATAGGCACTGGCAGCAGATATGACGCTGTTGTTATAGACAGCCGCGAAAATCTGCTTGTCGGCGCAGTTGATAATGACAACGGTGTCGTATCATTCTATGACAGCCTGATTGACGGCAAAAAACTTTCTGTGAACACAGACGCACACGGTTATATATCCGTAACTGCGGCAGACGGAAGCGAGGGGAAACTTACCGACATAAAATCGGGCACGCTGATAACTTATCGCGCAAGCCTTGACGGCAGTATTGTCAGTATTTTTTCTTCCGCACGCAAGGTGAGCGGCAAACTTACTTCCGATGAGGAAAAGGGCGGTTTGCACCACATAGGCATCGACGGAAATGAATACAAGGTGACGGGCGCCGTGAAGGCAGGTTTTGTGTTTAAGGTCGGCACGGTATACACAGCGTATATCAATGTATACGGCAATGTGGGTGCCATTGATTACAATGCGCCGGAGGATAAGATAGGGTATCTCATAACATACAGCCGCGGCAGCGGAATGAAGGACGAGAATACAATCCGTTTCAGACTGCTGACAAATGATGATGACGATTATGTGGATTATTACGGCTCGGACAGAATTACGGTTGACGGAGTGTCGGGACTTGACGCAAAAGACACCGACGACGCAATGATGAAATATATGACCGACATTGGCAAGACGACATTTTCGCCGTACGCTGTGGCATATGCGACAGATGACAGCGGCAGAATATGCCGCATAGACACTCCGCACCGAGAACCCGGCGAATCTGACAACAGCCTGGTGCGCAGATATTCGCTCGACGATGCAGCGGTCATGGTAAAGAGGATAGAAAACTACAAAATGTATTCCGTGGCGCAGCGATTTTATATTCACGACTCGGCGCTGCGTGTCGGTTTTGATTCAACAAGCCCGGATGAATACTTTACCACCAACTATACCGGCGATGCTGCGACGATGAACATCGAACTGTATTCACTCGGCACGGACACGCAAAAATGTGTGGCGTCGGTTGCTTCGTCCGCGGCGACGGCTGACAGCTTTGCGGACAACATGGCGCTGGTGCTGAATGTGCGCAGAGGTATAAACGACAGGGAAGAAATCGTGAAAAAATACACCCTTATGTATGAGGGCAATAAGGTTACATATGAGATAAAACAATCGGACGAGGCAAATATCGGCGATTATGTTCCCGGCGATGTGGTGCTTGTCACGCTCGACGCACGCAACAGGATAACTCAAATCGGATCTGTCGTAAACTGGCGCAACACTGATGTGCCGATATTTCATGCAGCGGACGCGGCAAAAGGAACGCGGTATAACGGCAGTCAGAGTATAGGAACTGCGGTGAACGCAAAGTCGAGGTATGTGACCGGCACTGTGTATGATGTTGAGTACGATGCCGACACGGGCAGATATGTAGTGAGCTATTTTACCGATGACCCAAATACACTCAGCTATTCAATGTTGCCCGAGAACACCTACGGCAACTACACCTATATGTATTCACTCGGCAGAGATTCCGCAGTTGACTGCAAATTGCTTGAACCGTCCGATACGCCGTCAAAGCTTAAATGCTACAGACAGTTCGGCGATGATGCGGATGTAATTATAGTCAGGTACACATATTTTTCATCATCATATTCCTATATATATCAAAGATGAGGAGGTGCACTCTGTTGATAAAAAAAATCGGCAAAATCATAACGGCGGCTATGCTTGCCGTATCGGTAACGATAAGCTCGGTACCTATGTATGCCGCGGCGGATTCACCGTCGTTCGAGGTGCTTTTGAGCACCGGCAAAGCGTATTACTATAAAAACGGAGTAAAGCAGTATTACGACAACTCTAACCGGGCGTATGTGCCGAGCACTGAAAACGACGACATACTCGTTAGCGTCAGCCGCATGGCGGACATCCTCGATGCCGAATATACCTACGATTCATCAAATGACAAGATAACGGTGACGGCAAACGGTAAAACACTTATATCAAAAATAGGTGAGGACAAAATCACCGTTGACGGTGCGGAAAAATATATTGAGACGCCCACTGTTTACACAGGCAGCAGAACTCTTGTGCCGATAAAGCGTTTTGCCGAAAATCTCGGCTTTAATGCAGTGTCGGCAGATGAAATTACGGCTATAGGCAGTCGGAGCGATGAATCGGCTGATGATGCAAATGCACTGCTGCTCAGAGCAAGGCCGCTTTTCTATGACGGAATCTACAGAAACGATTTTTCCGACGGCGGCATCACCTTCAAATACTGGGGCAGCGCGACGAGCGGCGGATATTCGGACAAAGTGTCGCATGACGGCGGCACTAGCGGATATATTAATTCTCCGCAGACGAGCATGGCAATGTTTGTTTTTCCGTTTGTGCTTGATGATGACCCGACAAAAAGGGTGCATTTTGAATACAACATAAGGGCAAGAGTACTTGTGACGGAGGACTACAACGCAAACGAGCCGTATGCCTTTATGTCTATGAACCGCAACGGTTCGTGGAAACGATATGTTTATGCAACGCCGGACAAAAAGCCTGTTCCCGGGCAGTGGACGGAGATAACATTTAAGTTTTTGTACAGAAACATATATCGCAGCGACCTTGTGGCATCGAGCAACACAAATGAGATAAAATTCGGTGTGGGTACTCATGCGAAAAATGCATCGGAAGATAACCTTGCATCGGGTACGATATACTATGACGATGTGCGGATAGAGCGCGCACTCTGTGCAGACGGCTCTGCGCCGCTGACGCTGCTGCCGTCGAACAACCTGTCGTGGTATGTTCTCGGCGACACCGTGACATATACGGTTGCCGATGAGGACAAGGCTGTGCTTGACGGATTTGACAGCGTGACGGGATATGTGTACAACATGGACAGCGACATTATATATTCCTCGCAGATATCTGCCGCGCGGCTTGCTCAGAGCGGATGGAGCTGGACTCCGCAGGGCTTGGAGCAGACGGGAGCGATGTACGCAGAGTTTGTCGGCACAAAGAGTGACGGCACGGTGTGTACATTTGAAAATCTGCAGCGGTTTTCTGTGGGAAACGCCGTTCACGATGCCGGCATAACCGAGCACAGATTTGTTGTGGCGGCAAAGGAGACAAAACCGCAGAGCGAGCGCAATCCGTCTGTCGGCATAAACGCAACTTCGGCGACGGGTTATCGCATGGCGGACGCAATCGGTTTTTCGTCCGTGCGTTATCATTACCTGAAATGGGGTGATTCCCAGCTGTTTAAGGGTATACATAAAGGCTTGGAACAGTTTGACTGGACCGAGGCGGACAATCTTATGCAGGGCATGGGCGAGACTGGCATGACTCTCATGGTGAATATCTTCGGTTCGCCTAAGTGGGCACTGCCGCAGGAATATCAGTCAGTCACCGGAGGAATGGTCGCCGGCGGTATGAAATACAATGGTTACGGAATACAGAATCAGGAATATGTAAGAGATTTCTTCACGGCATATCTTGAACGATACGGCGACAAGACAGATATAATTGAATTCTGGAACGAACCCGGTGCGGCATCGGCATTCTGGTATGACCATGAGCATGACGATGTGCTTATAAATATGCTCAAAACCGTGCACGAATGTGTCAGTGAATATAACCTGAAAAACGGTGCCGATGTTAAAATTGCCTTTGCCGGATACCTGGCAAGCGGCGAAAAGTGGATTAAGAATTTTATGCAAATTGATGATAACAGCGAAAGCTACTATGACATATTTTCCGTTCACGGCAATTATAATGAAGCCAACAAGATATACAATTATGTGTACAGTGAGACAGGGTTTGAGCGTAAGCCATGGATGAATTCTGAAACATATTCCGTCACCCTCGATACCGACCGGGATGCGGTCACGGGCAAGCGCAATCAAAAGACGCGCGCTCTTGCGGCGCTCATGAATTACTTCTACCACATAAAGAACGGCGCAAGCTATACTTATGATTTCAGGGCGACGGCAGATGTGTCAGATGATTATGCGGACGCTCTGTTCGGCGCCGGCGGCAGTCTTAACTACTGGGGCATGAGCACGGATTACGGCACTCATGCGGAACCGTACACTGTAGCATATCCGCTCCATGTGTTCTTCGACATCATGGGCACAGATTTTCACTATGAAAAAGAATATTCTTTCAACAAGTCATATGTGGGAGTGAGGTTTGCAAACGGCGGTGAACCGATTGTGGCGGTTTGGAACAAAGAAACGGCATCAAGGCGGCTCGGAGACGACATACGCTCAATCTTCGGCGATGACACATATATGATCGATTTTGAGGGACACAGGGTTTCGCCCGACAGTGTGCTTGACGGCGAAAAACTTTACTGGATAATCAAACCGGATGCAGATGCGCTCAGCAGCATTGCGGACAGTCCGGACTCCGTGCTTGCACCGAACAATTCCGCTCCGTATTACACGGCATCGGCAACTCCGGTCAAAAAACATATTCCCGTAAGTCAGCTTAAAGTACCCAAGGCATATATGACGAACGGCAGGCTGTTTGATGAAAAGACATTCGGTGTGACAAACACGAATATAAAATGGATAGATACCGATTTCAACTGGGTTTCGTCTCAGGGTGAAAAGCCTGAAGACTTCGGCGCAAAATTTGCTGCGTCATTCACCAAAGACGGATTTTATCTCATGGTGGATGTTGCGGACGGCACCTTCGGCATCAACGAGAGCGACAGCACCATGGCAAGCTACTGGAACTATGATGGCATACAGTTTGCACTGGATGTGTTCGATTCCGGCAATGCGGAGAATCGTCTTGAGTGTGCGGCGGCGCAGACATCAAAAGGCACATTCGTATTCAAGGCGGCAACACCTGATTTCGGTGAACAGCTGATCACGGATTACACAAAAAAAGGCGAATATATCGAGGGCAGATATGTAAATGTGACCGATACGGACCACGGCAAGCTCTATAAGATATTCTTCCCGACGAGCGAGCTTTACCCCATGTCCTATCCGATTGATTCGGATTGCATCAGATTCTCGCTGCTTATAAACAATAACAACGGCACGGGCAGATTAGGTTATCTGGAGTGGAGCAGCGGTATAGGCGCTGCGAAGTCACCGTCTCAATACGGCGCATTGATATATGATAATTGATTTTCAAAAGAAAGAGAGGACTTTTACTATGAGCAAGAGAAGATTTGTTTTTTCTGCGGCAGTCTCCCTTATGTTAATTTTGTCATCAAATGTTTATGCGGCGCCGGCAGGCGTAATAAGAGGGTGGTCGACGCAAAACAACTTTAATTCCGCGACCTTTGACTACACCGCCAAGGCGGCAGAGGCCACGCAGTGGAATCTCTGGCCGTCAACATATACCAAGGTTGCCGTCATGAAAGACTGCGTTGCCGCGGTGCGCGACGGTTATGTCGGCGCGGACGGCGAAACGGTGTATGACGGAGTGACGGGCATAAAGGGCGACAAATATGCCTATTTTGCCTACGGTGAAAACTGGAGTGAACCGGACTCCAACAAAAACACGGGTTATCTCCATTTTAATGACAGGAGCAAACCCAACGGCGGAATTTGTTACGGTGCGGTCAGATATGAACTTGACATCAGGGTGAGCGATCTTACCAAGGGCGACTACAACGCCTGCAACGGCATACAGATATACAATGCCGACGACAAGGCGGTAATCAAGATGCCCATATATCACGGCGTCGGCACAACATGGTATTTCAGCAAACCCACGGGTCTGAGTTCCTCGCCGGATGCGCTTAATTGCGGCGAGTGGTACCGAATCACCATAGATGCTGATTATAAGTCAAAAACAGTACGCTACACCGCAAAATCGCACAATGCGGATTCGTCAAAGAAGGGTTTTGCCGCAAGGACGGGAAGTTTTGAGTCGGATTCACCGCTTAAACCGTCGCTCACCGTGCAGTGTCCGCTTTATGCAAGCTGTTCGCTGGACAACATGACTGTCACCAAAGACACCTTTGCGGCGGATGAGGCGCAGTCGTCGATATTTACGGCAGACGGCAAAGTGCAGGCGGTCGCAACGGTCGGCTGTGATGTCTATGCCGATTCGCGCACAAGCTTCGGCTCGGCGGTCGACACAAGGTCGCCGCTTGCCATACTCGCTCTTTATGATGCCGACAAAAAACTCATCGGCATGACCACTGCCGAAACGGTGTTTGACGGTCATGTGCGCGAGTGCGACGGCACTGCGGCGGACGCGGCATTCTTTAAGAGCGACATAGAGTACAAGCCGCTCACCCTCTCGCTTGATGAGCCGGAGGGAGACTACAGTGCGCGCCTTTACATCTGGGACAGTCTGGACAACATTGCGTCATATGCGCCGTCAAAACCGCTTGGCGGCATTTCGGAATAAATATTTTGGGGGGATGTTAAAAAATGAAGAAAATATTTAAGCTTTTTTCAATAATCTGTGCCTGCGCAACCGTTGCCGCTCCTTTTGCGGCAGCGGCGCAGAACGGAGAGATAATTAAACCGTGGACGACGGTTACCGATTTTAATAATTCGACATTTAACACAACTTATACTGATGGTGACAAAACGGATATTTGGTTTGCCACATATTCAAAAATTCTCATCAGAAAAAATTGCACGGCTGTAGCGAGGGACGGATATACCGATGCAAACGGCAATAAAGTGTACGATAATGTCACAGGTGAACAGGGTAATAAATATGCATATATTTCTTATGCGGACGGCTGGACAAAACCAGCAAAGGTCAGCACAACTACCAATCCCGGTATACTCTATGTAAATGAAACATCCAAAGCTAACGGCGGACTTTGCTACGGTGCGGTCAGATATGAACTTGACATAAGGATGAGCGATTTTACAGAACAAGACTACAGTTATTGTGATGGCATACAAATATACAATGCCGACAATAATGTGATAGTTAAAATGCCGATATCCCACGGTAGTGGTTCGACATGGTACTTCAGAATGCCTACAGGGTTATCTAAATCGCCGGCTGCACTAAACTGCGGCGAATGGTATCATATCACAATAGACGCAAATTATGCTGATAAAACCGTTAAATATACCGCAAAAAGCTATAAAGATAATTCAACAAGCTCCGGATTTGCTGCCGGCGGAAGTTTTACATCATCATCTCTGCTTAAGACGAGCATCACCGTGCAATGCCCGCTTTACGGAAATTGCTCTATAGACAATGTAAAGGTTACAAAAGAAACATATATCGTGGGTGACACAAACATAAGCGAGGAAAATTCCGAGGTGAATGCGACAGTAACGGTCGGCAACGATGTGTATGCCGACTCAAACACACAGTTCGGCAGTGCGGTAGACACTGTATCTCCGACAGTTGTGTTTGCGCTCTATGACAGCAGCAAAAACCTCATTTCGGTGGATTACAAAACAGAGGTATTCGATGATCACTCAAAATCCGGAACTTCTGATGAAATGAAAACATTTCTTAAAACGGAAATAGAGAACAAAACAATAGAACTGTCGCTCGCAAAACCGTCCGAAGCATATACTGCGGCGGTGTATGTGCTCAGCGACATGGGCACTCTGGTGCCTTACGGCGAGCCGATTACATTTGACCCGAGCAGCACTAACTAATAAAGATTTTTGCAGAAACGGAGAATTTTTCATGAATAAATTCACTAAGATTGTTTTAGGCGTCTCGCTGTGCATGGCGTGCGGAGTCAGCGCATCTGCGGCAACGGAATATGCATATCCGATAATCACTCCGTGGAACACGAGCACGGATTTCAATTCGTCATCATTTGATTACACCGACAAGGCAGCGTCCGCCGCGCAGTGGAATCTCTGGCCCTCCACCTATACCAAGGTGTGCGCCATGAAGGACTGCGTGGTAAAGACGACCGATTCGCGCACGGGTGATGACGGAGAGAATATGTACGACAGCGTGAGCGGTGAGCCTGGGGATAAATATCTCTATTTCGGCTACAGCGACAAATGGGTGGAGCCGACATCAAATTCAAACACCGGTTATATATATTTCAATGACAAGAGCAAGTCCAACGGCGGTCTTTGTTTCGGCGCTGCGGCATATGAGTTTGACATCCGCATATCCGACATATTCAAGGCGGATTCTGTCGGAACCAAAATATCACTGCTCGATGCCGACGGCAAAAATGTTGTCGGTCTCCCCGTAAGGCACGATGACGCCGATTCGTGGTATGTTTCATATACATCGTCGGACGGAGCAAGTCATATAACGGATGATTTTGATGCGGATAAATGGTACAGATTCTCGATATATGCCGACGCTTCAACACAAAGTTATGTTTTTGTTGTTAAAAGCCGCGAAAGCGGGGTAGCCTTTGTCAGCGATGAATGTTCTTATGCCGCGGCAACAACCAAGCCGCTGAAAACTACGATATCTGTACAATGCCCCAAGTATGCGGACACATCTTTGGATAATCTCTCGGTCACAAAAGAAGCCTTTATTGTGAGTGAGCCTGTCATCAGCGATGACGGCACCGCAGTTAGTGCAACTGTCGGCGCGGCAAACTCTGTTTATGCCGCACCGGGGTTCGGAGATGCTGCACCCGACAAGTCACCGCTTGCAGTGATGGTGTCGTACGATGTGAATGACAAGATGGTAGCCATGGCGGCAGGAAGAATAGATTTCAGCGGTCACGACACTGCGAATGTGAGCGACTTTTCCAAAGATGCGGAGTACGGGGAAATCTCACTGTCGTACGCCAAACCGAGCAGTGCCGTGCGTACGGTCGTATATGTCATGAACGGGTATGATGAGATGAAACCGTATTAATGCGGAGGTAACATGAAACGATTGCTAAGTTTGTTTGTTGCGGCGGCAATGCTGATAACACCTGCCGCCGCAAGTAATGAAAAAAGAGATAAAACCGACACCTACACGGTGATTGCCAGATATGATTTTGAGAATGACGGTTTTATGCAAAAATTCACTCCTCAAAGAGCTGCGGCGCAATCCGTGCCGACATTCGGCGGCAGAGCGTTTGATGCCTCGGGCGAGATTTTCTCGCCCCCGGGCGGCTCGTTTGTCGGCAGCTTTTCCTATGCGTTTGATATCTTCTTTCCGTCGCTTGCGGACGGGGGATATATATCGCTTCTTGATGCTGACGGCAGTGCAAAGCTTGTTTTTGAGCCGATATCGGACACCGCCGCAAAACTGTATGCGACATGCGGAGACGATGCTTCCGATCTGGGTACGGTGCTTATCGGCAGCCGCAGCAAAGTGGCTGTTTCGTACGATTCCGAGAGCAAAAACATAAGTATATCCGTCGGCGGCAATATCAGTGCCGACATCACTGCAGCGCAGGACATAGTTTTTGAAAATATAGCATTTGCATTTACACAAAGCTTTTTTATAGACGATTTTTGCCTGAGTGCTGCATTGGCTGCAGCTGAGCGAACGCCTGTGATATATCGCTGCGGCAGTCTTGTTGCGGCTCAGGCTCGGGATGCGGAGAGTTGCGCGCACATGGTGCTTGCGGCATATTCCGGCGACGGCAGGCTTGTTTCCGTTTCGAGTGCCGCAGCGGCAGATGACGGCTTTTTGCAGACATACATGACTGCCGATGACAAGCACGCGGCGTACAAGGCGTTTGTTTTCGGCGATGCACTCAGGCCGTCGCAGAAAAATTTTGAACAGGGTAGTGCGTCCGTATGGATGTCTGATATCAGACTTGACGGCATAACCTATACCAAACGCGGAAACACAATTACGGCAACGGCAAACTCCGTTGCCGACGGTGTGACATCTGTCGTGCTCGAGGCGGTGCGTGACGGATGCGTTGCGGCGAAGACGAGTGTCTCGGCGGCACAGTTTGCTTTGCACGGTGCAAGTCTCGGCATAGGCTATGTGGCAACAGGGAGATATACTCTCCGTCTGCGTGCGGTCGTCGGCGGAGTTTATTCGCTGTATTATGACGGGCAGTCATTTTGTGTCGGCAGCAATCTCAGCGGCAGTGATTATTATGTATTTGCCGCGGATTCTCCGATGTATATCCGAAACGGTGACATAAAATATTTTGACAGTTCCGATTTGATGTATGTGCCGCAATATGCGGACGGCGACATATATGTTTCGCCGGAGACCGGCGGAGATATATTCGGCGCACTGCCGTCGGACTATGGGTTTAACGGCAGTGAAGTGCCGCTCGGCGACTTTGCAGATAAACTTGGCTGTACAGTGAAATTTGACACGGAACAGGGATTTGTATACGCCGCTTACGGCAGCATTGACGATTGCGAAGGGTATGAACAATTGTTTGACGACATTGCGGCGGAAGATGATTTTGAGGGAGATACTCTCACATGGCAGGGCATAAATCAAAACTGGCAGTTTTTCAACTGGGCAACCTCGTCCAACAGCGGAGTATATGGCAGAGAGAGTTTTGATTCATCACACGGACAAAGCCTGTATCTCGGTGCGGCCGAGAAATCATTTGCAGGATTTCAGTATGCGGTGATTCCTCTGTCTGCGGATAACGACGGCTACACCGTCTCGCTGGACGCTTATGCTGCGGACGGCTACAGGGGCAACAACCTCGGCATAGCTTTTATGATGAGGGACGATAACGGGTTTATACGCAAGGTCAATGCCAACAATGTTACCGCTGTCAAAAACGGCGAGTGGGTCCGCGTGACTGGCAGCATCTCAAAGCATCAGCTCTCTGATGAGAGCTACACGGGTTTCCGTCTGCTGATTTTTACATCGGCAGTGAGTCAGAACACGGGCGGCAGGGTATATATTGATAATGTGCGCCTTGCCGCAGAAAGGCATATTACAAAAGGAGTTAAGTCCGACATAAAGTGCAGCAAATACGCGTCATGGTATACCCTTGGCGAGACGGTGTCATACACAGCTTCATTTGATACCGTTAGTATGTTTGATTCCGTAACAGGGATTGTGTATGATTCCGACGGCAGCGAGGTCGCCTCTCGGACTGTATCGGCATACGCCTTTGCAAACGGTGGATGGGTCTATGTGCCGGAATCTCCGGGTTGCTATGAGGTTGCATTTTTCGGAAAACGCAGTGACGGCAGCGTATCGCCGATTGTTTCGTATTACAGCAGAGTGTATAATGATACGACAGGCAGATTCGAGCTTGGGCGCAAGAGTTTTGCAGTGGTTAAATCATCTCCGAAACCCCTTGATGAGAGAAATAAGAAATTCTTAGTCTCTACCCATGCTCTGGATGAACATGACGGCAAGCTTGCCGATTTGATCGGGTTCTACGGTGCGAGGATTCACTGGATACGCTGGGGCAACAGCGCTACCGTAAACGGGGCGCACACCGCGCGCGGAAAGTATGACTGGAAAAAGGTTGACAGGCAGTTTGTAAATGTGCAAAACGCTGGTTTGAAGGTTGTTGCCGCAAACATCTACGGCACTCCTCAGTGGGCGGTGCCGGACAAATATAAAAATCTGACGGACTACACCATAGCCGGCAGCATCAGGTACAACAACTTTGCACCGGAGAATATGAGTGATTTGTCGGACTTTGTGTCGGAGTTTATCGGAAGATACGGAGACAGGATAGAGATTCTGGAATTTTGGAACGAACCGAACATAGGTTCTACTGCGTTCTGGGGAGATTCTGTCGAGAATTTTGCCGCTATGCTGAAGACGGCATACACGAGTGCAAAGTCTGTCAATCCGAAAGTCGAGGTTTCGCTTGGGGGTATAGGCAACAGCGCAAGCTACACAAGCTTTTACAATCAGCTGCTCGGTGTCGGCGGAATATATAATTATTACGATCTGCTTGCATTTCACGGATCGTATGATTTGGATTCAAAACTGAACAATACCGTTGCGGCGTCTCACGGATTTTTGCCGAAGAGATGGTGGAACAGCGAGGGGTATTTCTCCAATTACTATGTAAACGGAGCTGCGGCGGACAAGAGAGACCAGGCTATGGCGTTTGCATCGTCGTTCATGCAGAATCTTAAAGCCGGTGCGGAGCATGTCACCAATTTTCAAATCAAGGATTTGTGCGGAGACGAATATCGGGTGTTTGTAAATCAAAACGGCGGCAAAATCTCACCGTTCGGACTTTTTCGTTCATATCCCGACATTGAGCCTAAACTCAGCGCCGTGACGGCATACAATCTTTTTGAACAGATTAAAAACGGCTATGATTACATCGGTGAGAAGCGTTTCGCAGGTGTACGCGCAGTGTCATTCGGCGATGAAAATTCGGCGTTTATCGCATTCTGGAGCAATGAAGATTTTGCACTGCCGACCGAGCTCAGCGCCCTCGGTCAAAGCATAAGCGATATGGAAGGCAAGACGGTGAGCGGCGCTTCACTCAAAGGCGGCAGAATGTATTATGTATCGGATGTGCCGTCCGATAAATCGAAAAAGCTTTTCGGAGCGGCAAGTAATTCAGTGCTCAACACGGCTATGCCGGCACCGTATTACAACACGGAACCGTAAATTTACATTGACAGGACGAGTTTGATTTATTATAATTGTATCAGTTGAATTTGCGGCAGATATGATGAAAAGGAGAAGGCAAATGCTTATAGGGATAGTTTTTTTAATAGTCCTCATGGTTTTTCTGCTTGTAACCAAGCTGAAAAATAAATACACGGTTTCGTGTGTGCTTGCTTTTTCTTCTGTCATACTGCTGCTGATGACGCTGATGCTCTACATCTCCAAGATGACTGTTTACAGGTCGTTTTTTCAGCTTGAGTTTGTCATATATCAGCTTATAGGGAACATCCACATTGGTTTTTATGATATAAAGTGGCTGCTTAATGCCGGTTGTGTGCTTTTCCTTGCCTCATGTCTTATGGTGGCGGTTACCGACATATATCCCCGCTCACGCAAAATCGCGGTTTGGCTCACTGTCGCTTTTGCTTTCTTTTCTGCCGTATTTTTGTTTGCCAATTCAAATTATGTGCGTGAGGGAATATACATTGCAATAAGCAGGGGAGTATCGGGTTCGGATAGCCTGCGCAATGCCGCGCAATGGTATGGGGCTGCGTATATGCTGGTTTTCTCGGCAGTTCCGTATGTGCTCATGTATATGCTCTATCACGACACTGTGCTGCTCTACCGTAAAAAACACATACGCGCACTTATGGTGTCTACGGCTTTGCTGCAACTCGTGTTCTATGTTCTCCTCCTTATGACACCTCTGCGCTTTTTCGCAGCAAATCTTGATGTATACGACTACATGAGCATAACGCTTATTTATAACGAAAAGCTCTATATCTATCTTCCGAGTCTGATAATAGCTCTGTTATTAATCGTAACATACATATCGATCAAGTTTCATTTGCTTGAACAATGGAGATTTTTGAAAAAACGCAAGGCAAACAAGAATTTTAAGATTTTGCTCAAAGATATGCGACATTTGTTCCATTGCTATAAAAATGTCATGGTGTCACTTGAATTTATGCAGAAAAAGGCCATAGATAACTACGGCACCGATATCGGCAGAGAGGCGGTTGTTTCCATAGGTGACAGCGTCAAAATTTTCTCGGAACAGGCGAGCAACTTTTTTGAAATATACAACGACAAAATCGGTTTGAACCTTGAACCGGTGTGCATAGACAGATGCATAGATTTTGCGCTGAGCAAGGTGGATTTGTCGTTTGCACGGGTTACAAAACTCTTTGAAGACGATATGATTGATGTCTACGGAGATTTTAACTGTCTGCAGGAGATGTTTTTTAACCTTGTTTCGAATGCGGCTGAGGCATTGGAACAACACGGTGCGGACGATAAAAATCTCTGCGTGCGCGTTTGGACGGAAAACCCCTGGGTTTGTGTGAGCATAAAGGATAACGGCGGAGGTATAGACAAAAAGATTATAGGAAGCATCTTCAAGCCGTTTTGTTCAACAAAGCGGAGTTTTACAAACTGGGGACTTGGGCTTGCATATGTCAAGACAGTTGCCGAGGCTCACCTGGGCTATGTAGATGTTGAGAGCAAGGGCAATTCTACCGAGTTTCAAGTGCTTTTGCCGATAGATTAAGGAGATTTAATATGATTTCTTGCATGATTGTTGATGACATTAAAAGTATTAGAGAGCGGTTTGCGGAGCTGATTGACAGTGAAGAAGATATGTGTACCGTTGCCGCCGCGGATTGCGCCGATGAGGCGGTACACCTTGCCATAGAACACAAACCTGACATAATCCTAATGGATATTCAGCTTGAGTATGACAAGGCCGGCATTGACGCCACACGCGTAATTATGCAGGAGTTGCCGCGCACAAAGGTGATTATCCTTACGGTGCACAACAACGATGAGTACATTCTTGACGCCTACATTGCCGGTGCGGTTGATTATATCATAAAATCCGACAACGCCGCAAATGTCATCAGAACAATTCACATGGTCCACAGCAATGACAATTTTCTCGGGCCGCTGCTTGCCTCCAAACTCAAGGAGAGCCTCATCACCGCACGCAACCGCGAGGAGAGTATGTTGTTTTTCGTGAACAACTATTCAAGGCTTACCGATGCCGAAAGAAAAACCATCAAATATCTGTATAACGGCAAAAAACGCAGAGAGATTGCTGAGATAGAGTTTGTTTCGGAAGAAACCGTCAAGACTCATGTCAGCCACATATTAAAAAAACTCGGCTTTCACTCGACGCATGAACTGATAAAGTTTCTCAAAAAAATAAAGCTTTTCGATGAGTTTGATATTTAGCCAAATTCTGTTTTAGGGGGAGTTAAAATCCCCCTTTTCTCATGTCAAATTGGGTGTTACAATATACACATAATAATCGGATGAGTTCTTGCTCTCCAAACAGCGGAGGTATGTTATGAAATTTACTATGTTAGACAATGAATATTGGTGGGGCGGATGTGTCAATCTGGGTCACAAAATGCCTTTTTCGGCAAAAAGCAGCTTTGAGTTCAACCTCACAAGCGGCCGGGAGAATGATCAGTTTGCGCCACTTTTGATATCAAGCAAGGGCAGATACATTTGGTGCGACGGTATATTTGACTGTCACATATGTGACGGAGCAATAGATATTAAAACCGATGCAGCGGTTGAATTGTGCGATGGTTTTGAAAACTTGCGCGGCGCTTACCTTGCGGCGAGCAAGAAGCATTTTCCGTTTGACGCAAGTATGCCCGATATACTCTTTTGGAGTGCGCCGCAGTATAACACATGGATGGAGCTCGGCACTGAGCAAACCACAGAAAACATTCTCGAATATGCCCGCGGAATAAAGAGCAACGGCTTGCCGAGCGGCATCCTCATGATAGACGGCGGCTGGCAGGAGGATTACGGCGTGTATGAGTATTTTAATCAGCGCAAAATTCCTGATCCGAAGGCTCTTGTGGATGAGCTGCACGGCCTGGGATTCAAGGTAATGGTCTGGGTGTCGCCGATTGTTTCGTCTGCCGGCACAAGATATAAAGAGCTGCGCGACAGGGGATATCTCGTGTCGGGCACGGACGGAGAACCTGTTGTGCGCAAGTGGTGGAGCGGCTACAGCGCAGTGCTCGATTTCAGCAATCCCGATGCAGTGGCTTGGATGAGAGAAAAACTTAATTCACTCATGGTTAATTACGGAGTTGACGGTTTCAAATTTGATGCCGGTGACAGATATTTCTATGATGATGACGACATTACATACGGAAAAGTCTGTGCGCGCGATCAGACGGCGTTGTTCAATGCGGTTGGTGAGGTGTATAGATTCAACGAATTCCGCGCTGCCTGGAAATTTGGAGGAAGGCCCATTGTTGCTCGGCTGCACGACAAATATCACAGCTGGGACAGCTTTGGGATAAATACCCTTGTGCCGCACACCGTTTTGCAGGGACTCCTGGGATATGCATATTGTTGCCCTGATATGGTCGGTGGCGGAATAATCGGCTCTACCGATAATCTTGATGAGGAGCTTTTTGTACGCTGGGCACAGGCAAATGCGCTCATGGGTATGATGCAGATGTCAAAATCGCCTTGGAAAATACTCAGCGCCGAAAATGTGCGCCGCGTAAAAGCGGCATATGCGCTGCACATTAAATACTCCGATTATATCTGCTCACTCGCAAAAAAAGCATCGCAGAGCGGCGAACCCGTCGTGCGCCATATGTGTTATGAGTTCCCGAATGAAGGTTTCGAGGAGGAGGACGGTCAGTTCATGCTCGGATCGGATATTCTTGTCGCTCCGGTACTCAAAAAAGGCGAACGCAGCAAAACTGTCAGGCTGCCCGGCGGTAAGTGGAGATATTTTGACGGTACGGTTTTTGACGGCAACACATGTGTGGAGGTAGATGCAGACCTTGATGTATTGCCCTATTTTGAAAAAATGATAAAAAACACTTGACAAACGGGAAAAATGTGTGTATAATCATGTGTAAAGCTAATTACTTTACACATGATTTTTTGAATCATTTAACTCGAAACAAATACTTGAGGACGGTGGAAAATGAAAGATCTCGGCACTGCATATCTGATGGATTTTTACGGAAATCTGCTCAGCGACAAGCAACGCGACATTATGCAGATGTATTATCAGGAGGATCTGTCACTTTCCGAAATTGCCGCCGAATGCGGCATAACCCGACAGGGAGTTCGGGATAATATCGTCCGTGCGCAAAAGGAACTTGAGGATTTTGAAGCAGCGCTTGGCTTGTGCGCAAAGTTTTCGAGCATAAACGAAAGGCTTGACAGAATAAAAAAAATGCTGTCTGACGGTGATGAAATCACCGCACGGAGGAAAGAAGAGGCTATTGCTTTGCTCGACAGCGTGCAGAACGATATCTGATTAATGACGGGAGTTGAACAGTTTGGCATTTGATAATCTTACCGAAAAACTTCAAACAGCTTTCAAAAAACTCAAAGGCAAGGGAAAAATTTCCGAAGCAGACCTTAAGGCGGCGATGCGTGAGGTAAAGCTTGCTCTGCTTGAGGCGGATGTCAACTTCAAGGTTGTTAAGGATTTTATAAACTCCGTATCGGAAAAGGCTCTTGGCGCAAATGTTCTGGAAAGTCTCACTCCGGCACAGCAGATTATAAAAATAGTAAATGATGAACTGACTGCGCTCATGGGTGAAAAGGTATCGAAAATCCAATTTTCGTCCAAAACTCCGTCGGTGATAATGATGGTAGGTCTGCAGGGTGCAGGTAAGACAACCACATCGGCAAAGATAGGAGCACTTCTTAAAAAGCAGCATAAAAGACCGCTGCTTGCCGCGTGCGATGTTTACAGACCGGCAGCGAGAAAACAGCTCAAAGTTGTGGGTGAACAGGTCGGTGTGCCGGTGTTCTCCCTCGATGATTGCAACGATGCTGTGGAGATAGCAAAAAAGAGTATAGAACACGCCGAGAACTACAACAACGATGTAGTAATCATAGATACCGCCGGGCGGTTACAGATTGATGCCGAGCTGATGGACGAGTTGGCAAACATAAAATCTGCAACGGAGCCGGCCGAGATACTTCTTGTTATAGATGCAATGACGGGTCAGGACGCTGTTAATGTTGCTTCCGGATTTGACGAAAAACTTGACATAACAGGAGTTGTGCTCACAAAGCTTGACGGTGATACCAGGGGCGGTGCGGCACTTTCTGTGCGTGCGGTCACCGGCAAACCGATAAAACTTGCCGGTCAGGGCGAAAAACTCGGTGATCTGGATTGGTTTTATCCTGACAGAATGGCTTCGCGTATACTCGGTATGGGCGATATGCTCACTCTGATAGACAAAATCACCGAAGAATATGATGAAAAAAAAGCTGCGGAGCTTGAGCAAAAGATTCGCAAGAAATCATTTGATCTTGATGATTATCTCGACCAGATGAATCAGATGAAAAAGATGGGCTCGCTTACCGATTTGCTCGGCATGATGCCCGGTGTGGACAAAAAGGCGCTCGCCAATGTAAACATAGATGACAAAAAACTGGTGCACATTGAGGCGATGATCACTTCGATGACAAAACAGGAGCGCAAGAACCCGGACATAATAAACGGTTCGCGAAAAAAGCGCATTGCCGCCGGCAGCGGCACAACGCCGGCAGAGATAAATCAGTTTCTGCGGCAGTTTGACCAGATGCGCAAACTTATGAAACAATTCAGCAATCCTAAAAAGATGAAAAAAACCATGGGCGGTTTGAGAGGTCTTTTCGGTTAATTGTTGTTTTGGCGCGGCTCAGCCGTGTATATACACAAATAAATCACGGAGGTGAAAATAATGGTAAAAATTCGTCTTAGAAGATTGGGTGCAAAGAAGAAACCTTTCTACAGAGTAGTTGTTGCAGATTCAAGATATCCCAGAGACGGCAGATTTATAGAGGAAATCGGAACATATGATCCGCTTACAGAACCCTCAACAATTAAAATCGATGCCGAGAAGGCAGCAAAATGGCTGTCTGAGGGTGCACAGCCTACCGATACTGTAAAAGAGCTTTTGAAAATCAGCGGAATTGTAAAATAATCCGCAGGAGGTAGAATGCACATGAAAGAATTATTGGAATACATCGCAAAATCACTTGTCGACTATCCCGATGATGTCTCCGTGACGGAAACCGAGGATGAACGAGCTGTGATTTTGGAATTGCGTGTGAATGAGGCAGATATGGGCAAGGTCATTGGCAAGCAGGGCAGAATAGCAAAGTCTATCCGCTCAGTAATGAAAGCCGCTGCCGGCAAGACTAACAAGCGCGCTGTTGTGGAAATTGTTCAATAATCTATACCTTGTACTGTCCGAACCGTTGCCGCTGTGTGCGCAATTTTCGGGCGGCGCAAGGTATTTGTCTTTTTAACAAAATTAATGAGGATGCAATTATGAGTGAAGAAATGATTGAGATAGGAAAAATAGTCAATACTCACGGTCTGCGCGGCGAGGTAAAGATAGTGCCGTGGCTCGATTATCCCGAGGTGTTCGAAGCATTTGACCATGTATACATCGAAGACTGTGCGCAGCGATATGATGTAAAGAGCGTCAGATATCAGAAAGCAAATCTTATTGTCGCATTTGACGGCGTAGATAGGGTTGAGGCGGCGGAAAAGCTTAAGAATAAAGTTATAACCGTGGAGAAAAGCTATTTTGACGACCTGCCCGACGGCACATATCTTGTCGCAGATATAATCGGTCTGCGCGCAACCGACGGAGAGACGGACTACGGGGTTGTAACGGATGTCTTTTCTACCGGCAGCAACGATGTGTATGTGATTGAGAAAAACGGTAAAAAACCGCTGCTGTTGCCGATAATTGACGGTGTGGTGGATGAGGTTGACCTCGACGGCGGAATAATCAAAATCAACATTCCCGACGGATTGCTTGATATATAGAATTTTAACGGAGAAAACAAATGAATTTTCACATTCTTACTCTTTTTCCGCAGATGTTTGACGGAGTATTGTGCGAGAGTATGCTCGGAAGGGCAAAGGAAAAAGGAATACTGAATTTCTTTATATATAATATCAGAGACTGGGCAGGAAACAAGCACAACCGTGTGGACGATTCACCATACGGCGGCGGCAGAGGTATGGTCATGCAGGCACCGCCGGTATATGATGCATATACCTATGCCTGCGAAAAAGCACAGTCCAAACCTTATGTGATATATATGTCGCCAAAGGGCAGCGTGTTCAATCAGCAAAAGGCGATTGAGCTGTCACATATGAGCGATTTGCTCATCATATGCGGACACTATGAAGGGCTTGACCAGAGGGTGATTGACGAGATTGTCGACGAGGAGATATCCATAGGCGATTATGTGCTCACCGGCGGCGAGATACCTGCCATGGCTGTGATCGACTCGGTCAGCCGCATGATTGACGGTGTATTGTCAAATGAGGAAAGCTTTACCGAGGAATCGCATTTTAACGGTCTGCTTGAATATCCACAGTACACGCGCCCGTATGAATATCACGGGCAGACGGTTCCCGATGTCCTGCTCAGCGGCAACCATGCACAGATTGCAAAGTGGCGCCGCGAAAAGGCTATAGAGGAGACACGAAATAAAAGACCGGATATGTACGAGAAATTCACTTCAAACGACGGATAAAAAACGGAGGTGTCGTCATGGATGACATGAAATTTGTATTATCTGCGTGCGCTCTTGTGTTTGTGCTTGCGTGCGGAGTTTCTGTTCTGATATCATATTTTATAATAAAAGCGAGAGTTGCCAAAAACGAAGAAGTTTTTATGCGCAAAATCCGCGAACTGACAGACGGCATTGATTCCCTGAAAAATGATATAGCGGGAAATGCCGCCGGGATTGATGCCCTGGATAAAAAATGCGAAACTCTCCGCGGGGAATATGAAAAAATAGCGGTGCACTATGCCGAGCAAACAGAGGAACTCCGCAGTGAGATAGAGAGTGTAAAGACAGCAAACAAAAAATCTGACATGAAATTTGCCGATATTAACGACAGGCTCAACATAGTCGATTCAACTGTAAAAAACATTGAGCGAATGAAAAATTTTGAAATCAACGGCGCCGCGTCTCCGTATTTTTTTGATGAATATGAGGAACGGGAGAGTGCGGCGGACGCAATCAAAGAAAAAATAGAGTCTCTTGCACGCAAAGCGGCTATTCTTGGCGGCAAATTTAATGCCGATGCTCTTGCCGGAACGGCTTTCGGCATTATAAATGCCTTAAAAAAGCATTTTGACAAAGAATGATATTTTAACAAATAATACACCTTCGACATATTATAGACTGACAGGCATAATATTCGGGGGTGTTTTTATTGTATAAGCATAATTATGTGATAATCGGCGGTGACGAGCGGCTCGCATATGCTGCGCGGTATCTAAAGGATTATGGTCACGATGTGTCGGCATTTGCAAATGATGCAGCCGTAGGCTTCGGCGCGGCACGGTGTGGAAATTTGCATGACGCCATGAGTGGCGAGAGGATAATTTTCGGAATACCCTTTTCGCGTGACGGAGAGACGGTGTTTGCGCCGCTCGGTAGTGAAAAGATAAGCACTGAAGATGTGATTGCCGCAGTAATGCCGAGTCATGTCATATTCGGCGGCAAGCTCGGCGACTTTATGCTCAGCGTTGCCAAGCGCGGAGCCAAGTGCCATGACTATCTGCTGTGCGAGGATTTTGCGCTGTATAATGCGGATGTCACTGCGGAGGCAATTGTGTCTATCCTCATGAATAATCTGCCTGTTGTCCTCAAGGACACCCGATGCCTTGTTATGGGTTACGGAAGAATAGGTAAATCGTTGTCGGACAAATTGGCGGCTCTGGGTGCCGGTGTCACCGTGTCCGCCCGAAAATGTGCGGATTTTGCCGCCATAACACTTTGCGGCTATGAGTCCGTGCGCACGGGAGAGAAAATCGACAATGCACGCAAATATGATTTTATCGTCAATACTGTTCCGCACAAGGTGCTCCAAAGTGCATCCTTTGCGGATTTGAGAAAGGATTGCCTCGTGGTGGATGCGTCCGCTTATCCCGGATTTGTGGATGCGGCTGAGGCAGAACTAAATGGAATAAAAGTCATCGGCGCATTCTCGCTCCCCGGGAAATACGCTCCGATGACAGCAGGCAGAATAATAGCAGATGTTATAGAAAATATAGACGAATAGGAGATAAACCCGATATGGATGTTTCTTACCTTAATATTGGGTTTGCAATGACGGGTTCATTTTGTACTTTCTCCAGAGTCATTCCCGAGATACGCACACTCACCGAGCTTGGTGCGGAGGTATATCCCATCATGTCCGAGATGGCTTACTCTACCGACACGAGATTCGGAAAATCGGCTGATTTTATCAGAACCGTTAAGGAAATGACCGGCAGAGAGATTATACACTCCATATCCGCCGCGGAACCTATCGGTCCCAAGCACTATCTTGACGCACTTGTTGTGGCGCCGTGCACCGGCAACACAATATCTAAGATGGCAAACGGAATTACCGATTCGTGCGTATCCATGGCGGCAAAAGCGCATCTTCGAAACGGCAGACCTCTTGTGGTTGCCATTTCCACAAACGACGCACTGTCCAACTGCGCCAAAAATATCGGTATGCTGATGAATGTGCAAAATGTGTACTTTGTGCCTTTTAATCAGGATGACCCTGTCAAGAAACCCAATTCACTTGTTGCCGATATGCAAATGATTGCACCGACGCTTGAAAAAGCACTGGACGGAATTCAGATTCAGCCAATGTTCAGCGAACGCAAATAAGTCGGCTTGCCGGGATTGCAAGGATAAGATTTCTTTAACCTGCAATCCCGATTTTTTTATAAATTTAATTTTATAAAAAAATTTTATTTTTTTTGTAACCTTTTGACCCTTTCGGGAGTGTTATAGGTGAAAGGGTACAGAACACCCATAAAAAACGAAAGTGAGGAAAACAAAAATGAACATGAAAAAAATCTTTGCTGTAGTATCAGCCGCATCTATGCTCACGACATGCGCACTTGCCGATGCATCGGTGCCGATAAAGGCTGCCCCGGAGCAGACAACTCCCGAAACAACAATTGCCGCACCGGAATTTACACCTGCGTATACATATAACACGGTGACGGTGACCGGAATAACGAATGAGAGAATCACAGCAACAACGAACACTGAGAAAAAGGACGATCCGCGGTATGAGATTGATTTTACCATACTTGACAAAACAATTGTTCTTGACGGCAACACGGCGGCAAAAAAGACGGTTGCTGACATTAAAGAGGGCGACACGATAACGGTATTCACCGACTCTAATTCTCCTGCTCCGCTCATTCTGCCTCCGCTCTATCAGGCAGATGTAATAGCACTTTTCGGCACAGAGGCTCCGAAGTCCCAGGTGCTTGTGGATGTTTTTGCAAAAAGAGGCGATGAGTATGTTTCCACAGGCAATTCACTTAGAGTTGCGACAGGTGACGAAACCGCAATTACCGATGTTGACGGAAACAAGTTTGAGGGCGAACTCGACGGTAAGGTTCTTGCAATTTTTTATACAATGGAGACAAAAAGCATACCTCCGCTTACCAATCCCGAAAAAGTTGTTGTAATAGGAGAAAAAGAGTCCGTAGCCGAGGAGGAAATCAAAGTTGATTTCTCCAAAATCAAATCGGTAAAAGTCGGCGATGTGACGATGGAAAACATCTATGTGAACGGTGACGGTACTCTTATGATTCCGCTGCGTGCGTCTCTTGAGGCAAAGGGACTCAGTGTTGCGTGGAACGGCGAGAGAAACGAAGTTGTTATAGAGGGCGGCAAATTTGGCCTTGCAATAGGCGCAAATAGCTATATTAAAGGAAAAATGATGCCTCTTGAACTCAGCTGCGCTCCCGAACTTCACAACGATCTGACATATGTTCCGTTCGATTTCTACACCGAAGTAATCGAATCGACGGTAAATCTTAACGAGGATTCCATAGAAATTTCTTTTGAATAATACATCCCCCTAAAAAAACCGCGACAAACCTGCCGCGGTTTTTTTACTGTCTGCGAAAAGATGTCCGTTATGTATACGCATTTTGTCCGTATAACACTCCGCATGTTGATTGACCCGATTGTCGGTTCGTGATAAAATTAATGTTAATATCGGAATCGAGGAGTGAGAAGATGAAAAAATATTTGTTGCCTGCGGCAGATGATAAGATTAAATATTACAAATCAAATCTGCACTGCCACTCTACATTCTCAGACGGTAACAAAACTCCGGCGCAGATTAAGGAGTTTTATATGGCGCACGGCTACAGCGTCGTTGCCTTTACGGATCACAATGTGTTCATAACCCACAACGAGCTGACTGACGATAAATTTGTCGCGATGAACGGGGTGGAGCTGTATGCCTGTGACGAAAACGATCCGAACGGGTTGCGCAAACAAAAGACTACGCACATTTGTTATGTTGCGCTTGACCCGACAATGGACCTGTGCCCATGCTGGCACAGGAGCAAATATGTTTTCGGAAAAAGCGCCGAGTACAGAGATATGGTGCTCTTTGATAAGAACGAACCCGATTTTGAACGCAGCCACAGCGGAGAATGCATAAGCAAGATGATGAAAAAAGGAGCTGATATGGGCTTCTTCGTCACCTACAATCATCCGGCATGGTCCCTTGAGAATTATTCCGACTATATGAACTACGACAATATGCATGCCATGGAAATCACAAATTACGGCAGTGTGCTTGACGGTTACGACGAGTACAACGGAAGGTGCTATGACGATATGCTGCGAGGCGGAAAACAAATATATTGCATCGGAACCGATGATAATCACAATGCACATTCAGATGACAGCGAGCTTTGCGATTCATTCGGCGGATATGTGATGATTGCGGCAAGTGAGCTGACATATAAAAGCATTGCGCAGTCGCTCAAAGACGGTTTGTTCTACACATCGTCCGGCAACAGCAAACACATCGGACCTGAGATTCTCTCACTCACATTTGATGATGGCAAAGTGAAAATAGAAACATCAGCCGCAAAGAGAATTTCGCTTATGACAGATTGCCGCAGAAACGAAACACTCATTGCAAAGGAATACGGATTTTTACGCAGTGCAGAGTTTAATGTTTCGGATGATGTGGAATACTTCCGCATTGAGGTGACAGATTCGTGCGGATATAAGGCATATACAAATGCTTATTTTTTGCCTGTGAAATAATACACACTTGCCGATTCGCATGGCTTCTATATCTGTGTCAGTATTTTGTATGCATAATACGCTTTTTGTTTGTTGACTTGTTTATTCGTTCGTGATAAAATGACGATATAAATATCACTCGGAGGATTATACCATGAACAAAAAATATGACATAGCAGCATACATATGGCCGGCATACACCGGCGACGAACCGCGCACGCGGATATTCTGGCAGGAGGGAATCGGCGAGTGGCAGACGGTGAAAAATTCGCAGAAAAAAGACAACGGTTACTTTTGGAACAGAAAACCTGTCTGGGGTTATGTGAACGAGGCAGATCCATATGTGATGAGTATGCAGATTGACGCCGCTGCCGATCACGGAGTAAATGTGTTTATATATGACTGGTACTGGTATGAAAATGCACCTTTCCTGGAACAGTGCCTGAATAACGGCTACCTTAGGGCGGCAAACAACGACAGAGTGAAATTTTATCTCATGTGGGCAAACCACGATGTAAATTACACTTGGGATATACGGAATTCCGATAAAAACGGCGCTGTCATATGGAACGGCAAGGTTGACGAGAGGCAATGGAAGGTGATCTGCCGAAGATGGATAGACAAATACTTTACTCAGCCGTCGTATTACAAAATCGATAACAAGCCTGTAATCAGTATTTACGACCTGAACAACTTTATAAGCAGTTTTGACAGTGTGGAGAGTGCCTGCCGGGGTGTTGAATGGCTAAAAAATGAAGCTGTCAAAGCAGGACTTGGCGGAGTTCATTTGCAATTCATAAAGTTCTGGGGAGACGAGCCGATGAACCTTTCGGGAGTGGATACGAATGCATCTGTCATTCCGACATCAGTTGTGAAAGACCTCGGCTGTGATTCAATCACTCACTATCAGTTTGTCCATTGTACCGATGTGAACAGGAAATATGAGGATATAATACCGGATGTGATTTCGGAATACGAAAAAATGAGTAATTTCGGCATAACATATTTTCCGCATGTTTCTATAGGATGGGACAACAATCCGCGGTTTAAGAAATTCTGTCCGAATATAACGAGCGAGAATCCGCCGGAACAATTTGAAAAAATGCTTCATCATGCCAAAGCATATGTCGATAGATATAACGATGTGCCGCTTATCACGGTGAACAGCTGGAACGAATGGACGGAATCAAGCTATCTGGAACCGGACGATGTGTACGGATACGGATATTTGAAGGCTGTCAAAAGGGTGTTTTGTGATAGGTAAATGTGAAAAAGGCTTGTTGAATTTGTCATGCGATAAATCTTATGAACAGGTTAAAATTTTTTTGCATGAAAGTGACAGATTCGTGCGGATATAAGGCATATACAAATGCGTATTTTTACACAGGTAAAAATACGCATTTGTCAGAAGAAAACAATGATACAATAACAAATGTTGCGGTATCGTGCGGCTTTTCGAATATGAGCTGGTTTTCCCATGTTTTCAAAAATATTGTCGGCTGCACTCCTGTTGAATATCGGCGCTATGTTCGCAACTGATTTTACATATTGTATTTATGGTACGGTTCGCTGATAATTTAGTCGTTTGTCAGTCAAGAATATGACCTTGCCCGAAACGGGGACCCGACAGACACCCAAAGTGCGCTTTAATTGATTAAACAGTGTGCGGATATACCTATATCCGTGCATTATTTTTTGCACTTGAACGATAAAATCCGATTTGACAAAACCGCCGTGTTATGATAACATTAACTAAGGCAAATCAGACCCAAACACGCATTACATAGACTCGATATGTCACATTCTCCGCCCGTTTGTTATATAATATAATGCCGGGAGGTGTGACATTATGAGGACAATGTATTCGTGCAGGTATGCTTTGCACAAGGCTGCAAGGCGCACACTCAGGCTTTTTGTGCTCAGTTTTGCCATGGCGCTGTTTGTGCTCTGGGTGCTCGGCATGAGATCTATAATTGATGATATATCCATAAATCAGCTTGAATATCTGGTCACGAATATAATCAACAATTCGGTCTATGATTGCTTGGATGACGGCAAGTACAGACTTGATACCCTTGTCCGGACAGAGAAAGACACAAGCGGAGCGATAACGGGGGTCAGCATAGATCCGTATACCGCCAACAGGATGAAATCGCGGATAGCTGCTGAGATAACCGATCGTGTAAACGGCATATCAAATGACGACATGGACATAACCGTTGGCGAGCTTATCGGCTACTGCGGCATGGGGTCATGGGGTCCGAGGCTTCCGCTGACTGTCACGCCAAACGGAAATGTGTATATAGATTTTTCACAGGAATTTCACTCTTGCGGCATAAACCAGGTAAAGAATACTGTTTTGATTGATGTGACTGTGGAAGTGTCGGCGATGATGCCTTTTTTCAAAAATTCAAGCACGGTACATTCGTCGGTTATAGTTGCCGATTCGGTAATAGTCGGTGATGTACCCGATACATATATAAATCTTGGAGAGGAAGCAAATGACAGATAACATAAATTATGAACACATTGTCAAATTCCTGGATGACACACTTGCGCATGGCGAGGGAATTCTCGGGGAACTTGAGGACTACGCAAAACTGCACTGTACGCCGATTATTCAAAAAGAGGTGCGCTGTCTGCTCGACACATTGCTTGAGTACAAAAAGCCGCAAAGAATTCTTGAAATCGGTACTGCTATAGGCTATTCGGCAATATTTTATGCCTCGCACTTGGATGCGGGCGGCAAGGTGATCACACTGGAGCGCGACAGCGACTACATAGCACGCGCCAAAGCCAACATAGAACGCTCCGGGTTCGCCGACATGATAGAGCTTATCGAGGGTGAGGCGGAGGAGACCGTAAAAAACTTAGACGGTGAATTTGACATGGTGTTTCTCGATGCCAACAAGTCGCAATACAGATATTATTTTGATATGGTTTTTCCGCGCCTGCGAACGGGCGGGATGCTCATCTGCGACAACATACTGTATAAAGGCATGGTATCCGAAGATGCCCTTGTGCCCGGCAGAAAACACAATGCGATTGTGCTTGCACTGAGGGATTTTCTGCCGTATATAGCGAATCATCCGCAGCTTGCCACGAGCATAATACCTATAGGCGACGGGGTTTCGCTCTCTGTTAAGAAAAAATGATATGTGAGGAAAATATAAAATGACTGAAAACAAACCCGAACTGCTTGCCCCGGCAGGCAGTCTTGAAAAACTTAAATTTGCAATAATGTACGGCGCAGATGCGGTGTATATAGGCGGTGAGGCTTTTTCGCTGAGAGTGGCGGCAAAGAATTTTACCCTGTCCGAGATTGAAAATGGGATTAAATTTGCCCATGACCGCGGCAAAAAGGTGTATATTACGGCAAACATAATTCCGCACAACGCCGACTTAAAACATTTTCCTGATTTTGTACGCGAGGTGGACAGGCTGGGGGCGGACGCCATTATCGTTGCGGATCTGGGTACATTTTCGATAGCGCGAGAGGTGGCGCCGAATCTGGATGTGCACATCAGCACCCAGGCGAACAACACAAATTACAAAAGTGCCCAGATGTGGCATAAACTCGGTGCCAAGAGAATCATACTTGCGCGTGATCTGAGTTTCGGTGAGATAAAGGAAATCCGAGAAAAACTGTCGGATGACTGCGAGATTGAGGCTTTTGTGCACGGAGCAATGTGCATATCATATTCCGGCAGATGCCTTTTGAGCAATTATCTGACCCACAGAGACGCCAATAAGGGAGCTTGCGCTCATCCGTGCAGATGGAAATACTACCTCATGGAGGAAAAACGCCCGGGTGAGTATATGCCTGTTTTTGAGAACGAGCGCGGCACATTCATTTATAATTCAAAAGATTTGTGCATGATTGAGCATATTCCCGAACTTATTGATGCCGGTGTAGGCAGTTTCAAGATTGAGGGCAGAGTCAAGAATGAACTCTATGTGGCAACGGTCGTCAAGGCATATCGCATGGCAATTGACAGGTATTTTGATGATAAAAACTACACTGTGGACGAATCAGTAACATCAGAGCTTGAGAAAGTGAGTCACCGTGAATATACACCGGGTTTCTATTTCGGCAAGCCGGACGGCAATCAGCAACTGTATACCAGCAATACTTATATACAGGATTACACAATAGTAGGCGTTGTTAAGGCATACAAGGACGGCATAGCGACTGTTATGCAAAAAAACAGGTTTTTCCGCGGTGATGAACTTGAAGTAATACGCCCGGATGGTGATGATTTTACTTTTACTGTCGAAGATATGAAAAATGAGGACGGCAAGTCAATTGATGTTGCTCCGCACGCTCAGATGACAGTATATATGCCCATGCCTAAAGCAGGAGAATACTCAATAATAAGAAAAAAAGTCGGGGAGATGCAATGAAAATATATGATATCGCTGTGATAGGCGGAGGAGCAAGCGGCATGATTGCCGCCATAGCTGCGGCACATACTGACGGAGAACTGAGCATAGCGATTGCAGAGCGAAATGCACGCGTCGGCAAAAAAATCCTCACCACAGGCAACGGCAGATGCAACCTGACCAACACCTGTATAGATATATCTCGATATCATGGGGAGAATGTCGATTTCGCACGCACGGCGCTCGCTGCGGTGGACTATGAAGCAACGCTTGCCATGTTCTCGTCATTCGGCATGTACCCAAAGATTGAGGACGGCAAGGTATATCCTCACAGCCTTCAGGCGTCATCTGTCCTCGATATGCTTCGTATGGAGTTGGAACGACGACATATAGAGGTTATTTGCGGTTTTTTCTGTGTTTCACTTGAAAAAGACGGTGAGAAGTTTTGCATCTCGGACGGCGAGAGGAAGATATATGCCAAGCGAGTAATCGTTTGTGTCGGAGGGTGCGCCGCGCCTAAGTGCGGCACTGACGGTAAGTCATATTCACTGATAAAAAAATTCGGCCACAGACTGACGGAACTTTGCCCGTCTCTGGTGCAGATGAGGTGTTCGCACCCGGGACTCAGAGCTATGAAAGGCGTCAAGTGCGACGCTCTCGTGAGAATTTTTGTTGACGACAAATTCATAAAAAGCGACTACGGCGAGCTTCTTTTTACAGATTACGGACTCTCGGGACCCCCGATATTTCAGTTGTCGCGCATTGCCTCGAAGGCGATCGCACACTGCAAAAAAGTCACCGTAAAAGCCGATTTAATGAACGACATTGGCGAGACGGATCTGTATTATCTGCTTCTGATGCGTAACAAAGATGTGCCGGTCGAAGAATTTTTGGTCGGTATGCTCAACAAGCTGTGTGCGCGACAGTTGCTCAGGTCTGTGGGTGTGGAGAAATTCAACACGGATGCCGGCATACTTACTGATAAGATGCTGAAAAAACTTGCGCACAACATAAAAAATATGAGTTTTGCCGTGACGGGGACAAACAGCTGGGATATGGCACAGGTGACGGCGGGCGGAATAAGCACCGAAAAATTCTACCCGTCCACCATGGAGTCAAAGCTTGTCGGCGGATTATATGCCGCAGGGGAGATGCTCGACATTGACGGTGACTGCGGCGGATTTAATCTCCAATGGGCATGGAGCTCGGGAACTGTCGCCGGCGAAAGTTGTGCAAAATCACTTGCACGAAAGGATAAATCATGATAAACGGAATCAAGCTGCCCGTTGAACACAGCGAGAGCGATTTAATAAATGCAATTATAAAAAAGAGCGGTAAGCGAGACTTTGATTACCGCATAATGAAAAAATCCGTTGACGCGCGTTTCGGCAAAGTACAGTTTGTCTACAATGTGGACATAGCGCCGCGCGGCGCAGAGTTTGAAATAGACAAGCCGCTGTTTATCGGGAAAAAGACTTTTGAAAAACGCCCGATTGTTGTCGGCGGTGGTCCGTGCGGACTTTTTGCCGCATATGTGCTTGCAATTTCGGGCGCTGCGCCTATATTAATAGAGCGCGGCAGAGATATTGACCGACGAAAGCAGGATGTAGAAAAATTTCAAACGTTCGGCATACTTGACGCGGAGTCTAATGTACAGTTCGGCGAGGGCGGAGCCGGCACATTTTCGGATGGCAAACTCACCACAAGAATTAATGATCCGCTGTGCCGCGAGGTCCTGAGGATTTTCTGCGAGTGCGGTGCTGACAAGGAGATAATGTATCTTGCAAAGCCGCATCTCGGAACGGATAATCTGCTTAAAATCATAAAGAATCTGCGTGAGAAGATTATAAATTGCGGAGGCGAAGTCCATTTCGGCGAAAAACTAACAGGCATTGCCGTCGAGGGCGGCACAGTTGTGCGCGCGGTGACGGATGTTCGAGAGTATGACACTGACAGAATCATCCTTGCCCTCGGTCACAGTGCGAGGGATACCTTTGAGATGGTACGAAACATCGGGGCGGACATGGAGCCGAAGGCATTTTCCGTCGGTGTGCGCATAGAGCATCTGCAAAGTGAAGTTGACAAATGTCAGTACGGAGATTTTGCCGGGAATCCGCACCTCGGCGCGGCGGACTACCGACTGGCTTATCACAACGACAAGGGCAGGGGAGTGTATACTTTCTGCATGTGTCCGGGCGGATATGTCATGGCGTCATCGTCCGAGCCGGAGACGGTTGTAACCAACGGAATGAGCTACAGCACCCGAAACGGTAAAAATGCCAACAGTGCATTTCTTGTGGGCGTCTCGCCGGATGATTTCGGTAAAGATCCTTTTGACGGAATAAGACTTCAAAGAAAGATAGAATCGCTTGCCTACAAGGCAGGCGGCGGCGGTTTTGTTGCGCCGTGCCAGCGGCTCGGCGACTTTATGCGTGCGGTGCCGTCTGATGACATCGGTTCGGTTGAACCGACATATAAACCCGGAGTGAAAATGACCGATATTTCCATCTGCTTGCCTGATTATACGGTCGGTGCAATGAGAGATGCTGTGGAATATTTTGCGCATAAAATGAAGTTTTTCGGCGCAGAGGATGCACTGCTCACGGGTGTGGAAAGCAGAAGTTCTTCCCCTGTGAGGCTAATCCGCGGAGCGGATTTTCAGTCAAATATTAAAGGACTGTATCCATCGGGTGAGGGTGCGGGATATGCCGGGGGCATAATGTCTGCCGCTGCGGATGGCATGAGGGTTGCGCTTGCGATAATCGGCGAATAAAATTTTAATGCTAAGATAGGGCACGGGGTATATATTATATTTTGAAAAACCGATAGCAGTAATGCGTGGTTTGAAAAATATAATATATACCCCGTGCCGATTTGGGATTTTTAGAATCAGAACAATCCCGGGATATTCATTCCGCCGGTGAGTTTGCTCATTTTAGAATTGTTTGCCTCGTCAACCTTGGCAATTGCCTCATTGACCGCAGTGAGGATCAGATCTTCAAGCATCTCCACATCGTCCGGGTCAACTGCCTCCGGTTCTATATTTACCGAAAGCAGCTTTTTGGCACCGGACATTTTCACGGTGATTGCACCGCCGCCCGATGTTGCTTCAAACTCTTCTTCCTCTATTTCGTTTTGCATTTTCATCATTTCTTGCTGCATCTTCTGGGCCTGCTTAATCATATTGTTCATGTTACCGCCCATTCCTCCCATGCCCCCCATGGGAAACCTTTGTTTTGCCATTGTTGATTCCTCCTGAATTTATTATGCGGTGCGTCCGTATCTCTTATTGAGTCAGACTGCCGTCGCGTATATTGTAATAATACACCATACCTGTGTCGGTTGTCAACCTGTAACACGGTGATGCCGAAATTGTTTTAACATTTTTACGGTTGTCGGGACTTGCGGCGTGATAGCCGAGTGCTATGTCCGTTATTGTCACCGCCTTGCCGTCATTTGGCTTTGCGGATATAAACTCTATCAGCGCGCTTGTGGCGTGCACGGATTTTTTGCCGCCGGAAATAATGCTCTCGCTGCGATACTCGTACCAGGTTCCGTTCAGCACAAGTGAACCGTCATCAACTGTCAAAGTCATGCTGTTGTCAAATATTTTTATACCGTTGTGCTCTGATGTCATGTTATATGTGATTTTGTTTCCTCCGACCTTTGTAAGAATAATAGATTTCACTTTGAATTTGTTGTTTTTCAGAACGGTGCGGATTTTCGACTCTGCGTTTTTTTCGGTTATTTCGCTTGTGTCCGCCGGTATACGCATGGTAAATCCGTTGTCATTTGAATCTGTAATCAGTGATTTGTCTATACTTTTGTCTGCAAACAGCGGATTGGAAAGCTCAATGCTGTCAAGATTCGCCGGTACAGTGGGGATGAGAGATTTATCAATATAGATATTGTTTTGCCCAAGCAGTGCCACAGCGTCATTGATGTTCTGCTCTGTCAGTCTGTCTGCGCCGTGCATCCTCACTGTGCTTACAGCCAAAAAAATGTTTATACCCAAAAACAGTATTATCAGAAATGCTTTGATGTTTTTCCAGTTCATATCATCACCGCCTGATTGTAACAATTTTTCCGTCAGTTGTCTTGGCTATCCAGGTGGGCAGCCAGGTTTTGTTTTTGTTGATATAGGCAGGGTTGAGGGCTGCGATGGTGCAACCGCCTATGCTGTTGTCCGAAAACATTCTGTCAATGGCATCTATGGCAGAACCATTGTTGAAGTTTTGATTTGTCTTTGAAAATTTGTTAAAAAGTTGCCTGTATTCGATTATTTTGCCGTCTTTTACGGTTATCTCTATACCGTGACCAAGTGAAGAATAGAGTTCTCCCGCATCAAGATTGCACATAACCATGTGTCCGCCGACATAGTAGTCCATGTTCACGGTGAAGCTGCGAGCCTTGCCGTCTATGAACATATCCGATGTGAGGTTGACATCAAAAGCCTCGCCGGGGAGCACATTGTCCCAAAGGTTATTTGCAAATTCAACACAAGCCACAAAGTAATCATACGGAGTTGATGAATTGCTATCGGTAAGGGCAATGCCCTTGGTGTCATCTATGGCTTTATATTCAAGCAGTCCGTTGTCATAGATCTTCAGCGTACTGTAGTTTTCCACATACACAGCAGTGTTGTTGTTGTCGAGATACTTGCGCATATATGTGGTGTTGTAGCCGAAAGATTTGAGAATGTTTGATGACAGATACATATTACTGTAGACGCCGTTTAGATAATTTTCGCTTTTTATAGTAGGCAGCATCTCACTTTCAAGCTTAAGTGTTACGGTTGGTTCGATAACTACCTTTTGTTCCACACTTTCGCTGTCAAATTTATCAAAATTCAGCTCGAAAGAATATGGCAGAAGGTTGATGGAATCGACGGCATATTTGTCTATCAGTGAGCAGATATCGTTATATTTATAACTAAGCGGTGCTTTGTATACATTTGAATTTGAGTAATCCTTGACATACAAGCTGAGCACTCCGTCTTTGTCTGACGGACCGATTATAAATTCTCGCATGGATGATGCATTCATATTTTTGTTCTCCAGTCCGAGTATGCCGAGCAGGAGGGTAGTGTTGTATGCAACGGGATATGATATGTATACGGAGCGTGCCTTGAGCACTCCGTTCCATTCATCGGCGTTTGCGGCGGCGAACTCACCGCCGGAGAGACCTTTCTTTACCGAATCAAGGACAGTAGGGATGATATCCGTATATTCGTCCGAGGTGTGAGTATAGAGATTTCTCTTTTCAAGATTGTTTACAATAATCTTCTCCGGGTAGGAAATGTTTTCTTTGGAAAGGTAGTATGATTTACTCTTTGACTTGAAATTAAGTATTCCCGATACATCAAAAAATAGATTATAGCCATCCGACCATAATCCGCCGCTGAACCACATATTCGCAGTAAGAACAATGCTGCTCATTATCAGTAAAAATAATAAGCAGCTTTTAATGTGTTCTTTCATGACTTATTTGAAAATTTGCGATATGCCTACGGTAAAAGATTTAATCTTGTTGACAAAACCCTGGTTCAAGGTTATGTCAAGCTTGATTACCTCTGTGCCGCCTGCGCCGGATGCCACGACCATAATGGTGTTTTTGCCCGAATTAAGGTTTACCGACTGTGCATAGAGACCGCTTGCACCGACGGTTGACTGCATGGCAACACCGCCCTCGGTATACATCTTTTCATATCTGCCCTCGGCAAAGTTGTACGCATAGAGCGCAACATTTGTTCCCGACTGGGCAACCGCGGATATTACATATGATTTTGTAGTGGTAGATGACACCAGCGATGCCGGGTTCTTCACAAAAATCAGGTTTGTTGCATTGCCGCTGTAGTTTGCAGGCAATGTTTCATAGCCTGAAGTAGAGTATATAACGGAATTGTCAACAGTGTCCGCAAGAGAAACCACAGGTTGGGTAAATACAAATGCAGATGTGAGCAAAAGTGCGATTAACTTTTTGGATTTTCTCATTACTTTACACCTCGCTTAATTTTATATCATAATTATACACCATAAATGTTACAGGCAGATTACAAACAGGTTAAATACACTTTACATATACAGAGACTATGCAACCTTTAATTTGTTCGGATCGATTTGCGCGATCATTTATTAATCACACATCTCGTTGCCAAATTGCCGTAGGGGAGGGGTTCTGCTCCGTCCGTTTGGGGGAATCGCGGAATTGACCAAATACGGGCAGAGCAGAGCCCTGCCCCTACAAGTCGCATTAATGGAATTTTGCTCCATACCGCCTTGATGAGAATTTATCAAAAGAGGAATTTTATCTCAAAGGCGAGGGTGTGTGTATTGTATTTTGAAAACCGATAGTAGAAGTGCGTGTGTTTTCAAAATATAATACACACGCCCGAGACGGTGCACAAATTTCCGCAAGTGTGAGGGGTGTATATTTTATTTTAAGTGAGCGAGTTCAGCGCTACTGCACTGCTGTCTGAGCGAGCAAAATAAAATATATACCACCGAGCCGATGTATAAACTTCTTTTACAGCCCCTCAGTCCTTATGTTTGATTTTGAAAAATCAAACATAAGGGCAGCTCCCCTTGCACAGGGGAGCCTGATTGTAGGGCGTTAATATTTGCGTAATTATATGGACGGATCGTCCGAACGCTTAAATTCATTTTTTTCAATCGGCAGTGTGATTATCACATCCGTGCCGAAATCGGGTACACTTTTTATCGATATTGTGCCTGAGTGTGCCTCGACGATCTCTTTGGCAATGGCAAGTCCGAGTCCTGTGCCGCCCATCTGTCGTGAACGAGCCTTGTCCACCCGGTAGAATCGCTCAAAAATGTGTGTAAGTTCTTCTTCCGGTATACCTATTCCCGTGTCTTTCACCTTAACCACAATCGCATCATACATAAACATGGTGGAGACAAATATCTTGCCGCCGTCCGGAGTATATTTTATTGCATTTGTGATAACATTTGTAATCACCTGTTCCATCCTGTCCGAATTGCCGTAGTACGGCGGCAGAGTGTTTGTCGGTTCGTAGGTGATGGTCTGTTTTTTCTCCTCGGCATAGCGCTTCAGACGCGACACCACATCGGACACCAGTTCGCTCATGGAAAATGTGCTCATATTCATGTCACGGATGCCGTAGTCAAGCCGCGAGAGGAGGAGAAGATCTTTGACCAGCCGTGTCATTCTGTCCGTTTCGTTGTTTATGGTCTCAAGAAAACTTATCAGAGTCTCTGTTTCCATGTCGTTATCTCCGGCTATGTCAAGCAGAGTTTCGGTGTAGCTCTTTACCGTAGTGAGCGGTGTGCGAAGCTCGTGCGACACATTTGCCACAAACTCGCGGCGTGAGTTTTCCAGTCGTTCTTGCTCGGTTATATCCTGAATAACGGCTATGAGTCCGCTCAGTTTTTTGTTTGTCTTAAACGGTGCAAAGTATATGCTCAGTTTTGTGTCGCCGACGGTCATCTTTCTTTCCGTGCTCTCAAAATGTCCGAGATATGACACCTGGGCGATGCTTATGTCGAGATCTTCAAACATTCTCTCAAAGTTCGGGAAATCGCCCGTGCTCATGTTGAGCAAGCGTCTTGCCGTCGGGTTGATATGTATAATCGCTCCGCTTTTGTCAAAGGCAACTATACCGTCCGTCATATAGCGGAGTATGGTCTCAACCTTGTCTTTCTCACTCTGCATGGCACTCAGTGTGGTTTTCAGTTCGGACGCCATTTGGTTGAACGCTGTGGTAAGAGTGCCTATTTCGTCACTGCTTGTCACATCTATCCTTGACTCAAAGTCTCCCGACGATATTCTCTTTGCTTTCTGCGTAAGCGATTCAATCGGAGCAAGAATGGTTTTTGACAAAAGGATTGAGAACAGCATGGAAATCAGCAGTCCAAGCAGCATCGACTGCATCATTATGCGGAATATGTTGCTGACTACGCTGTTTGTTTCCTCCTTGGTGTCGCGCACATAGACGATGTATTTTATGCTGCCGCCCTGTCCGAGCGGCACCGCATAGTCCATGTAGGGCGCGGCACTGTTTACCTCTTTGCCGCAGCGTCCGCTCATGGCTGTCATGATGTTGGTGCTCACATCGAGCGCACGCGCCAGCTCTTCGTTGGACGAATACGGCGGTATAGCCTTGCCGTTTGCCGCACTAAGCAGATAAAAATTGCGGAAAGAATCTATTCCCATCTGCCCGGAATATGCCGATACATTGTCAAATATCTTCTTCGGTGCGTCCTCGCCGCCGATATATGTCGACAGTTGAGCGGTGTATTCGTCACTGAATATCGCCGACATCAGATTGGAGAACTCTTTGTGATAATATGCGTCGGTGCTGTTCACGGTGAATGTACCCACAAGTATGATTATGGACAGACTCAGCAGTACGAACATCAGCGCTATTTTGAATCGTATACTTCTGAACATAGGCTACGCTCCGAAATAATATCCGACGCCGCGTTTTGTCATAATGAACTTCGGTTCACTCGGATTATCCTCGATTTTTTCTCTCAGACGCCTTATTGTTACATCGACTGTGCGCACATCTCCGTAATACTCGTAGTCCCACACCTTGTTGAGCAATATCTCGCGAGTAAACACCTTGCCGCCGGATGTAGCGAGAAATTTGAGCAGATCAAACTCCCTTGATGTCAGGTCGACATGTTTTCCGCACTTTGTCACTTCATATTTTTCGGTGTCTATCTGCAAGTTGCCGAATTCGAGTATGCCCGTGTGTTCGGAGTTCCATGAGGAAAGTCCGCTTCGGCGCAGGTTGGCTTTGACTCTTGCCATGAGCTCCCTCAGGCTGAAAGGCTTGGTTATGTAGTCGTCTGCTCCCAGTTCGAGGCCGAGCACCTTGTCCACTTCCTCCTCGCGCGCGGTCAGCATGATTATCGGTACGGAGAGTGATTCACGCACTTGCTTGCATACGGAGAATCCGTCAAGCTTAGGCAGCATGACATCGAGCAATATAAGGTCGGGTTCCAGTTCGAATGCTTTCTTTACGGCGTCCTCGCCGTCAAACGCGGTTATAACGCGAAAACCGTTTTTCTGAAGATTAATTTTGAGTATATCGGATATTGATTTTTCATCCTCGACCACAAGGATGAGGTTTTCCATGTTGTCCGGCATTGCCGCAACACCTCCAAATATTTATTCCATTACATTTTAACATATACAGAGCAAATTGTCAAAACAAACAAGATTATAGGAGCAAACTTTTAATAAACCCTTGCCATATATGACAAAATGTGATAAAATAATCTGTAGTTAATTGATTTGGCAGGTGTTTTTGTGGCTGGGTATGAATATTCTTTTTCGGTTTTGTGCGAAAATTGCAAAGAAGAATTTTATCACCGCATGATGCTTTGCTCATCCGTAAATATGGATGCAGCAAGCGGCATGGTGAGCGACTTTCTGAATGACAGGCTGAATCTTGTCACCTGTCCTAACTGCGGAGCGAACTTTGTGTACGAGCGTCCTTTTGTGGCATTCGGGATCAAAAAGAAATATGCAATTCTTGCTGACGGTTCACTCGACGGCAAGTCAAAAATCCACGGAAGGGCGCGGCTTTATGAAATGTTTTCGCCTAAGATGAGGTTTCGCCGTGTGGATTTTCTTTGCGAGGCGGCAGAGAAAGCGAGAATTTTTGAAGCCGGTCTTGACGACAGGGCTACGGATGTCCTGAAAAGAAAAGTCTTTGACGCATCTTTCTTTGCTGACAAGCGCGATGCTATGGTGCTCTTTAGGAGTGCCGATGATGACACGATCTTGTTCGAGTACAGGGATTATCTTGGCAATGTCATTGAGGAGCGCAGTGTTGCCATGAGTGAATACCTGCCGCCGGACGATGGGGACAACTGCATATCGGACGGATTGATCCTGTGGAAACGCACGGATTGACATGTATCGGCAGATGTGCTTTGGTAATAAGTTTTGCTGAGAAATTACTCAGAGTCGAGGGGTGTATGTTGTGTATCTGTAAGATCCATAGCGAACGCGTGTCGAACAGATACACAACATACACTGCGAGACGGTGCACTGTCTAAGATAAAAACGACTTGACATGAAATATAGGGAAATTGAAAAAACAAATGGGAGAAAAGAAATGAAAAGAATTAATATCCTTGTCGGACAATCGGGCGGACCGACTGCGGCAATAAACGCAACTCTTGCCGGAGTTATTGAGCGTGCTATGCAAACAGAGAACATAGGCACTGTTTACGGTGCGCGCAACGGCATTAAGGGAATACTAAAAAAGGACCTTGTGAATCTGTCTGAGATATTTGCAGATTCATCAAAGCTTGATCTGCTCAAACAGACTCCATCGGCTTATCTCGGTTCATGCAGATACCGTGTGGAGGGCAATGATGAAATCGGGCGAATTATCGGCATATTCAAAGAATATAACATTGGCTGTTTTTTCTATATCGGCGGCAATGATTCCATGGACACGGTGCTCAAACTCTCACAGGCCGCAAAAGAGAACGGGATAACTGTTATAGGCATACCTAAGACCATAGATAATGACCTTGCAGTCACGGACCATTGCCCGGGCTACGGCAGCAGTGCCAAGTACATTGCAACCGTTATGTCCGAAGTGACGAGAGATACACTTTGCTACGACATAGAGAGTGTGACGATAGTCGAGATAATGGGCAGAAACGCGGGTTGGCTGACTGCGGCGGCGGCTCTTGCCAGGGTGAACGGCGGCCTGGCGCCGCATCTGATATATCTGCCCGAGGTTGCGTTTGACACAGAGAAATTTGTCGCAGATGTCAGAAAAATGATAGACACTCACAAAAATGTTGTGGTTGCTGTGTCCGAAGGAATAAAAGATAAGGACGGCAAATATATCTCATCATCCGATATACTTCACAAAGAGGATCTTTTCGGTCATTCCCAGCTCGGTGGAGTAGGCAAGAGTCTGGAAATGCTCATAAAGGACAGACTCAAAGTCAAGGTGCGCAGCATAGAACTTAACACTCCGCAGAGGTGTGCGGCGCACATTGCCTCGCTGACGGATATTGAGGAATCCGCAATGATAGGCAGGGCGGGGGTGGACGCAGCTCTCGGCGGTCACAGCGGTGAGATGATGATATACAAGCGCGGCGGCGGTGACACATATTCTGTTGAGACAGGAACAACGGATATAGCATCTGCGGCAAACGAGGAAAAAAAGGTCCCAAAATCGTTCATAAGTGCCGAAGGAAACGATGTCACAGAGGAATTTATCACTTACGCACTGCCGCTTATTCAGGGTGAATGTTGCATTAAATATAAAAACGGTATCCCGCAGACCATGGTGCTTTAACAGCAAAAATTAAATCAGGTTGCCCGAACGGCAACCTGATTTTTTACTGTCGGTGATATATGTCAACATACTTTCTATCACGCTTTATAAGTGTTTTATACGCCGGGCGGATAATCTTGCCTCCGGAGATAATCTCCTCCATTCGGTGAGCACACCATCCCGCCGTCCTTGCAATGGCAAAGAGAGGTGTAAACAGATCATCGGGAATTTTCAGCATACGGTATACCAATCCCGAATAGAGATCCACATTTGCACACATGATTTTTTCCTTGCCCGTAACATCTTTGTATACTTGCGGTGCAAGCCGCTCAATAGTTGAATATAGGTGATACATCTCCATTTCGCCCTTTTCGTCACACAGCATTTTCGCTTTCTTTTTAAGCAGCACTGCTCTCGGGTCGGACAGTGTATACACTGCATGACCCATTCCGTAGATAAGACCGGATTTGTCATACGCCTGTTTTTTAATGATTTTTACGAGATAGTCATACACCTGGTTTTCGTTTGTCCAGTCGGACACGCTGTTTTGCAAATCATCTATCATACCGATAACGCGTGCGTTTGCACCGCCGTGCTTCGGTCCTTTGAGGGAGCAGATGGCACCGCCGATTGCGGAATATGTGTCAGTACCGGTGGACGAGAGCACTCTGCACGAGAATGTTGAGTTATTGCCGCCGCCGTGCTCCATGTGCAGCATAAGTGCAGTGTCGAGTATATGAGCATCCAGCGGTGTGAACTGCTTTGTCATATTCAGCATACGCAAAAGATTCTCCGCAGTGGAGAGCTCAGATTTGGGCTGATGGATTATAAGGCTCTTTTTGTCGAAATGATGCACCTTTGCGCTGTAGGCATACGCAGCAATCATTGGCATCTGCGCAAGCAGAGTGAGCGACTGTCTCATGACATTTTCTATATCCGTCGCGTCCGGGTTGTCATCATAAGAATAAAGAGTGAGTACGGAGCGCGCCATTTTGTTCATTATATTGCGGCTCGGTGCCTTCAGAATCATGTCCTCGACAAAATAATTCGGCAGCTCGCGACTCTCGGCAATGTACTCACAGAACATTTCGAGTTCATCCAGTGTCGGCAGTTTGCCGAAAAGCAAGAGATATGCAATCTCCTCAAAGCCGAACCTGCCGTTTATGCCGGGGTTTGCCGTCAGGTCGTTTATGTCGTAGCCGCGGTAGGACAGTTTGCCCGGTATCGGACTTTTTTCGTCCTCGCTCATAACATAGCCATGTACCTCGCACACCCTGGTTACCCCGGCAAGAACACCGGTGCCGTCGTGGTTTCTCAGTCCCCGTTTAAGACTGAGCGAATTATATGAGTCAAACGGAATGTCATAGCATTCGTACGCATCTTTGGCAAGTTCGTTAATTTTTTCTGTCAGATTCATTGTAGCACCTCCGTATAATATGAATTATATCACTTTTTGACTTGCAAATCAATACTAAAATGTAATTTTTAATCAACACAGTCGAAAAATTGTTCTAAATGCACATATAACCGCATAATATTTGTTTTGAACAATAGATTTTGTGACAAGCAGGTACGAGAATATGAATTTTTTCAAAACCAAAATTTCATTTTTTATAATAGCATCCATGCTATTGCCGATAATAATCGCATACATAATGCCGGACCGCGAAAAGCCGCAGCCGAACATTATAAATGTATACGATTGTGACACCAACAAAATAATATCTATGGATGAGGAAGAGTACATCGTTGGTGTGGTCGCCGCTGAGATGCCGGCGGATTTTGAACCTGAGGCACTCAAGGCACAGTCTCTTGCCGCGCGAACATATCTAAAAAGCAAGGACGGTTGCAGTGCCCACCCGGGAGCAGACATTTGCACAAGCTTTGCGCACTGCCAGGCCTATAAGAGCAAAGATAAGCTGAAAGAGCAGTGGGGGAGCGCATATGGAGAAAAACTAAAAAAAATATCCGATGCGGTCGTCGCCACGAGCGGCAAGATAATCACATATGGCGGCGAACCCATATCTGCTGTGTTTCATTCCACAAGTTCGGGCAACACCGAAAATTCCGAGGATGTGTGGGAGAAATCCTTACCATATCTAAAAAGCGTCAGCAGTAATTTTGACTCGGAGAGTCCAAAATATGAATCACAAAAGCGTTATTCTTGGGATGAATTTCAAAAAATCATAAAATCTGCCGACAACAAGGTGGATTTTGACCTCGGAATAGGCGATACGGAGACATCGCGCGGCGGTGCGATAAAGAAGATTGCCATAGGCGGAGTGGATTTTAAGGGAACAAAGATAAGAGAGTTGTTTTCGCTCAACAGCGCAAATTTTTCTATAGACATAGTTGACAATGAGGTGATATTCACCGTACACGGTTACGGTCACGGCGTGGGTATGAGCCAATACGGCGCAAACTTTATGGCTAAGTCGGGAAAAAAATTTGACGAGATAATCAAGCATTATTACACCGGAGTGAAAATAACAAATGAATAATATATCCCCGTTTTGACAACAATAAGCACAGATGTCATATAACGGGGGTTGAAAACATGGAAAAAATGAACGGAAAATTAAAATTTAAGAAAGAACCGACAAAATTTCGTGACACCTTTTTGTTTGTACTGATATTTCTGCTTTGCGCAGCAACGGTGGTTACAATTCAGATAAAGTCAAAAAGAGATTCGAGCACCGCAGATGCCGTTAGCGAGACGCAGAGTACGGAGCAGAACACAGACGATTCGTTTGCGATTGACGCACCATCCGCCGAGTCCGCCGAGACAAGTGCAGCTATGTCGGATAATAAAGTTTTTGAGAACGGCTCGGATCGTACTGCGCAGGAAAAGCAGAATGTGCAAACCGACAATGCTGCCGAAACCGCTGCAGCGATTACACCCGGGACAGAGACATTTGTTGCCGAAGTTCCTAAAACAATGAATTTTTCTGCGCCGTGTGACGGCAAGGTTACCAAAAAATTCTCCGACAGTGAGCTGATATATTCCAAGACTATGGACGACTGGAGAATCCACCTCGGCGTGGACATAGATGCGCCTATAGGTGCAAAGATAACGGCTTGCGAGAACGGAATTGTCGAGGAGGTAAAAAATGACCCTGAGTACGGCAACACCGTTGTAATACGACACAACAACATTTTGACGAAATATTCCAACCTTGCATCAGAAAAATTGCCGACAGTCGGTGATAATATCGGCAAAGGCGATGTAATCGGAGTTGTGGGGGACAGTGCGTCATCTGAAATTCTGGATGAATCGCATATTCATTTTGCAATGTGCGAGGATAATATTTACATCGATCCGAACAAATATATCAAATTTGAACTTACAGAGTAACCGTAATATATTTATGTAAACATAATATTTAGTTTTACATTAACAAAATCGCATCTCGAAGCTTGAGATGCGATTTTGTTAAATTATAAATTATTTAACTATAAGTGACTTGCCGGTCATTTCTGCCGGAACATCCATACCCATCACATCGAGTATTGTGGGGGCAAGGTCAGCCAGCCTGCCGTCCGCCACCTTTTGTCCTTCGTCAAGACCTATGGCGACAAATGGCACAACATTTGTTGTGTGAGCGGTGAACACCGAGTGATCCTTGGGATCAATCATCTGCTCCGCGTTGCCGTGGTCGGCTGTTATGAAGATCACGCCGTTCATCTCGCGCACTTTATCTACAATCTTGCCGATACACTCGTCAACCGCCTCAACTGCCTTCACTGCTGCAGACATAACACCTGTGTGACCAACCATGTCACAGTTTGCATAATTGAGGATAACCACATCGTATTTGTCGGTATCGAGTGCAGCAAGGAGTTTGTCTGTCACTTCGTATGCGCTCATCTCCGGCTGCAGGTCATAAGTTGCAACTTTTGGAGAATTAACAAGTATTCTGTCCTCGCCGTCATATACCTTTTCGACGCCGCCGTTGAAAAAGAATGTTACATGAGCATATTTTTCAGTCTCGGCAATCCTGAGCTGTTTGAGTCCGTTTGCAGAGAGATATTCGCCCAGAGTGTTCACAAGCTTTTCAGGCTTGAATGCTACATGAACATTTGGCATTGAAGCGTCATACTGAGTCATGCACACATAGTATGTCTCAAAATATGTTCTCTCAAATCCGCTGAAATCGGGGTCAACTATGGTTCTTGTTATCTCACGCGCTCTGTCGGGGCGGAAGTTAAAGAAGATTACCGAGTCTTTCGCCGATATTTTACCTGTCGGTTCTCCGTCTTTTGTGATGACGGTCGGCACTACAAACTCGTCGGTTTTGTCGGCTTTATATGATTCCTCAATAGCATTTACCGCGCAGTCACATTTGTTGCCTTCGCCTTTTACCATGGCATCATAGGCAAGTTTTACTCGCTCCCAGCGGTTGTCTCTGTCCATTGCATAATATCTTCCCATGACTGTGGCTATCTCACCGCAGCCGATTTCTTTGGTTGCCTCATAGAGTTTCTTTACGAAATCTACGCCGCTTGTGGGGGAGACATCTCTGCCATCCATGAAACAGTGGATGTATACTTTGTCAAGTCCGTTTTTCTTGGCAAGGTTTATCACGCCGAGCAAATGGTCAAAGTGGCTGTGAACTCCGCCATCCGACAACAGTCCCATGATGTGCAGTGCGCTGCCGTTTGCCTTGCAGTTGGCGCAAGCGCCGAGCAGAGCCTCGTTTTTGAAAAAATCCCCGTCATTTATCGATTTTGTTATTCTTGTCAGTTCCTGATAAACGATTCTGCCGGCACCTATGTTGGTGTGGCCTACTTCGGAGTTGCCCATCTGTCCGTCCGGCAGACCTACATCAAGTCCGCTTGCGTGGACAAAAGACATTGGGTAATTTGTCTTGAACTCGTCCATTCTGGGAGTCTTAGCCTCGAATATAGCGTTTCCTTCGTGTATTTTGCTCTCGCCGTAGCCGTCGAGTATTGCAAGTACAACAGGTTTTTTTCTCATAATTGTCTACTTCCTTTCCCTGAAATGGGGTGTCGCAGACAAGCAACACCCCAAATTTGAAATCAAATGATTCAGCTGTTTACGATTACCGAAAAATCGTTAGCCTTGAGCGATGCTCCGCCGACAAGACCGCCGTCGATATCGGGTTTTGCAAAAAGCTCTGCGCTGTTCTTGGCGTTTACACTGCCGCCGTACTGAATTATAACAGCGTCTGCCGCATCTTTGCCGAATACGGATTCAACAGTCTCGCGGATCTTTGCGCAAACCTCTTGTGCCTGGTCGCTTGTAGCGGTTTTGCCGGTGCCGATTGCCCAGATAGGCTCATAAGCGATGATAGTCTTTTTAACTTGATCTGCACTGAGTCCGAGCAGAGCGATCTTTGTTTGCATTGCAACATGTTCAAAAGTGATGCCCTGTTCTCTCTGTTCAAGAGATTCACCAACGCAGATGATAGGAGTGAGTCCGTGTTCAAAGGCTTTGACAACCTTTTTGTTTACAGTCTCGTCAGTCTCTGCAAAGTATTGACGGCGCTCGCTGTGACCGATTATAACATACTTAACGCCCATCTCGGCGAGCATATCGGGAGCGATTTCGCCGGTGTATGCGCCGTGCTCCTCAAAGTGCATATTTTCTGCGCCCACTTCAATGTTTGTACCGGCGGTTGCGTCAAGTGCAACGCTCAGATCCGTGAAAGGCACGCATATGATGCAGCCGTTCTTTGCGTCCGCAACGAGGGGTTTGAGCTCCTCTATAAGTGTTTTTGCCTGAGAAGGTGTCATGTTCATCTTCCAGTTACCTGCAACGATAGTTTTTCTCATGATAATTCCTCGATTCTATTATGAAATTATTTGTCATTAAGGCAAGCAATGCCGGGAAGAACCTTGCCTTCAAGGTACTCGAGAGATGCGCCGCCGCCTGTGGAGATGTGAGTCATCTTGTCAGCATAACCGAGCTGAGCAACTGCAGCTGCAGAATCTCCGCCACCGATGATTGTAACGGCGTCTGTCTCGGACAGAGCCTTTGCGATTGCTTTTGTGCCGACAGCAAACTTAGGCATCTCAAACACGCCCATAGGTCCGTTCCAAATAACGGTCTTTGCTTTCTTTATAACATCGGAGAACAGTTCAATTGTTTTGGGACCGATGTCCATGCCCATGTAGTCCTCGGGTATCTCTTCCGAAGATACCGTCTTGGAGTCGCTTGTCTCGTTAAATTCTTTAGCGACAACAGTCTCAACCGGAAGAAGAAGTTCAACACCCTTCTGCTGAGCTTTTTCCATAATGGTGCGTGCGAGGTCGAGCTTTTCTTCCTCACAGATTGATGTGCCTATGCAGCAGCCCTTTGCACGCAGGAATGTGTAAGCCATGCCGCCGCCGATGATGAGGTAATCCACTTTGTCAAGCAGATTTTCTATAACGCCGATTTTGTCGGAAACCTTGGCGCCGCCGAGGATTGCAACAAACGGTCTTGCCGGGTCTGCCAGAGCCTTGCCCATGATGCTGATCTCTTTTTCAATGAGATATCCGCAAACCGCCGGCAGATAAGCCGCAACACCGGCTGTGGAAGCGTGTGCTCTGTGAGCAGTGCCGAAAGCGTCGTTTACATAGATATCCGCAAGTGATGCAAGCTGTTTTGCAAATTCGGGATCATTCTTTTCTTCTTCTTTGTGGAATCTAACATTCTCGAGCAGGCAGATGTCACCGTCTTTGAGAGATGCAACAGTCTCTTTTGCGCTGTCGCCGATTACATCATTAGCCATTTTAACTTCCTTGTCGAGAAGCTCGGAAAGTCTTTTGGCAACGGGTGCGAGGCTATACTTCATGTTAAATTCGCCCTTTGGTCTGCCAAGGTGAGAACAAAGTATAACTTTTGCGCCTTTGCCGGAAAGATACTTAATGGTCGGAAGAGCGCCGACGAGTCTGTTTTCGTCTGTGATATGACCGTTCTCGTCGAGCGGAACATTAAAATCACATCTTACAAGCACCTTTTTGCCGGTTACTTCGATATCCTCGATGGTTTTCTTATTCATTTACATTCACCTCATAAATAAATTTTATTTATCTATTATATCCAATGATATAATATAATAATTTAATAAATTTTTCAAGCAGTTTGCGAAAAAATCTTATAATTCAAACAAACTTGTTATATTTTTAACAAAACGGTCATTGGAAACCCGATGCCGTTCGTCATTTTTTCAGAAAAACATACGCAATAACCGATGGTCCGGTGTGCACTCCGATGGTGGGTCCCACCTCAACCGTTATCGTGTTTTTGAACGGAGTGTTCTCTATGAGCAGGTTTTTAAGAATTTCTGCTTTGTCGGGAGCCTGTCCGTGGAGTATCACAATCGTCTGGTCATAGTCCTCTCTTGCATCGGCAACCAGTATGTCAAGCAGTTTTTTATATAGTTTCTTTGCGCCGCGCACCTTGTCCTTGCTCGTCACAAGGCCGTCGTCAACAGTTAATATCGGCTTTATATCAAGCACATTGGCAAGGATGTTTGCCGCAGGAGATATGCGTCCGCCTTTGCGCAGATACTTGAGGTCCTCTACGGCAAAAATAATCTCCGTGTCGGCTATGTTTTTGTTAAGCATATTTACGATCTCGTCTGCACCGGCGCCGCTTTTCGCCATCTTTGCAGCCTCTATGACCCATAGGCCGTAGCCGTAGGTGAAGGTGTTGCACTGCGCTATGCGTATGTCGGCATCGGGATTTTCGTCCTCTATCATCTGTTTAGCCATGTTTGCAGACTGTGCCGTGCCGCTTGCATTTGCAGATATGGGGCAGTATATTATGGTGTGGTTGTCCGAAAATTTTTTGAATCCGTCGTAGTGCTCACTGACGGTTATCTGTGCAGTTTTCGGCAGTTCGTCGATGCCCTCCATCTTTTTGTAGAATTCATCTGATGTCAGGTCGTACCTGTCCTTGTACTGAGTGTTGCCGAAACTGATGTTTATCGGCAAAAGTTCAATGTCGTATTCTTCGGCAAGTTCGAGCGTGATGTCCGACGCCGTGTCTGTCATTATCTTGATTGGTTTCATATTGTGCCTCCGTTTATGTTATTAAAAATTTGTAAGGTGTCCCTGTGTTTCAAGGTCAAAATAATCCTGCTGGCGCAACGCCTCATACACTATCACCGCAGCAGAGTTTGACAGGTTGAGACAGCGCGCATCGTCTATCATAGGTATGCGTATACAGCGATCCGGGTGCTCGGCAAGCAATGGTTCGGGCAAGCCCTTTGTCTCTTTGCCGAACAGTATGTAGTCGCCGTCGCAAAACTCAATGTCGCTGTGACGGTGAGTTCCCTTGGAAGTAGCATAAAACATCCTGTCACCTTTGTGTTGCTCAAAAAAATCATCCGTGCTGTCGTACTCGGTTATGTCAAGCAAATGCCAGTAGTCAAGACCTGCACGCTTGAGATTTTTGTCCGTGATGCGGAACCCGTAAGGCTTTACAAGATGGAGCCTTGTGCCGGTTACAGCGCAGGTGCGTGCAATATTGCCCGTATTCTGCGGTATTTCCGGTTCTACCAAAACTATGTTAAATGCCATGTATGTTCACTCTTTCTTACTTATTCAAAAAATGTTCTATTCTTTCGACTGCGGTGTTGATCTGCTTTATGCTGTAGGCGTAGGACACACGGATGAATCCTTCGCCGCATTCGCCGAACGCCGTGCCGGGCACTACCGCAACCTTTTGGTCGTACAACAGTTTTTCGCAAAAATCCGTGCTCGTGAGTCCTGTTGACTTTATGCACGGGAAGATATAAAACGCACCCTCAGGTTCAAAACAGTGCAGTCCCAAGCGATTGAATGCGTCAACAATCAGTTTTCGCCTGCCGTCATATTCGTCTACCATTGCCCTTATGGATTTTTCACCGTTTTTGAGTGCCTCTATTGCTGCATATTGGCTTGTGGTTGGGGCGCTCATTATTGCGTACTGGTGCACCTTTGTCATAGCTTTGACAAGAACTTCGTCTGCAAGCAAATACCCCAGTCGCCAGCCGGTCATGGCATATGCCTTGGAAAAGCCGTTGACAACTATGCAGCGTTCTTTCATGCCGGGCAGTGACGCTATGGAGCAGTGCTTGCCGCTGTATGTAAGCTCAGCATATATCTCATCGGAGAGCACCATTATATTATGTTTTTTTACCACCTCAGCAATTTTCTCCAGATCCTCCTGTGTCATGATAGCACCCGTGGGATTGTTGGGATAGGAGAGGACAAGGAGCTTTGTCCTTGGTGTAATTTTTTCTTCAACCTCTTCCGGTGTGAGTCTAAAGTCGTTCTCCGACTTTGTCTCTATCGTTACAGGCACACCGCCTGCGAGAGCTGCGCATGGTTTGTAGCATACAAATGACGGTTCGTGAATGAGCACCTCGTCTCCGGGTTCAAGGACAGTGCGCATAACAAGATCCACGCCTTCACTGCCGCCGACTGTGACAAGCGTCTCGGACGGAGCGTAGTTAAGATTGAATTTTTTTGAATATTGGCAAATCTCTTTTCTCAATTCAAGCAGACCGGAGTTTGATGTATAGTGAGTCTGAGCTTTCTCCAGTGAATATATTCCGGCATCTCTGATGTGCCACGGAGTGGCAAAATCGGGTTCGCCAACGCCAAGACTGACAGCGCCCTCCATAGTACCGACGATATCAAAGAATTTTCTGATTCCGCTTGGCTGCATTGTTGTCACCTTATTATTAATAAAATCCTGTATATTAAAATCCATCACAGCGTAATCACCTGCCTGTCGTCAATTTCATTGTCCTCAAATATGACTCCCTGATCTTTATATTTTTTAAGGACAAAGTGTGTGGAAGTGCCAATGACGCAATCCATGGGTGCGAGTCTGTTTGCCACAAACAGCGCAACCTCTTTCATGGTTTTGCCCTCTATGAATACAAGCAGATCATACTGACCTGCCATGAGGTAGAGAGAGCGCACCTCGGGGTACTTATATATTCTCTCGGCAATTTTGTCAAAACCTTCGCCGCGCTGAGGGGTAACATTCAGTTCTATCTGCGCGGTGACAAATTCTTTGTCTGTTTTCTCCCAGTTAATAACACTTTTGTTGCACAGCAGTATTTTTTCATCTTTGAGTTCATCTATCGTTTCGGCGACTTCGGCGGCTGACATGTCCGTCAGTGTGGCTATCTGTTCAAGAGACAGCATACAGTCATTTTCGAGCAATTCAAGAATTTTTGCGGATTTTTCTTTATCCATGTTTTTCACCCTTTCCGATTACTTTAACAGCTATTATACCAAATGTGCGGTGTTTTTTCAATAGTTTTTTGTCTTTATCTCATATTTTAACAAAATCAATGAGCGGACTTTATATTAAAAATCCGCTCATTGCCGTTTCCGCTATTGCCACACATCGTCCGTTTCCAGTCCAAGACGCCATGCTGCCGTGCCGGCAAGTCCATATTTGCGTGCAAGGTCTTTTCGCTTGTCAATGCTTTGCGAATTCTCAAGCCACATTTTACATTCTGTGCTGTTTTTCTGCCATGATGCGATGTAGAGTCCGTCCGCAATGCTGTATGTCACGGCTGCATTGTTATTGTCCGCAAGTGTTTGCGCCGCTTGCATGGATATCGCCTTTGTAGATGTCACGGTATTGTTTTTGCTCTCCCAATAGCGCACATAAAACGGCACTCCGAGAATGAGCCTGTCGGCAGATACCTCTTTTAGAGTAAGCTTTATTGTGTCCTCCGTCCAGTTCATTGCCGCTACCGGCCCGGCGGTCTTGCTGCCGGCATAGTATTGATCGTATGCCATGATCATGATGTAATCGGAACTTTGCGCAAGTCGGTCCCTGTCATAGCACATCGACCATGTGGCGCTTGTTTTTTCATATCTCGTTATGTCGGCGGACACGATGACACCTATATCGTGCATGGCGAGGGTTAGATTGTACACATGGTTTGCATATGCCGCGGCGTCGGTTGCATACATATTTTCAAAATCAAGATTTATTCCCGATATCCCCGTCCGCACACATTCGGCGCGCAGATATTCGATAGCAGCTTTCATTGCCGCATCATCGTGCAGAAAAGAATTTGCCGTTGCAGTCTTAAAATCCGTCTTGTACATCGCCCAGACTTTCTTGCCGGCAGCGTGCGCCGCAGTCACATAACCGTCGTTTAGCATATTGTAGAGTTTTATCTTCGGCGAACCGATGTTTACCGCCGTGCCGTATTGATTATCGGCCGAGAGTATATATGCACTCGGGGATATGTGAGTGAGTCCGTCCGGCAGCGATGTCGGTTTTTGCGCCGAGATGTCCCAGGCAAGGCTGATGTCACCGTCCTCCGCAAGGCGGATGTTTATGTCGTAAACATAGTTTTTGGCGCCTTTGGTGAGCACCTTACACACCGCCGCAGCTTGCATATTCCTTGTATACGACGCACTCGCATAGCGCACAGACAGGGTAAATTCGGCTTGAGTGAGCGTGCCTTGCGCAGATGATGATTTCTCCTTAATGTCCGTCACTTCAGCGGTGACATCACCGTTTTGCAGTGCAAGACGGGAGTTCGCGTCACTTTGCGCACTGCCGACGGAATTTCGGATTATATAATCTATGTCGGCAAAGTATCGGCTCACGCTCTCTCGGGCAAGCTGACGGGCGCCGTCCGTGTTCGCCTCCGCGGCGCGCAGTGCGCGCATGATCATCGATGCCGCCTGTGCACGGGTCGCGTTTTTGTAAGGATAGAATTTTCCGTCATCGTAGCCGTTGATTATGCCGTTGCCGACGGCTTTTTTAAGTTCCGCCATGTACATGTAGTTTGACTTGATGTCGCTGAATTTCACGCTTTGTGACTTATTCGGCAGTGAATTTATCCTCGAGATCATGATTGCGATTTGCTCGCGTGTCACATATGAGTCGGGGGCAAATTTGCCGTCGCCGACGCCGTTTATCAGTCCGGCTTCGTATGCCGCCGCCACAAAAGGCGCGAACACACTGCCGCTCGGCACATCGTCAAAATATTGTGTGTAATTATTCCCGTCAACTTCGGCAAAGGCTCTCGACGCAAAGGCGGCAAATTCGGCACGGGTCACATTGCTATCCGTGACTGCGCTTTCGCCGTTGCCGAGCATTATGCCGATTGAGTGAAGTTCTTCTATGTCGTCCTCCGCCCAGTGTTCGTTTGTATCGTCAAAATATGTCGTCGGGGCAGCGGCGGCTGATGTGAATATAAAAATTGCAGTCATGATGAAAATCAATATTTTTTTCATTTTTGCATCCTCATTGTCCGTAATTTAAGTGGGGTAGGCAAACGAGACTCGAACACGCATTGCCTGACGATTGATGTTTTTGCAATCTTTCAGCTTGTCGGATTTGACAGGCGTCAAGCCTGCCTGCATCCTGCCGCACTGAAATCTTGCGAAAAACATCTCATCGGCAGGTGCGAGCAGTTTAACATAAGAGATTTTTGTCGGTATAAGGAAAACACCGCAGAGAATACTTGCCGTATTTTCAAGGTGTTTGACGCAATAACGGCGAAAATCTCTATGTTAAACCAATACGGGTTCGGGTCCCGTTTGCCTGGGTCCATTATACTATATGTGTTAAAGAATTAACAGTGAAAAATGTTTCCAAAACACACAATCATAGCAATATATTCATACTTTCGGGCGAAAAAGAGCAAAATAATCATTATTTTGTTTTGACAAAGTTTCGATAATGTGTTATACTGTACCCAAATTGGTTTAATTGCAGTTAGGAGGATATATATGGATAAGTTGAAAGTAATTTCAAAGATTAAAGAGGCAGGCGTTGTTGCTGTTGTCAGAGCGTCGAGCGCAGAACAGGCAATCAAGATCACAGACGCTTGCATCAAAGGCGGCGTGCCGGCAATCGAACTGACATTCACCGTTCCGGGTGCCAACAGAGTTATCGAAGAACTGGCACAGCACTACAGTGAGGACGAGATCATTCTGGGCGCAGGAACAGTGCTCGATGCCGAGACGGCAAGAATAGCAATTCTGGCAGGTGCTCAGTACATAGTTAGTCCTTATTATGACGAGGCTACCATCAGACTGTGCAACAGATATGCCGTTCCCTGCATGCCCGGTTGCATGACCATTCACGATGTGGTTAAATCACTCGAGATGGGTTGCGACATAATAAAACTTTTCCCGGGAGATGTGTTCGGACCGCAGATGGTTAAGGACATCAAAGGACCGATTCCCCAGGCTAACATCATGCCCACAGGCGGAGTTTCCGCAGATAATGTGGAAGAATGGATAAAAGCCGGCGTTGTTGCGGTAGGTGCCGGTTCATCACTCACAAAGGGTGCAAAAACAGGCGACTATGACGCAATCACCGCAGAGGCAAAGAAGTTTGTCGAGAACATTAAGGCTGCAAGAGCGGCTCTTAAAAAATAATCAAATCGGAGGATAATACAATGAAAGTAGTTACATTCGGCGAAATAATGATGAGACTGCAGACCCCGGGTCATCAGAGATACATCCAGGCGCAGAGCCTTGAGGTAGAGTACGGCGGCGGTGAGGCAAATGTTGCGGCGTCCGTTGCAAATTACGGCGGCGACGCTTGCTTTGTAACCAAGATTCCGTCCAACCCCATAGGCGACGCTTGCATGGCTCAGCTGCGTAAATATAACATCTGCACAAAGCACATCGCACGCGGCGGCGAGAGACTGGGCATATACTTCTGTGAGAAAGGCGCTTCGCAGAGAGCATCCAATGTTGTATACGACAGAGCACACTCATCCATAGCTACTGCTGTTAAGGCAGACTTTAACTGGGGAGAGATTTTCGAGGGTGCGGATTGGTTCCATTTCACAGGCATCACACCGGCGCTCAGCGACGAGACAGCCGCTATCTGCCTGGAGGCTTGCAAAAAGGCAAAAGAGATGGGCGTTAAGATCAGCTGTGACCTCAACTTCAGAAAGAAACTCTGGACAAGCGAAAAAGCAGGTCAGGTTATGGGCGAACTGATGAAATATGTCGATGTTTGCATAGCAAACGAGGAAGATGCGGACAAAGTGTTCGGCATCCATGCGGCAAATACCGATGTTACCGGCGGCAAGCTCAGCGACGAGGGTTACAAAGATGTTGCGCGCCAGCTGGTAGAGAGATTCGGTTGCAGCCATGTAGCAATCACGCTTCGAGAGAGCATCTCAGCATCGGAGAACGACTGGTCGGCACTGCTCTATGACGCTAAGGAAGACGGATTCTACAAATCAAAGAAATATCACATGACAATCGTAGACCGCGTCGGTGGCGGCGATTCTTTCGGCGGCGGACTCATCTATGCTATGCTCGCAGGATATTCAAATCAGGATGCAATCGAGTTTGCGGTTGCGGCATCTTGCCTCAAGCACACAATTGAGGGCGACATGAATCTCGTTACACTCGATGAGGTTAAAAACCTTATGAAGGGCGACGGCTCCGGTCGTGTTTCAAGATAATTTGAAATAAAATAAAGAATAAGATAATAAAAAGCGGATTCGGTTTTTGATGATAAAATCGGGTTCGCTTTTTTGCGTGATGTTGCCACATTAAGGCGGTAGGGGCGATGACCCCATCGCCCCGCGAATTGCACGCAAATTAACACTCATCCGTAGGGAACGACCTGTGTGTCGTTCCGCAAAGTTTGTGTACATCTCGCCGTTGTGATGTTTTTCTCTTGCGATAAACCTACATTAAGGCGGTAGGGGTCGATGCCCTCATCGCCCCGCGAATTGCGCGCAAATTAACACTCATCCGTAGGGAACGACCTGTGTGTCGTTCCGCCGCAAAGATGTTTATCAGATTGCAAATGTCATCATGCCATACGCACAAAATAACAAATTACATG
>CAKSFP010000002.1 GCA_934454585.1 uncultured Clostridia bacterium
CCTGTCAAATCCGACAAGCTGAAAGATTGCAAAAACATCCATCGTCAGGCAATGCGTGTTCGAGTCTCGCTTGCCTACCCTATACCGAGCCTGTTCAGCCGTATATGATTGAACCAAATCACTTATTGGCAATAGCGGATTTGCTGATTATGCAGTGTTTATAGTCCGTTAATTTTCAAAAAAATACATAAAAAAATTCTAAACATGACTCACACGACTTATATAGAAGTGGCGTAATATTGCGCCTTTCAGAGATTTTGCACAATTCAAAATCTCTCTGTAACAACCGAATAGAAAATCCATAACAAAAAATCCCGAAAGCCGCTTAAAATAAGCCTTTCGGGATTTTTGCTGTTTCGTTATTGCTACATCTGTATTGGATTTTTACTTACGCATAGCATTTGTATTTTAGCAGATGCTATGCGTTTTTTTGTGGGGTGGAAATTGGCCACACTTGCAAGGAATTTTATAAAATATACATTATCGCAAGATATAAAAAATTGTTACCTGCCCACAAAAAACAGATATTATTTTAGGAATAATGCAGAACGATTATTTTTGCATTAAAACTTGATTTTATTCCCGAAATGTGATATGCTATATACAACAACTCGAAAGAGGTATGATTATGAAATATATTAAGGTTTCACAAGCGGCAGAAAAGTGGGGGCTCTCACCGCGCAGAGTCAGACTTTTATGCGCTCAAAACAGAATAGACGGCGTTATTCAAAAGGGCAAATTATATATGATTCCCGAAAATGCACCAAAGCCCGTTGACGCAAGAACGCTAAAAGGAATAAAAATGTCAAAGGAACTCTCTCCCCTGCTGCTGAAAATTGACGCGCTGAAAGCAGAGCTTGACAAAAAGCGTCCGCTTACGCAAGGCGAGGCGGAAAGACTGCGCGATGAATTTATGGTGGACTTCACCTATAATTCGAATGCAATCGAGGGTAACACTCTTACATTAAAAGAAACGGCAATGGTTTTGGAAGGTATGACAATTGACCAGAAACCGCTGAAGGATCACCTTGAGGCAGTCGGTCACAGAGATGCGTTTTTGTATATCGAGGATATTGCAAAGGATACGAAAATCAGCGAAACGGTTATAAAAAATATTCATTCTCTTGTGCTGATGAACAGACCGGAGGATAAAGGAGTGTTCCGCAAAATCCCCGTAACCATTATGGGCGCATACACCGAGCCTGTTCAGCCGTATATGATTGAGCCGAAAATGACCGAGCTTCTCGCCGAAAACGAAAAACGCAAGAAGAAAATGCACCCAATAGAGAGAATCGCACGGTTTCACCTTGAATTTGAGGGTATTCACCCGTTTATCGACGGCAACGGCAGAACGGGAAGATTGCTTTTGAACCTTGACCTTATCCAAAACGGCTACCCCGCAATCAATGTGAAGTTTGCTGACAGAAAAACATATTATGCCGCATTTGATGAGTTTTATAAAAACAACAATGCCGAGCCCATGACAGAACTCGTGGCAAGGTATGTGATTGAGCGAATGAAACAGTATTTGGAAATATTAAAATAATCCGATAATACACCAGCCAAGCAGTTACAAAACGAAACTGCTTGGCTGTTTCATACTAATCATTTAATGTCGCTATTTCGGTTAAAATGTTGACTTATCGATGTTTTTGTAGTATAATATAATTGTATTGTTGCAAACAATTATAGCATTTGAAAGGATGAAATAAATGGCGGTTACTTATACGAAATTATGGCATATTCTGATTGACAGAGATATGAAAAAGAAAGACCTGCAAGCAGCTGCAGGTCTGACAAATCATGTTATGTTGAAACTCCGAAACAACCAGAATATTACGACCGAAACAATCGGTAAGATTTGCAAAGCACTTAACTGTCAGGCAGATGATATTATGGAATTTGCAGAAGAATAAATACAGAGGTAATTAATAAAATGGACAGACATACACCGGAACAAAGAAGAAAGAATATGCAAGCTGTAAAAAACAAAGACAGCAAAATAGAATTACTCCTCAGAAAAGAGCTTTGGAAACGTGGACTGCGATATCAAAAAAACCGAACAGATATTTTCGGGAAGCCTGATATAGTATTTAAGGGTAAAAAGGTAGCCGTATTTTGCGACAGCGAATTTTGGCACGGTTATAATTGGAAGGAAAGAAAAAAGGACTTTAAATCCCATCAAGAATTCTGGATACCTAAAATTGAGAGAAATATGGAAAGAGATATCGAGGTAACCAATATACTTGAATCCGAAGGATGGACGGTGCTTCGATTTTGGGGCAAAGAAATAAAAAAGGAAACTGAAAAATGTGCAAATATAATAGAAAAGGCGGTACAGTCAAAATGAAAACTTATAAGTCCATTGACCTGTTTGCCGGAATTGGCGGAATCAGATTAGGATTTGAAAAAGCGTTCGGCAAACAAATAGAAACCGTATTTGTAAGTGAATGGGATGAATATGCCCAAAAAACTTACAGAGCAAATTTTAAGGACGATTTTGACATAGCCGGAGATATCACCAAGATAGATGAATCCGATGTGCCTGATTTTGACATATGTCTTGCCGGATTTCCGTGTCAAGCATTCAGCATGGCGGGCAAAAGACAGGGATTTAATGATGACTATAAAGGATTATGCAGAGGAACACTGTTCTTGGATGTGGCAAGAATTTGTGAGGAACACAAACCGGATGTTATCTTCTGCGAGAATGTAAAAGGGCTCGTAATTCACGACAGAGGAAGAACATTACAAATTATAAAAAAAACATTTGAAGACCTTGGCTACAAGGTGTTTACCAATAAAGACAAAACTCTTAACAGCAAAGATTTCGGTGTACCTCAAAACAGAGAAAGAATTTACATTGTGGCATTCCGAAACGATATTGCACCGAAAAAGTTTGACTTCCCGCAAAAAACAGATGATACAAAAAGAATATCAGACATTATTGAAGAAAAGCCTGTATCCCCGAAATATTATCTTAGTAATGTATATCTTGAAACATTAAGACAGCATAAAGCGCGACACGAAGCTAAAGGTAACGGATTCGGATATGAAATAAGATCTTGGGACGATATTGCCGGTGCAATAGTATGTGGCGGAATGGGCAGAGAAAGAAATCTGATAATTGATAAAAGACAAAAGGATTTAACTCCTGTTACTCATATAAAAGGAGAAATCAATAGAGAAGGTGTCAGAAAGCTGACTCCTCGAGAATGGGCAAGATTGCAGGGATTTCCCGACACATTCAAACTCGAACTTGCAGATACACACTTGTACAAGCAGTTTGGTAACAGTGTAACGGTTCCCGTAATAGAAGCTATTGCATTGAAGATTAAGGAGGTGCTTGATAATGTTTAATGAAAACAAGGGCGCAAATAGAGGTGAATGGTCAGAATTATATGCGTTTTGCTATATTCTTAATGATAGCAAACTGCATGCTGCCGATATTGATTTGAATAGATTAGAAGGCATATTCTTTCCGGTAATCAAAATTATTCGAGAAGAAACAGATGGGGAAAAGATAGATTACTGTACCGGTGAAACAATAAAAATTTATCATAACGGAACATTGCTTCGTGAACTGCCAAAAGCCGAGTTTGATATAATTACACACACATTATACGAAAAGATTAAAACAAAAAACGGCAATCCTACCAGTAGTTCCGGTGCATTCAAAATTCCATTGGTTGAGCCTTTTTTTGACTCAGTTTATGTTAATAAAATCAAAGCCGATTCAAACAACAAAAGAGATATTACATTGCAAATGCACGATGTTTACACCGGAATTAATCAGGAATGCGGATTTAGTATAAAAAGCTTTATAGGTGCAGATCCATCGCTGTTAAATTCGAGTGATGCTACAAACATAGTTTATAAAATTGCAAACTGTACTGATGAGATAATGGTTCAAACAAACTCTATAACATCCAGAAATAAAATCATTGATCGCGTTAAATTTTTGCAAGACCAAGGATGCGAATTTATTATTCCCGAATATCTTGAATCTGCACAATTTGATACAAATCTTCGGTATATTGATTCTTCAATGCCTAAATTTGTCGCATATGCCTTGTTATATTCGTATTCCATCAGGGGAAGACATAGCAATGATATCATTGCATATATGAAAGAAAAAAATCCATTAAATTATCGTGATGCTGATATGTATTCGTATAAGTTCAAGAAACTTCTTGCAGCATTCGCACTTGGTATGACGCCAACTGATGAAAATTGGAAAGGAATTGAAGATGCCAATGGCGGTTATATTACGGTAAAGCGTGATGGTGAAATTGTTTGTTATTATTTATACCAAAGAGAAGATTTTGAAAATTATCTTTTTAATAAGACACATTTTGATACGCCAAGTACATCTCGCCGCGATGCCTTTTGTGTATACAAAGAAGATGACAAATACATGATGAAATTGAATTTGGATATTCGTTTTAATAGATAAGATGAGAATAGGTAGTTTATTTGCAGGAATAGGTGGAATTGAACTCGGATTTGGGCAAGTTGGATTTCATACCATATGGGCAAACGAGATAGATAAAGATGCGTGTACTACATATAGATATAATTTTCCTGATGTAAAATTATTTGAAGAAGATATTCGCAAATTAGATATATCGAAGCTTGAATATGTTGATGTATTAACGGCAGGTTTTCCTTGTCAAGCGTTCTCGGTTTGCGGAAACAAAAAAGGTTTTGCTGATGAGCGCGGTAATTTATTTTTTGAGATAATGCGTATCGTTGATGGAATACATCCTCCAATTATCTTTTTGGAGAATGTTGCTAATCTGACAGATCATGATAACGGAAGAACATTTAATACTATTCATAATGAATTGATTAGCAGAGATTATTTTATAAGATATCTGGTGGCCGATGCATGTGATTACGGAATGCCGCAACACAGAACCAGGACATATATTGTTGCGTTTACATCACAAGATATGTGTGATAGGTTCCGGTTTCCTGAAAAGTGCGAACTTAAAGAGCGAATATTCGATATCATAGATAAATCAAAAAAATATGATGAAAGATATTATCTAAAACATGGTACATATCAATACGAAAAAATGCTTTCTGCCATAAAAGACGAAAATCAAATATACAGATTTTCGGATTACGGAATACAGTCAAGCAAGGATGGGATTTCTTTTACGCTGAAAGCTAATATGGGAACATGGAGAGACAGAATTCCTATTATAAAGGATAATTATGGTATAAGAAAAATAACGCCGTATGAGGCATTGGCTTTGCAGGGATTCCCGGAAGGATTTCGTTTCCCCAATATCCCACTCAATAGTGCATATAAACAGTGCGGTAATAGTGTCGTTGTTCCGGTTATAAGAAGAATTGCAGAAGAAATAAAAACCGTGACGCTAGATTAAAAAATTATCCTGTGGGTAATAACAAAAAATCTTTTGGTTTTGAAAGAAAAAGATTAAAAAACAGTATGAGAATTATGAGGAACAATATATGATTAAAATGAATCTAGACCATTGGAATATTGAAGATAAACATAGAATAGGTGGAATTTTATTCGCACAAACTTTTATAGAAAGTGTATTTATGTATTCATTTGATTCTTATAAAGCTCCAGCTTTAAATGCTCATTATTTGTGTTATGATTTGTTGAATACAATTCATCTAACCGAAACAAAAGTAATGAACAAGGGCAACTTATTGCCATTATATGAAGAATTAAACTATACTTTAGAAAATGACATTTCAATGAAGGGATTTTTCATTGATAAAGATATTTTCTATACATTCAAGGATAAAAATGGAGATTTTTATTCATTGAATTGCGTTGAGAACATCACAAGCAAAAAAATAAAAGATTCGATTTCTTTTTTAAAAACAACATTTGAATCTTATATGAATTACATGAATACTTTGTATATAATGCTAATTAAAAATATTGATTCAGATGTTTATGCATATGAAGTACTATCGAACATTGTGGAATTGTCCAGAAGCATAGTCACAGAACTGATTAATTCGGGATATAGCAAAGCATACTTGTACACAGTGGCTAATAATCATTTTTTTGATAATTCTAACCCAATAGATGATGGCATAAGTCATGTGCAAAAATTCTTCGAATTCATAAATTTAAAGGCCAAGAATTATAAGGTTATGCTAGGAATAAATATTAAATCCTATGAGTTTTTCGGAAAATATATAAAAGGCGATTTTAGAAAGCCCAAGGAACAAGAAAAAAAGATATTTAACATTCAAAAGGGTTGTTTATGCGAGTTAGATGATGTGGAAGCATTAGATCCATATTCTGCGCAAGAAAACGCAATGCTAATTTTAAATCCAATAATATCGATACATAAATTAGCTAAACATTCGTACAAATATTCATTTTCTAAAAAAGCCCGTGTTTATAGATAAACAAACAGGGGTTCAGCAAATGATGAATAAGCGCATTAGTCCGATGAATGTAAATACCGATGCTAATAATGAGTCTGCACTTTCTAATTTAACATCAGTAATAACGAACTATAATATAATTCCATATTCATTTTTTAAGATGGTTGAATTACACACATGTGCTTTAAGCAATCAGGAAAAAAGCAATCAATTATTAAATCTTTGGACAATAATTGAGCTATTTGTAGAAACAGACATTAACGACAGTGATAAAATAAATCAAATATGCAATATATTATCAACAGTTATGTGTTCTGATTATATAAATCGGAAATTAATAATTCTTTATAATGAGATTAAACAATGTTGTCCAGAAGTACATAGCCAATATTTAGATGAATTAGATGTTGGTGCCACTGCATATGAAAAATTTTTAGCATTGCTTTCATTAAGGGAATATAATAGTGTTTTTGATGAAACGATTGAAAAACTTGCTAATTATCCACTTATTAAATACAGAATGATGTATTTCCATGATGAAATCTTTGTAGATTCATTAGGGATATTGCAGTGTATTGAAAGTCATGCAAACAGATTAAGATGGCATATAATGAGAATTTATCGTAATCGTAACATGGTAGTACACGATGGCGATTATATGCCATATATAAATACCATTATCGAAAACTTGCACTTTTATGTCGATACAATTTTTGATAAATTAATTCATTATTATAAGAATGGTATTTTTTCAACTTCGGACATTTTAACTCATATGAAGAATATTGAATATAGATATCAAAAAGCACTTGGAAGAGGTAAAAAAAAGAATACTTCTATTGCTTTGACGAAAGAAAACTATTTAGATATGATTTTAGGACATTCATATTATAATGAAAATATATGTGAATAATAAAGTTATGCAAAATGTTATAAAGTCTATTTTGTAATGATAATGTAGGAGAATTGTAATGATTGAATTTATTTGTTACCCTAAATGTACAACCTGTCAAAGGGCAAAGAAATGGCTTGATGACAACAACATTGAATATGAACTTCGTGACATAAAAGAAGACAATCCAAGCTTTGAAGAGTTAAGTAAATGGTACAAAATGAGTGGTCTGCCGTTAAAGAAATTCTTTAACACATCAGGGCTTTTGTATAAATCATTAGGACTGAAGGACAAGCTATCTGCTATGCCGGAAGAAGAACAATTAAGGCTACTTGCAACAGACGGAATGCTTGTGAAACGCCCGCTTTTAATTGGCAAAGATTTTGTTCTTGTTGGATTTAGAGAAAAAGAATGGAATGAAAAATTATGAAAAAGAATTTTGATGCGAAAGCATATCTTGACCCTATGTCCCTACTAATCATCACTCGTATGATGGGGGAAATCCTGATGAAATTAATGCTTCTTGAGGCTAAATCAGTGAATAAATCCTCATAAGAGCAGAACACAAAACAACAAAATGGAAAAACTTAAATAGAATAAAGTAAACACAACATCAAAAGCATAGCACATATACTGAATTTCTCCATTCTTACACAGCTCCGTTAATTTTCAAAAAAATACATAAAAAATTCTAAACATGACTCACACGACATATATTTTAGTAAGATATATGTCGAGGTGAGTTTATTTTGAAGGATTATATTGCAGAACGCGTAATTTTGCTTGCAAATTACATGATTGAAACCAAGGCAACCGTGAGACAGACGGCAAAAAAATTCGGGATTTCAAAATCAACCGTACATAAAGATATAAGCGAAAGACTGCCGCGGCTGAACAGAAACCTGTCGCGTTTGGCAAAGGAAGTGCTTGCAGAAAACAAAGCAGAAAGACACATCCGCGGCGGCATGGCAACAAAAAACAAATATGCCGCAGAAAAAAAACACAAATAAAATAATATGCACCCCAAAAGGCAGAAAGCTTTCTGAGGTGCATATTTTGTTCACAGTCCCGACGCTATGATGGCGATTGCAGCGCTTACAATATCGCGTCCGCTGTATGCCGGGCGGTATTTTTTCTTTATCTCATCTATGACATAATCATTCAGGCCTATCCTGCCGAAAGAGAAAAATCCGTAACCATAGCTTTTGTCTCTGCCCCTGCCGCCGCTCAGATCTTCGGTATATATGTTGAGTAGCAATCGAATCTCGTTGGGAGTGAGGCGTCTTCCGTAGCGGAGCATACCTTTCCCATGGAGTATCGCCACGGCGCCGGTGATTATAGGTGCAGCCATAGAAGTACCGCTGAGCAAAGCAAAACCGCCGTTCAAATATGTGGAATATATGTTTATTCCGGCGGCGCAGAGTTCTGCAGAGCTGCCTTTTGAACTGAAATCAGCAATGTTTTTGTTAATGTCGACAGCGGATACTGCCACTGTTTCCTTGAATTTTGCGGGATAACCGATGGTATTTTCGCCCTGTTCCCCCTCGTTGCCCGCGGCACAGATAACACTCGTTCCGTTGATATAGAGCTTGTGTATGAGCTCGGTGTATGCCCTGCCTCCGGCGGCGGACGAAAACGACATATTGACGACATCGACATTTTTATCAATCATCCATAATATAGATTTTTCGATTGCCTCAAAGTTGCTCGTTCCCTCGGAATCAAATGCCTTGGCTATATATAAATCCGCCTTGGGGGCAACGCCGACAACTCCCTTACCATTTTTCTCGGCAGCCACTATGCCGGATATGTGAGTTCCGTGACCGTTTTCATCCTCAATATTGTCAAGCGAACCGCCGGCACAGGTGTTTATGCCGTCTTTGATACGGTTTTTGAGTTCAAAATGATCACTGTCGATTCCTGTGTCTATTATGCCGACTTTGATGCCCTCTCCCATCGTCTCGCCCCACTCAAGCGGTGCGCCTACCATGCGTACGCCATAGTCTATAACCTCTCGGGAGGGGTCATAATTTGTCTGCAAGAGTTTGTAGTCATTAATCCTGAAGTTCATTAAAATCCACCTCAGTTTATTATATGACCGATATATGCGATTTGACAAAGAGAGAACATTACGACATTATCTTCAAAACTCGGAACACTTGTGATTTTTATGTAGGCGGTGTTGCACTGCTTGCAACTTTATTTTGCCCACTTTTTCACAATTTCTTTCATTCTGTCAAGTTTGCTTTCAATATCCGCAACCAGCTTAAACTGCGTCCTTGCCCTGTCCAAGTTATGACCTTCGCGGTGAATCTTGAAATACACATCGCCGTTCAGATGATCCGCAAGGAACCTCGTTCCGCACTCATAAGTCATAATAAGCGCAGACAGCGGCATAAGTTCAATTTCCGTTTCGGTACAGTGCGGCATCTCCTCCAAAAATCCCCTTGCAAACTGTTCAAACCGCTCAAGGTCAAACCACACTTTAGTCAAATCCTTCTCATCCTCCGCGCCGACAGATGCCCCGAAACGCAGCGCATCTCCAAAGTCATAGAGCAGCGAACCGGGCATAACGGTGTCAAGGTCAATCACGCACACTCCATGGCCGCTGTCTTTATCAAAGAGGATGTTGTTAAGCTTTGTATCGTTATGGGTGACACGCAGAGGCACCAAACCGTCCGCCATTGCAGAGGTGATCGCATCCGCATATTTTGCATAACCAAGTGCAAAATCCACCTCGGGCCCAACTCCGCCGAGTCTGCCGAGCAAATCGGAAGATATCGCCGCTTTGAGTTGGTTTACCCTCTCCGGTGTATTGTGAAAATCTTCAATTGTCTCGTGAAGTTTTTCTGCCGGGAAGTCACTGAGCATCTTTTGAAATCTGCCGAAAGCCTTAGCCGCATGATAAAGCATTGCAGGATTTTCGGCAAAATCATAGCTTACCGTGTCCTCCACAAATCTGTACATTCTGTAGCAGTCGGTGCCGTCACGGTAAATGCTGTTGCCGTCCTTGGTCGGTATCACGGTGAGCGTCTCGCGGTCGGCATCACCGCCGTTCTCAATGATTTTTCTCTTAAGATGCTCAGTGACATTACAGATGTTTTCCATGACATCATCGGGATTTTTGAACACATTGGTGTTTATCCTTTGCAAAATAAATCTCGGTGTGCTGTCACAAAGATATGTATCGTTTATATGCCCGTTTCCGTAAGAATGTATTTGCGTATTTATGCTGAAATTCGAGCAAATTTCATTAAGTTTTGATTCAGTCATAATACCCTCCGTATATTTAATTTTTTGATTTTTCGTTTATATGTTCTTCTATCATCGAATTGACATCGCGGCGCAAATTGAGTATGTATTCCGCACAGGACGGGTAGTCGCGGAATGTTATTTCTCCGTGTCTGTCTATAAGCGTCCTCACCTTATCTGCCCCGACAAGGCTCTCAAGATATTTAAGGGCGCGCATATCACACAAGCCCTCATAGAACACAAAGAGCCTGAGCGACGGTTCCGGTCCGTTCATACCCGGATAAACCGAAAATGCGTCCCCTGCCGGGAAGCCCCCCTCGGCATCATTGCAAATATAGGGATTTATAAGCTTGATGGAATACTGGGAGTAATAGAAATTGTAACCCCATTGCAAAAATCCTTCTATATTGTACTTATAAAGCTGTGTGCCGATTACCCTGTTACGATATGACGGCATGGCGATGAAACGGTTGCTGAGATTATACTTACCCTCGCCGCAGCAATAATATGCCCACACATTATCAACACCGTGTGTAATAAAATCATCTATTGCCCGAGTTGCCGATACAGGCGTATCGACATATCCCTTTTCATAAATTCCGTAGACAGAGAGTGCGTCCATAATCTTGAAATCCTTCAAATACGGCTTTACAAAGCGATAAAGCTCTCCGTAGTGTTCAATATGGTTGTCATCAGGCTCATCGGATATATGAAAATATACCTTGTCAGGATCCCAATGCCGCTTCAAAAACTGCGTTAGCTCCGGAAGCATCTGAGACAAAAACCCCTTGTATTCATCCGAAGTCGAGTCGGTATGCCAACCGAACTTTTTAATCTCGCAGCCGTTTTCACGCACAACGATTTTCGGCGTGTGCTCTGCGCCCCATTGGGAGTACAGATGCGCCATTTCAAGATACTCTATGCCGTGTTTCCGGCACATATCGAGCCAGCGTCCGAGCTTATCAAAACAGAAATCATACTTGACGCCGTCATACCCGATATCAATCAGTTGTACCGTCGGGCGCTCCGCGCCGACTTTGGTGTCCAGCGCCGGGGTGAAAATCGGTGTAAGGAGCATATTCACGCCGTTATCCGCCGCCATTTTCACAAATTTTTCGATGTATTCCCAATGTTGCTGCGACAGCGGAGTCAGTCCGTAGTATGAGGAAATGCAGTCGCAATGGAACCACTGGGTGAATATCAACTCTTGTTTCGGAAGTTCTGCGGCTATGATATTCAGCTCGAACTCAGAGCGTGCACATTCTTTCTCTCCATCATGAAAAGAAATTTCTATGTTGTGTTTGCCGGAAGGTGCGCCGTCGGTTTCGACTGCTATCCACACAGAACGGCGATGTGTGGCGGATGCCGCGATTGTGCCGTCGTTTTTTGTGAGTATATCCGGAATAATCGCGTTGCCCCGTGTGATATACCCATTGTCAAATTCATCCTGATATGCCGCCATGGTGACGGGAACACATTCAACATCATATACGATTATCCGATCGGCAATATCGGAGTTGATTTTAATGTCCATGCGTGCGGCGCAATGGAAGTCCGAATCGCCAATGTAAGCAATCTGATAAGAAAATCTCTCGCCGATAAGGCAAGAACCGCGTGAAAACTCGGGTGCGTCCGAGTCGGGTGTCGGCAGAATCTTTTGCAACGATGACACGGTTTTAATTTTTAATGATTTCGAAGAAATGTCAGCCATAATCAGTCCTCCCGTGAATTTTGATCACTTCTCGGCAAATGATGCAAAGTCCGATAATTTTAATGCATGAATGCCAAGGTCAATTTTATATTTATATAATAAGCCTATTTTATCAAAAAGTATTTGCACAAATTTCAATTTGTTTTGCACAATCGTATAAAACAGTTGAATTTAACGCAATAAATTGTTATAATAAATAATAATGGACGAACAGCCAAACGAGAGGAAGAAAAAAATGAAATTCAACGCGGATTTTATCGTGAGCGAAAAGGAATATGATTTTTCAGCCTGCATCATATTTTTCAAAGAATTCAAAACCGGGAAAAGAATCAAAAATGCCCGGCTCACCGCAACGGCACTGGGCAATTACGAGGCAAGAATCAACTCAAAGAGAGTCTCTGATTATGTACTTGCGCCGGGATGGACTCAAATTGCAAAACGGCTGCAGTATCAGAACTATGATGTGACGGACATGATAGAGGAATCAAACACAATTGAGATAGAAGTCGGCAACGGCTGGTACCGAGGAAAGGCAGCACCGCTGCGCCCCGGTCAGACTGACCTGCCGGTTGCGATTGCGGCAGAGCTTGAAATAACCTATACCGACGGCACAATCGAAAAAATAACGACGGACGAAACCTGGATGACAAGGCAAAGCAACATCTTGTTCTCCGACGGTTTTGACGGAGAGACATGGGATTTTAACTATGTTGACGAAAACAGCGTCCACTGCAAAAGAATCGAATGGGACAAGAGTATTTTAATCCCCCAGGAGGGCGAAATAATAAAAGAACACGAGAGGATTACTCCTGCTCTCATCACGGCGGCAAACGGTGACAAAATTCTCGACTTCGGTCAGAACATGACCGGATATGCGCAAATATCAGTCAATGCGTCAAAGGGAGACAGGTATGTGCTGGAATGTGCGGAAATACTCGATAGAGACGGAAATTTCTTCAACGGCAACTACCGCAAGGCAAAGGCAAAGATGGAGTTTATCTGCAAAGACGGACTAAATGTGTTCAAGCCGAAATTCACATTTTTCGGTTTTCGTTATTTAAGGCTCACGGAATACCCTATCAGGCAGGGCAAAAAAATCAATCCTGAGGATTTTGTGGGGATCTGCGTATATTCTGATATCAGAAGAACAGGATATCTGAATTGCTCAAATGAAAAACTCAACAAATTGTTTGACAACATATTCTGGAGTCAAAAGGACAACTATCTCGATGTTCCGACAGATTGTCCGCAAAGAGACGAGCGCAAAGGCTGGACCGGTGATGCACAGGTTTTTGCACATGCGGCAAGTTTTAATTATGATGTGCTCAAATTCTTCAAAAAATGGATGCACGATGTCTCGGCGGCATCACACAACGGGAGAATACCGAAATTTGTCCCGGCAAGATGGGAAGGTGCATCAGCAATTGACGAAGGACTTTTGACCAACAGTTCGGCATGGGGCGACGCTGTTTTGATTTGTCCTTGGCAAATGTATCTGACATACGGTGACAAGGAGATATTAAAAGACAACTTTCCCGCTATGAAAGCCTGGGTGGACTACATGGGCAGAGCCACCCAAGATGAATTTATGTTCACGGGTCACTTTCAGTTCGGAGACTGGCTGGGACTCGATGCAGCCGAGGGCAGCCTTGAGGGCTCGACGAGAAAAGACTTTATAGGGACGGCATTTTATGCCTACTCAACATCACTTCTCGTCAAGATAGGCAAAGTGCTCTCACACGACATGACAGAATATGAAAAGCTGTACAAAAACATTCGCAGACAATTCATAAAGGCATACGGCGAAAAATATGAAACACAGACAGAATGTGCACTTGCGCTCGTCTTTGACCTGACTGAGAACAAAGAAAAAACCGCCGACCGCCTGGCAACGCTTGTTCGCAAGTGCGGAATGCACCTTATGACCGGATTTGTCGGCACACCGTATCTGCTCCATGCACTCTCCGAGAACGGACACCGTGACATTGCCTACAGTCTGCTTTTAAGAGAGGAATATCCGTCGTGGCTCTATTCGGTCAATGCCGGTGCGACGACCATATGGGAACACTGGGACGGACAAAAGACGGATGGAAGCCTGTGGTACTCCACAACCGGAGAATGCGTTGATATGAACTCTTTTAATCACTACGCATACGGTGCAGTGGCAGACTGGGTTTATACATATGCCGCCGGCATCAGAAGATGCGAGGATGCACCGGGATTTGAAAGAGCCGTGATAAATCCTCACCCCGACAGACGGCTCAGTCACCTGACCGCCTCTGTTGAGACGCGCAAAGGCAAGATATCGAGCAAATGGAGCTACACTAACGACGGCATACGCTACGACATCACAACTCCGTGCGAAACGGAAGTGATTATCGGCGACAAACACCGTTTCGTATGTGCCGGAGACTATATTTTCTACGAAAGAGCATAAAGTCAGACGGTGTGCCAAACCCGATTTGGCACACCGTCAATTTAATTTTGCTTGTGAACAAGCTTATATTCATCATAAAAGCTGTAGTACGGGCACGCATTGCGCGACTCATAGAACGAATACACATCATCCTCATCGAGATTTATCGAGCACACATAGGCATCCGATTCATCGTCATAGTCATAATATGCGCAAGACTCGCACTGGGTCGTTCTTTTATCCGACATTGCCATCACCTCATCTGAAATACTGGTATACACAACATTTCAGCATACCGTTATAAACCTTTCGGCGCTTGTCCGCTCTGCCGAAAATTCTTTCGAAATTTTCATTCGATGTGAGAATATATTTTTTCGCCATGGGGAACTCGGCAAATTTCGCCTTCATGTCGCGATAGAGCTTTTCACATTCCTTATCGTCCATAAGCCGCTCGCCGTAAGGCGGATTGCACACTATGACGCCTTTTTCGCCGAAGGGCGCCACATCGCGCATATCACTCACTTCAAAGTGTATTTTGTCCGCAACTCCTGCCTTGGCAGCATTGTCACGAGCAATGTCAACCGCCATGGGGTCAATGTCTGACGCAAAAATCTGCGTGGGCGCATCATACCGTATAGCCTCGCGAGCCTCATCGCGCGCCTCATCCCAAAGGTGCGTGGCAATGATACTCTCCCACTGCTGTGCGGCAAAGGTGCGCGCAAGCCCGGGCGCAGTTTTGGTGGCAAGCAGAGCCGCCTCAATTGCTACGGTTCCGCTGCCGCAGAATGGATCAAGAAAAGGCCTGTCGCCCCGCCAGCGGCTGATGTCGATCATTGTGTATGCCAGAGTTTCGCGCAGCGGCGCCGCAACGCCCTTTTCGCGGTAGCCGCGCTTATAAAGGCTCACTCCCGAAGTGTCAAGAAAAACCGACACATTGTCCTTCATAATCGAAAACCTTATCGGCAGCACCGCGCCGTTCTCATCGAACCACTCTATGCCATATTTTGCGCCGAGGCGCTTGACGACGGATTTTTTTATTATCGCCTGACAATCGGGCACGCTGTAGAGTTTTGATTTTATGGAATAGCCGTTCACGGGAAATGCGTCCGTTTTGGCAATGAAATTCTCCCAAGGAATTTGTGCAACACCGTCAAAAAGCATCTCAAAGCTTGTCGCCTTAAATTCCGAGAGGAGAATCATAACCCTCTCCGCACTGCGCAAGTTTATGTTGGTGCGGCAGATTGCGTATTCGTCTCCCTTAAATGTAACTCTGCCGTCAACAACCTGCGTCGTTTCGTACCCGAGACGGCGTATTTCGTTTGCGACTATCGATTCCGTGCCGAGAAGCGTCGGCACGGAGAGCAAAAATTCGCTCATGTTTTTTCTCCTTAATTTTCCGCTGATTCTACGGCTTTTATCTCCCCGGCTTTCAGGTCGATTTCGTAGTCTGTATACCAATCGCTGTTATATCTGTCCATGAATCTGAATGTAACTTTTTCGTTTTCTTTATCCACTTTCAAATTGCTCGGCGACCTGTTGCGCTCGGCAATTTTATCCTTGTAGTCAACATAGGTGCCGTCATCATAAGCCTGCAAAAGGTCATACGCCGTCCACGATGTACCGGCAACGGATATGTAAACAAACGAATACCTATCCGTGTCAAAGCGTTCTACGGGCTCTCCGACGGAATGTGCGCCGACAAAATGCGAAATGATATCCTCCCTCGATGCTTTCGGATATACCGTCAGTTCATCTTCGGCTTTTTTCAGTTTATCCGGATAATAGTATGTAAATGCTGTGAATTCATTTTCTTTTGACGGTCTGTGGAAATAATATCCGATTGTTTCTCCGTCAGCCTTTATAGGCATTAGCGTTTCTATATCCGCATCAGCCGAATAGGCATACTCGGGAAAACTGAAATGTTCCGCTCCGCCGCCGCAGTGCAAAACTCCGTCAAAGGTCGCCTCTGCCTCGGTCATTGATTCGTTTGCGGTTATGGTTATTTTTTTGTCGCTATCAATCGCACCCACATTTTCATACAGAAATTCAAGGCTTATTGTGCGCTCCTCGCCGTTCCAGTCAAACTTTCCGCCGATGGGCGAAAATGCACCGTCGTATCCCAAATCCTCAATGGCAACGGCAGTTCTGCCGCCTATGTTGCAGCTCGGCACGGTGACATCGTAAATTGAAGTTTTAATGTCAGTTTCGTAAGTGTTACCCACCACCCTACCGGTAACAGTGGCATATTGGGCCGCACCTCCGACAAGGCAATTCGGATTCAGTGAGAAAAACTTGAGCGTGCGCGAGTTGTCATCATAGACACACTGATGCGAATCTGCACTCAGGATATCCTCGATAACAACGGCTGTCTTGCCGCCGATGTTGTATGACGGAACCTCGACACCGTTTATATATGCGCGGATATCCGTTGAATATATGTGTCCGCTGACATCGCCGTTTACGGCAAATGCCGCAGTTGCGAGCGAGAGCAACATTGCTGTTGTTAGAATGACAGATAATGTTTTTTTCATGATATCAGTCTCCTCTCAGTCAATGGATTTTTCGATTCTTGCCCTCACAGCGTCCTCGCCCATAAGCTGATTTATCTCCCAAAGGTCGGGCGAATTTTTTCTTCCCGTCATGGCAACGCGGATCACATTGCTCACATCAACCACACTTCCCGGATACATATCGGGGTTCTTTTTATAATCTTTGGGTTTAACGGCAAATCCAAGCTCATCAGTAATGGTGCGCACCTTTCCGAACCACTCGTTGGGGTCGTCGTTCATGTCGAATGTCTCAAGATACTTTTTCAGTATTGTGTTCTTGGTGGCGTTGTCGACATTCTCGGGAAATTCGTCCTCAAGCGCGAATGTCTCGTCAAAGTAGAAAGAGAGGAACTGCCTTGCCTGTTTCCAGGTGACAATGTCGTATCTCGGTTTTGCTCCGCCCCTGCCTATGTTCAGTGCGCCTATGGTGTAGTCCTTGTTTGCGGCAATGATTTTTGCAAACTCCTCATCATACTTAACGCACCACTTGTAAAACTCATCATACACAAACTCCGCCGACTTTGACGCGATTATCTCCTTGCTTATGTTGTTAAGCTTGTCAAGATCGAACAGCACTCCGGCGCTGCCCATCTTCTCCAGAGTAAACTTAAAGTCGGTATACTTCGCATCGGGGTTGGCAAGACGCCACTCCTCATAGTTGGAATTGAGTATGGTGAGCATATAATTCCATATTGTTTCCACAAGATAACCCTCTGCCTCGTAATACTCCAAACCGAGTTCGGGGTCTTTTCTCTTGGAGAGCTTTCTCTTTGACTCGCCGTCCATCTTCATAAGCTGAGCCGTGTGGCAATAGAGCGGATGCTCCCACCCCATTGCGTCAAACAGCTGAATGTGCATCGGCAGACTCGGCAGCCATTCCTCACCGCGGATTACATGAGTCGTGCGCATAAGATGGTCGTCTATCACATGGGCAAAGTGATATGTGGGTATTCCGTCCGACTTGAGTATGACCAAATCGATGTAATTCTCCTGCAATTCCAGGTCGCCCTTTATAGCGTCATGCACCTTCACAGTGTTTTCGCTGTTGCCCTGCGACTTGAAGCGAAGCACATACGGCAGTCCGGCAGCGAGTTTTTCCTCTACCTGCTCCATTGTAAGAGTGCGGCAAACGGCATATTCGCCGTAATATCCGAAATTAAGTTTCTTCGCTTTCTGCTCCTCGCGCATATTTTCGAGCTCCTCCTCGGTGCAGAAACACGGGTACGCAAGGCCTCTCTCCACAAGGCGTTTTGCAAATGCCTGATAGATATCTTTTCTCTGTCTCTGACGATAAGGGCCGTAAGCGCCGTTGTCTCCGTCCGCTGTTGCACCCTCGTCAAAGAACACGCCGAACTGCGACATGGCATCGATGACTGTTGACACCGCGCCGGGCACCTCGCGCTTGTTGTCGGTGTCCTCTATTCTGAGATATATTATGCCGCCGCTCCGGTGCGCAAGGCGCTCACCTATGATTGCATTGAACAGATTGCCAAGGTGAACAAATCCCGTGGGGCTCGGGCCTATTCTTGTTACAACAGCGCCGTCAGGCAAGTTTCTCTCCGGATATATTTTTTCATAGTCCTCCGGGGTTTTTGTGATATTCGGGAAAAGCATTTCCGCAAGTTTTTTGTTATCCATTATAATTCCTTTCTGTATTTACTGTATTCCTCTTTTTATCTTAATGCGCAATATGCGTTTTACACTCTCGTCTATTGCCGATTCTTCAATATCGCCTTTATCTATTGCCTCTTTAACGGCAGACACACTTTTTGCAATGCCCGTGGGCGCAAGCAGCATGTCCGCACCGGCTTTCACCGCAGCAACCGCCGCCTGTTCTGCACTGTATGTTGTCGCAATATCCGACAGATAATCGGTGACGATGACGCCGTCAAATCCCAGCTCGTCACGCAGTGCTTTTATCGCCGCCGCCGAGAGTGAACATGGTGTCTTGTCGCCGGTGAGAGCCCTGCACGGACTGTTCGACATGATTATGAAATCCGCACCGGCGTCAATTGCCGCTTTGAACGGCAAAAACTCGCCCGAGCGCAAACCATCCGCACTCACGCTGTCCGCAATGTCTATTCCCGGGAAATACTTGACCGCCGAGCCGAGTCCGACACTGTCCATACCTCCGACAGCTGCCGACACCATGTCGGAAACTCTCTTGGCATCTGTGCCGAAAGAGCGCACAGCATACTTGTCCTCACTTGCAGACGATATCCGTGCAAGCGGCGCAAGGTTCACATTAAACCCAAGCGTACGCAGCTCTTTTGCAATTGTCTTGTAGTTTTCCTCTGTAGCTGTTTTGTCGTTATCGCTGCCCAGTGTCTGAGCATCTTTTGTTTCTATGGTGCTGACATCGGTCTTTTTTGCGATTGTCGTGCCGGCGCCGCCCTCCTCGCTGATTGCAAGGAAGATGCCGAGTTCGGAATAGTTTCTCACATTCGACAGCATGGTTTTGAGCTGTGACCTGTCCTCCAGATTCTTTGAGGAATATATCACTCCGCCGACAGGCAGTTTTTCAAGCACTTTTTGAGTGGATTCTCCCGCAGCAGTCACAGCCTCATAGCCGGTGAGCACCTCGGGAGTGGCAAATATCATCTGACAGATTTTCTCCTCAAGCGACATTTTGGACAGGATTGTATTCACCTCGTCCTCGTTGGCATAGTCCTCAGTCACTGTTGCACCGTCATCATTTTGATTTTGCGAAACTTCGGCACTTTGCGTACTTTCCGCCACTTTCGGCGGTTCGGGATTGTTGCGCCCAACAGAATTGCCCCAGAGCAATATCGTCTCTGCAGCTATGAGCACCGCGAGAACTATGCATACTATGCGCATACGATTTATCTTCTCCATGAGGCGAAACATGGTTTTCTTCTGCCGCTGAATAGTCTTTCGCAGTTCATTCTCAATATCTGCTGAGCTGCGTGCGGAACTTTCGTATGACAGACCGCCGGAGTAATATTGACCGTCCGTCTCACGGCCGTTATAATAGTTGTTTTCGTTATCCATAAATTTATCCTTTCGTTCAAGTGATTATACCAATGCACGCCGCGCTCGCCAAACGCACATCGCTGCCGTCATTAATAACCCTTGCCTCGACATAAAACCTTTTGTCGCACGCGTCACCCATGGAGAATGTCTTGCGCGGCAGTGCACCGTCAAGGATTACCGAGCGGAACAGGTCATTCTTGTTCATGGCATTGAGAATTATGCCGACATTACCGCCCTCAGCGCATAATTTTTTCACAACATCTTCGCCGTGGATATAGTCCACGCTTGCACCGTGTGATTCAATGTATCTGTCGATAAAGCCCTGCACAGTTGCCACGGTGAGGACTTCCCGCGGGTTGGTTACGGTCATTTTTCTTTTGCCGTCTGCGGTTACAAGATAGAAACTCTGCCCTTTTGCATCATCGTCATATGATATATCAAATTCTTTTTCAAACTCCGATACAAACTCAGCTGCATCCGCACCAAACACCACACGATGGATCGCCTCGAACACAAGCGATTCGTCATGCAGATTGACAAGCTCACACAGGGCGTACCTCGCAGGGCTGATGCGCGCTGCATCCTCGCCGATTGTCTGCTTTACATATTCATAATAAGCCTTTGCCGTGGCAAGTGAGTGATTTCCGTCACCCATGGCAAACACAAGCGGCGATTTACCCTTAATTCCGTACTTTTTTTCAAATCCGTCCGCATCTTCAAGCTGTGCAAGCCGTCTGTCAAGCATATCTGCCGCCTCATCACTCATTCGATATCCGACAATTTTCCCGGAGTTATGCATAAGTTCAAAGTCATACAATTTTTCAAATTCACCTTTGTGCGCACTGTTTGATTCGATGATATCGCAGTCTCTGTCATCTATAAGCATCATTATGTGGCTAAGCTCTATGTTTGCTCTCATCCTGACGGCAAGGCGCGGCGGAATACGCGACACCACAGTGCCCTCAGTCGCGCGAATTTTTGTCTGCGACTGCGGCGAATAGTCATAGTCCTCCAAATCGACCGCGCCGACAATTCCGCGTCTCACCGCACCGTTTGCCAAAGTGCGCTCCACATAGATATATGAATTTTTTATCTCGTCAAAGACTCCGCTATCCAAATAGGCTTTCATGGTTTGCGAGATATCCCCGATACGCTTGTCTATATCGTCATCATTCAGATAAACCTCGGGCACAATAAGATGCAGCGCCGACGGTGCGTCACCGACAAAATCGGCTGTACTTTGCCAGTAGCTCCTCTCGGATGTATATTGATCGCACGCGACGATGCTCCATTTGCGCATTGCTTCTAAACTTCTGTCATGCGGCAAAAGTATGTTTGTCCTCGAAAAAGTCATAATAAAATTCAGCCTTTCACAAATAATATATTAATTATAACAGAACGAATAAAAAAATTCAACAAATTTCAAAAAACTCTATCTTTTTTTTGAAAATGATGTTAAAATAGTAGTTGAGAGGTAATAAACATGAACAGAAAAGAAACAATAACGCAATTTATAAATGACGAAAACTATGTGCCCATGCGCAAGAAAGACATCGCCGCAGTGCTTGGCATACCTAAATCGGACATGGACGAGCTGAGCGCAATTTTGTCCGAACTGGAATCCGAGGGCAAGATAATTCTCTCGTCCAAAAACAGATATATCGCTGTGGATTCATCGGATGTGATATCGGGCAGATTTGACGCAACGATGCGCGGATTCGGCTTTGTGTGCCGCGACGGCGAGGACGACATCTTCATCCCCCCGGACGATACCAAAGGTGCCATGGACGGCGACACGGTGCTTGTGCGCAAGGCTCACCCCAAGTCAAACGAAAAGCGCCCGGAGGGCAAGATAATAAAAATCATTACCCACGCCCATGAGACGCTTGTTGGCACATATCACAATCAGCGCAACTTCGGCTTTGTGGCTGTGGACGACACCAAGATAACAGACGACATATTCATATCAAAATCTCACAATGCCAATGCCAAAGACGGACAAAAAGTGGTTGTGAAAATTACAAAGTGGCGTGACGGCGATAAAAAATGCGAGGGAGAGATAATCGAGATCCTCGGAAATGCCTATGACAGCGGCGTTGATGTGCTCTGCGTGCTGAGAAAGTACGGCATTTCGCAAGAGTTTCCGCAAGTCGTCATTGACGAGGCGCGCAGCCTCATCCCGGGCATAACCGGCGATGAGATTGCACGAAGAGAGGATTTCCGCACAAAAACCGTCATAACCATAGACGGCACTGACGCAAAAGACCTTGACGACGCAGTGTGTGCAGAACGCATCGACGGCGGCTATGAACTGAGCGTTCATATAGCGGATGTCACTCACTATGTGAGAGAAAATTCTCCAATAGACGCCGAGGCATTCCGCCGCGGAACGAGTGTATACTTCACCGACAGAGTTGTGCCAATGCTCCCTGTGGAACTGTCAAACAATATTTGCAGCTTAAATCCCCACACAAACAAGCTGACCCTCTCTGTGGTAATGGAAATAAGCGATGATGGCGAGCTTTTATCGCACAGAGTTGTTGAGGGAGTAATCTCCACCGCTCACAGAATGACATATGATACGGTGGATAAGATACTCCTCGGCGACAGCGAAACCTGCGCCGAATATGCCGACATTAAAGACAACATACTGCTGATGAGAGAACTGGCGGACATACTTAAGACAAACCGAAAGAAATCCGGCAGCATAGATTTTGATTTCCCCGAGACTAAAATCGAGGTTGATCAAAACGGCAAACCGACAAATGTATATAAATATCGTACGGGGGTTTCAAACGGAATAATAGAGGAATTCATGCTGATGGCTAACCGCACCGTGGCAGAGGCGTTTTATTGGCTCGAAGTTCCCTTTATATACAGGATTCATGAAAAACCGTCTGCGGACAAGATTGCGAACTTCAATTCATTCCTTGCCAACATGAACATGCGCATCAAGGGCAGTGAGCCGCACCCCATGGAGTTTGCACGGATGCTCGCCGAGATACGCGGCACGGAAAGGGAAATGCTCATATCAAAAGTTATGCTCCGCTCGCTTATGAAAGCAAAGTATTCCGATTCAAACGAAGGTCATTTCGGACTGGCATTCAGATATTACTGCCACTTCACTTCTCCCATCCGCAGATACCCCGATCTTGCCATCCACCGCATAATCAAGGAATATATAAACGGAGGATTGGATGCTGACAGAGCTCAACACTATGCAAAATTCGTTACGGCGGCCGCAAAAAAATCGAGCGAAGCGGAAATCAACGCAATGCAAGCCGAGCGCGAGGTTGAGGATATGAAGAAAGCCGAGTATATGTGCGCTCACATTGGTGAGGAGTATGACGCAATAATATCGTCTGTGACCGGGTTCGGATTCTTTGCTGAGCTTGAAAACGGCATAGAGGGGCTTGTACGCCTGGCTGACATGAGGGATGATTACTATCATTTCAACGAAACAAGCTACACCCTTATAGGAGAGCACAGCGGAAAGACATACAAAATCGGCGACAAAGTTCGCATTATAGCAGCCGCCGCCAATCCGAGTTTAAGGCAGATAGATTTTTACCCGTCGGGGCAGTAAAGGAAGGTTTTTATGGAAAAGAATATAAAAATAATTGCACAAAACAAAAAAGCATTTCATGACTATTTTATCATGGAAAAATACGAGTGCGGCATAGAACTTATCGGCACTGAAGTGAAATCTCTGCGCATGGGTCAGGTGAACATGAAGGATTCTTATGCATCAATAGACAATTCGCAGGTGTATGTGAAGCAGATGCACATAAGTCCATACGAAAAGGGAAACATATTCAACCGCGACCCCATGCGGCCGCGCCGGCTGCTAATGCACAAATATGAGATTCGCAAACTCATCGGCACGCTAAAAGAGGAAGGCTTTGCCCTCATACCGCTCAAACTCTATTTCTCGGGTTCCAACATCAAACTGGAGCTCGGACTTGCCAAAGGTAAAAAGCTGTATGACAAACGCCAATCCATAGCCGAAAAGGACGCAAAGCGCAGCATGGCGCGAAAAATCAAAGAATACAACCAATAAGAAAATTGTGGTATGTCACTCACAGACGGAGGATTTCTGCGGTAGTTTATGTATTTGCCGCAATTCTCCGTCTTTTTTGAACCCTATGGGGGCGAACGGCAGTCAATCACAGATTATGCCGCTTGATAATTTAATATTTTTGTAATATAATCTATGTCATAATCCCACAGCAAAATACAGGAGGAGAAACAAATGAAAAGATTTATTTTGATTCCGGCATTAATTGCGACACTTATGACAGCCGTTCCAAACCGTTTAGAGGCGGCGTCAGACCTAATATACCTCGGTTCCCGGCACAGTGAAGTGCCAAAGATTCAGCAGACGCTGAGCAGCAAGGGATACTTTAATCATGAGGTAACAGGATATTACGGAAATATTACAAAAAATGCAGTTATGAGATTTCAAAGTGACTGCGGCATTTCCGCCGATGGAATTGTCGGCCCCATAACGCGCGAAAAACTTTACTCGGAATATAACGATGGAGACATATACTGGCTGGCACGCATAATCCACGCCGAGGCCCGGGGCGAAAGCTATGAGGGAAAGGTCGCCGTAGCAAACTGCATACTAAACCGCGTGAAGAGCCGCGACTACCCCAACACCGTATACGGAGTTATATTTGACACCAAGTACGGCGTGCAGTATCAGCCGACAGTGAACGGAACGATATACAACACGCCGAACGGCGATTCGGTCGAGGCGGCAAAAGCCGCAGTAAACGGATACAACAATATCGGTGCGTCTATGTTTTTCTACAATCCGAAAAAATCCACAAACAACTGGATCGCAAAAAATCGCACCTATTACGCTACCATAGGCAATCACAATTTCCATCTGTAAAACTCAAAAGACGGCTGCCGCATTTTCATGTTGCGGCAGCCGTTATCCGCATTTGAAGGAAAAATCATAAAAAAAGATTGATAAATCGTGCGAATTGTGATATGATGTAATGAATGACAAAAAAGGGGATTTACTATGAATATCTACGAATTGATTTTAATTGCCGCGGCGCTGTCCATGGACGCTTTTGCCGTGGCGGTCTGTAAGGGATTATCCATGAGAAAGATCGATCACGGCTATGCACTTGTTCTCAGTCTTTTTTTCGGATTCTTCCAGGCACTCATGCCGACTCTCGGTTGGCTGCTTGGCACACGGTTTGAAAAATACATAACGGAATTTGACCACTGGATAGCTTTTGTCCTGCTTGCCTTCATCGGCGGCAAAATGCTGTGGGAATGCATCACCGGCGAAGATGATAACAGCGGTTCGACAGCTGTTATAGATGTAAAAGAAATCTCAGTACTTGCCGTTGCAACAAGCATAGACGCCCTGGCAGCCGGCATAACCTTTGCCTGTCTCGATGTCAACATCCTTCAGTCGGCAAGTCTCATCGGTTTCATCACATTTACCATATCATATTTAGGTGTGATCGTCGGCAACAGATTCGGCGCAAGATTCAAATCAAAAGCCGAAATTGCCGGTGGAATTGTGCTGATTCTCATCGGAGTCAAAATACTCCTGGAGCATCTCGGGATAATATCTTTGTAAAACAAAAAGCGGAGAATATCCCCCGCTTTTTTTATTTTATAAACCTGTAACCTGCGCCCCACACAGTCTCTATGTACTCGGGTCTGGATGGGTTCTTTTCTATCTTCTCGCGGATGCGCGCTATATGCACTGTGACGGTTGATGCATCCGACAGTGCGTCATATCCCCACACTCGCTCAAAAATAGTCTCCTTGCTGTACACTCGGTTAGGATTTTTCATGAGGAACAACAGCACATCAAATTCCTTTTGCTTGAGAATGACCTCTGCTCCGTCCACAAACACGCGTCTGCCCGGTTCGTCAACGGTGACCCCGCGAATTGTGACAGTGCCGCCCGGCTCGCTGCCGCGGAATTTTTCGTATGATTTGATAAGCCTGTTCACCCGTGCCACAAGTTCACCCATGCCGAACGGTTTTGTGACATAATCATCCGCACCGAGGTTCAGTCCCTTGATTTTGGACATTTCCTCATCCTTTGCGGAAACTATAATCACCGGTATGTCCTTTGTGTCCGATATTCTCTCCAAAATATCATATCCGCTCTTGCCGGGCAGCATCAGATCCAGTATCACAAGGTTAAATTCTCCGCCGAGATACATCTTTAGCCCGTTGTCGCCGTTGTCGGCAATGCTGACTTCATAGCCGCTCATAGAAAGATAATCGCGCTCTATCTCGGCAATGCTTGCGTCATCTTCGATTATAAGAATTTTTTTCATGATATGCCCTCCCTGCGATATTTTTTAAGTGAAACAAAAAGCGATGTTCCTTCACCCTCTGTGCTCACCGCCCAGATTGAACCGCCCATGGTCTCCACAATCTGTTTTGATATGGCAAGTCCCAGTCCGCTTGAACCGCGGATATCGCGCGATTTTTCGCAGCGGTAAAACCTGTCGAAAATTCGGGGTAAATCGTCCTTGGATATGCCTATACCGTTGTCCGCCGTTTCTATGATTACCGATTCGCGGTTTTCGCGCAGTGTTATTCTTATCTCACCGTTTTTCTCATCAACATATTTCACGGCATTGGAGACTATGTTGCCCATGACTCTTTCAAACTGCTTTATGTCTATCCTTATGCACACATCTCCGCCAAGATTATTTTCAAAGACAATCTTTTTGCCGTTGGCAAGCGATTCTCTCGCCTCATCGGCAATTGCGCCCACATACTCGGCACAGTCCACAATCTGATAACGAAATTCCACCTGATTCATGTCAAGCTTGGAATACAGCAGCAAATCATTAATCATAGAGTTTATGAGATTGATTTTTTCTATGGATTTTTGCAGATAAATCCGCCTTTTATCTTCCGTATCCGCCACGCCGTCCGCTATTCCCTCAAGGTAACCCCGGAGCGAAGTAATCGGCGTGCGCAAATCGTGCGACATACTCGACACAAGGAATTTTCTGTTGTCGGTCGCCTTTTGATTCTCAAACACCTCGCGGCTGAGCCGCAGCCGCAATGTTTCTATCTCCTTGCACAGCTCGTTCACCTCTGCCGCGCCCTCGTCGGGAATGTTTATGTCAAGCTCGCCCTCGGCAAGTCTGCGGGTACTGTCTATCAGGTTTTTCAGCGGATCGGCAAAGTCCTCGTTGTTGCGCATCTGAAATGCCGCCGAGGTGATAATGTAAACCGCCGCAAAAATCAGCACAATGATGATAACAAGTTCTCTGGCAAGAGAATATGCGTCAACGCTTGCGCTCATGGTGACAAGCACCGTGCCGTCGGGGTGAGTCTTGCCCGATATCATGTACTCCACACCGTCGCAGGAAAATTCTTTTTCGTTCGCACGGACAGACATCTCAAGGCGCTTTTTATCAAAGTTGTTGAGACTGAAAGTGGAATAGACAACCTCGTTGTCCCGAATCACGGCCGACTGCGACACAATGCCGCCGAAAGCCGTCTCAAGACTGCGCCCGTGCAGAAAGACCGACATCACAGACAGCACAATAACGGCGGTTATCACCGCCGTGAGTGCAATTGTAAATATTCCTCTCAGATACAGTCTGTGTTTCATATTATATCTCCCGTGCATCAAATACGCTGATGCCTGCCGCATAAAGCATGACCGAATACCCTATGCATATAAGCAAAAGACGGATTATCTTACCGAAGCTTATAAGCGGCGCGCCGAGGAGAATGTACATTCCCATGCTGCCCGTCGGCAAAAAAGAAACCGCCGAAGGATATATTAAACCTGCTGCGCCGGAGAGAATATACACCGCCACACAGATAAGGAACGAGCTGCCCGAGCCTTTTGCCAGATTTGATATAAGCGCCGCCATAGCGACTATCACACCGATAGGCAAGAGCGACAAAAGATATGAAAAAAATATCCTGATGAACGCATACTCCGTCTGACCGATAATCACACCGACGACGAAACCCAACACCATGGCCAAAGCAAGCATATATGCCGCAAACACAAGCACCACACACACCTTTGCCGAGAAAATCTGCACCCTCGTTGCCGGAGTAAGAAGCGTCGTTTTAACGGTGTTGTCCGAAAATTCGCCGCAAAACAAATCGTTCGTCACAAAAATGATAAACAACGGAACAGCAATATACACAAACACCGGCAGACACAGCAGAGCAAACTCAGAATTTCCGGTTAAGTTTATCCCCGCAAAATTGCTGACCGTAGAGGTAAGTAACGCACCAAGAGCGATTATTGCGAATGTGACAATTGCGGCAACGGTTATTTTTTTGCGTTTTGATACCTTATAAAGTTCATTCATGAAAGCCGCTTTGAAATTATGCATTGATATTCACCTCGTTCAGATAGTAGTCCTCCAGTGAGGCATAGCTGCGCAATATGTTCTCGGTGTAATCCGTACCGAGCATTTTGCCGCCGTAGAGTATGCCGATCCTCGTACAGGTAAGCTCTATGTCGTGTATCAGATGGCTCGATATAAGGAACGATGTTCCGTCGTTTTCCGACATATTTTTTATGAGTTCGCGCATCTCAAACATCCCCTCAACATCAAGTCCGTTGAGAGGCTCGTCCAGAATAAGCAGTTTCGGTCTCGGAGCAATTGCCATGGCTATGCCGAGGCGCTGTTTCATGCCGAGCGAGAAGCCTTTTGTCTTTTCGTTTTTATATTTTTCTATACCCGTCAGGCGGAAACATTCATCTATCCGCTCGTCGCTTATATCGTGATATCTCGAGAGCATCTTCATGTTCTCATACGCCGTGAGATACGGATACGGCGCAACACTCTCAATTATCGCTCCGACGCAGCTCTGTGCCTGTGTGTGCTCTGTGAGTACATTTTTGCCGAATATATACACATTGCCTTCATCCGGCTTCATAAGCCCGGTCATTATCTTCATGGCAGTGGTCTTGCCGGCGCCGTTTGGACCCAAAAATCCGAATACCTCTCCCACGCCGACATCAAAGCTGATATTTTCAATACCTCTGCCGCTTTTGAATTTCTTTGTCAGGTTGTCGACAAATATAGCTTTATCCATATTAACTCCTTTCGCAGATTCGGGGCGATTTTATATAAAAACCGCCCCGCAGATAAGATTCAATCTGTCAGTCCAACTGCATCTGCATCATGCATGAATCGCCTCTGATTTCATAACCGCCGTCCGTGACGGTTACCGTGTCAAGATCTACGCTGATATAAATCAGATCCTGCTCACGGCTCCAGTTTACAAGACGAATCCTTGCATTCTTGGTGTTACCCTCGGCATCGGTATACTCTGCCTTGTAGTCGTCAGAATACTCGTCGTCTTTCACCGCGGTGTAATCGCTGTCAACCCTCTCGTTGCCGTCGTCTATCGTCATGTGTCCGGTTATGGTGTTGCCGTCTACGGAATCGATTATCAATATATTGTCGCTTTTTTTCACGAGTTTGTCATTCTCCTCGATGACAACAGGTGCAGAATATGTGCCTATGTTTTTTGCGGAAATTGTCCATCTGTCAACACCCGACTCACCGTAAACAACATCCTTGCCGTCAAGCGACACGGGTTCAACCACCGTCGTATTAATATCGCTTACGGTAACGCTCACCGCCATTTCTATTCTGTGAGAATTGCCGTCTTTGTCGGTGCCGGTAGCCGACATTGTGCCAACGCCGCTGTCAAGCAAGCCATCAGCGTTCTGCGACACTTGTGCACTCACCTCTCCGAGAGCGATGCAGTCTTTTATGTCTATTACATCCATACCTCTTACACTCTCGACAACAGTGTACTTGAGAGCGAAAGACGAAAGTGCATTTGCAAGCGCCGGAATCTGCGCACTCTCAAGATTGCCGAAATACATCTTGCCGCCGTCGTCAAGATCTTTTACCTGAACGAAGTCTTTCATGTTGCTTACAAAAGCGTCGGCAATTTTTTCTATGTCCTGTGCGATCGGCTCATCAAAAGGATCCGTTAAACCTAATCTTGTTTCATTCGAATCCGGTGAGCTGTCGTTGGTGTAGACATAATACGGTTCATCGCCAAAGGTGTTTATACTTTTTTCACTGTCTCTGTAGTAGTAATTCGTAAACAAACCGGAATCACCGTTTTTGCTCTCGCTTGTCTCCTCGGTGCGGTTGTTCACGAAATCGAATTTTCTCTCTGAGTGTTCGTAGCTGACCTGCTCACCGTCAACGAATATTTGAAAATCCGCATTAATCGTGAAGTTGTCCGCCTCGTTTGCAAGAGTCTTGCTTGTGTACTTGAGTGCCTGCTTGGCACTGTTGTATCCGTCTCCGATTATCACATCTGCCGCTGCCGATACACTGAGCACCAATGTGCCGGCAAGGAACAAACTCAGAAACGAAGTCTTTTTGTTAATTTTCATAATCCATACATCCTTTCGTGTCATATATTTTATTCGAGCTCTTGTATATATGATAACCTATGGTTATTGAAAATCAATAAAACAAAGATTAAAAGTTTATTAAATATTATTTCGTAAATCTGTATTCTGTCTTTGTGTCGTATTTTTCGCCTTTTTTTACGAATACGCTCGGGAAGAACGGATATGATGTCGCATTCGGGAACATCTGTGTTTCCAGGCAGAATGCGTCATGTATGTGATATTTTGTTCCGTCCTTGCACACCTCGTCCTCTTTTATGCAATTGCCGCTGTATAGCTGCACGCCCGGCAAGTCGGTGTAGCAATCCATGGTTATGCCGCTTTTGTCGCCGGTTGCACTTGCAAATTTTCTGTAACCGCTGCCGCTGAGCACAAAGTTGTGATCATAACCGCCGAACATATCTATCTGTTTGAATCCGGATTCAAATCCCTCTTTGAGCGTTTTTGCGCCTCTCAAATCAAACGGCGTACCGTCAACGGAGAGAATCTCACCGTATGGCATACACTCGTCTGTATTCGGAGTGTAGAAATCCGCGTTTATCATCAATTTGTGGTTCTGCGCACTGCCGCTGTTGTGTCCGTTGAGGTTGAAGTAGCTGTGGTTTGTAAGGTTGATTATCGTGTCCTCGTCCGACTGTGCCTCATAGTGTATCGCAAGGGCGTTGTCTGCCGTCACGGTGTATGTAACCTTCACATCCACATTTCCCGGGAAACCCTCCTCGCCGTCGGGGCTGTGCAATGTGAGCACCAGGCTCGGCTCGTCGCCGTCAATCGGTTGTGCGTCCCATATTCTCTGACCGTAGCCGATGTTGCCGCCGTGCAGATTGTTGAGTCCGTCGTTTGCCGCAAGCTTGTAGGTTTTTCCGTTCAAGGTAAACTCGGAGCGGTATATTCTGTTGGAATTTCTGCCGATTAGTTCGCCGTAATGACCGCTGTTGTGAGTGTATTCCTCCGCGCTGTCTCTGCCGAGCACGACATCCGTGCCGTCAAATATAAGCGAGCGCACTATTCCGCCGAAATCCGTAATCTCCGCGCTGAGTCTGCCGCTTGCGTTTGTCAGGGTGTACAGGGTCGTTTCTTTTCCGTCGGCGTTGCCGAAATTTCTTTTTGTTATGCTCATTTTTTCGTCTCTCCTAAAAGTCAAATTTGATTGTTTTTTTGTTTTTGATATTTACATTGTACCATGTTATCGGTGATGTTTCAAGGGTAAAAATTGTCCGAAAAAATACGGCTCGAATTTCTGTCGTTTCGAGCCGTATCCAAAGCATATTATTTTGCGGACACTTGAATTTTTGTTATATTCTTTCCGTAAGGAATCAATCCTTTTCCCATCGGAATTATCTTGACATAATCTCCGTCGGCATATGTATATATCCCCGTGTCACAGGTGAAATTCTGAGTTGATCCGGGTTGTATATTCATATCAAAATCGAAGATTGTTTTCAGCTTGCCGTTCATATCATAAACTGCAATGTAGCATTTGCCGACCGCGGTTGTATTCCCGGCGTTTGTCACATCTGTTTTTATGGTCAGCACACCGTCCGCATACTCGCAGATTTTCACATCTGAATTACATTCAATCGACACATCGTCCATATGCGAATTGTAATGAACCGTCACACCGTCAAGCGCTTCATTATATCTGCCGATTGCAATGCCCTCCCACTGTTCGCGGCTGCCGGTATAGTAAATGTCCGTCAGCGACTCACAACTATTGAATGCAAATTCATCTATACTGCCGACGGATGTAGGTATCTCAATCGCTTTCAGGTTAGTCGTATAGTTAAATGACTGTCTGCCGATTGTCTCTGTGGTCTCGGGCAAAACAATCCGTTCCACGACTTGGTTTGTACACATAGCTGTGTCACCGATTTTATTAATTCCGTTCGGCAATCTTACGAAAGCCTCATTTTTGCCGAGAGGATACTCAATAAGTTCTGTCATGTTCTTGTTATACAAACATCCGTCATACGAAGTGTAATTTTCGTTATCTCGACTTACCGAGATGTCCGTGAGAGAACGGCACCAGCCAAAAGCGTCCTTTCCTATCTCCTTTACTCCGCCATGGATTTTTACATTCTTAACCTCGGCGTAGCGCAATGCGTCCGCGGCAATTATGTTCACAGAGTCGGGCACCGTGTAGCTGTCACTGACACGCTTTTCCGGATAGCGAACCAAGGTTGTCATATCCTTTGTGAAAAGTATACCGTCCGACGAGCAGAATTTATTATTAGCCTCTCGCACGGTTATCTGCCTCAGATTATCACACGAATTCAGGTTGTTTTTGCCGAAATCTTCGAGCGTAGCCGGTATATCGAGCGTTTCAAACTTCGTTTGGTAAAAGGCATAATTTCCTATATTCACAACGCCGTTCGGAATGACTAATTTCTCATCAGCCAAGGCAGCGGGGTATTGAATCAGCGTCGTCATGTCCTTCGAATACAACGCATAATTATATGAACAATAATTTTTATTATTCTCATTCACTTTTATGTATTCGAGGTTATCGCAATCGCCAAATGCACTGCTGTCAATTTTCTCAACGCTCTCGGGGATATACACATCGGTGAGCGACGAACACCAATCAAATGCATTGTATCCGATTGTCTTAATGTTTATCGGTATGTATATCTCTTTAAGATTGCTGCACATATAGAACGACATATTAGGTATGCTGTCAATCCCGGTCGGTATATTTATGCCTTCAAGGTTCTTTGAATAACTGAAAACATAACTGCCCAGTTTGGTCAGGCTTTCCGGCAAAGATATCTCGGTCAGTTCACAATACGCAAAAGCAGAACTTGATATTTCACTTACGCTGTCCGGCACTTTGTATTCGATTGCCTGCCGTTTCGGCGGATATTTTATCAATACATCCTTTTCTTTTGTAAAAAGCACACCGTCATCAGACGAATAATTTGCATTTCCCGATGCTACGGTTATTGCATTTAATGATGTTAAGTTGTTATTAAAGGTGTATTCTCCTATTTCGCTGACGGATGAAGGAATAATGATTTTTTCAATATTCTCACAGTCCTCAAGCGCATCTGACGGGATACTTTTAACCGTCTGCGGCAACGAAACGCTCGTCAACCCGATTGCCGGCGGGCATCTCAAAATCTTCGTTTTTGCTTTGTCATAAAGTATTCCGCTTTGTGAAGAATATTTTGTGTTTGACGATGCCACGGTTATTGACTTGAGACTTTTGCATGAACTGAATGCGTATTTGCCTATGGTTGTAACACTTGACGGAATACTTATGCTCTCCAAAGCGGAGCAACCCGAAAACGCAGAATAATCTATAGTTTGTAATCCGTCATTAAGAGTAATTGCCGTCAATTTCGAACAATCGCTAAAAGCATTGCTTCCGATTATCTTCAATCCGCTCGGGATGTTAATCGTTTTTAGTGCGCTGCAACCATAGAATGTACTGTTTGCTATCTCGGTGATCGCGTTCGGCAGAGCCACCCGAGTCAGCCTTTTCGCATTGGCGAAAGCGCCGGCTCCGATGCTTGTAACGGTTGATTGAACGGAATAAATCAAATCCTTCTTTGCAGGCGGATATGCAATCAATTTTTGCTTAGTTCTGTCATAAAGCACGCCGTCAACAGAACAATATGTGCCGTTCGATTCATCAACATCGAACTCTTTAATCAATTTACAACCAAAGAATGCGTTGTCACCGATTTCATATATACCGGAGCCTAACGAAATCTTGGTTAAGCCGTAACAGTTATAAAATGCTCTACTTTTAATTTTTTGAAGACTGTTCGGAAAGTCTATTTTTGTAAGTTTTTCGCAGCCTGAAAATGCACCTGAACCTATCTCTGTCAGATTATTGCCGAATGTCACGCTTTCCAGTGACTTGCATCCGTTAAACGAATCCCACCCAATACTCTGAACATTTTCCGGAATAACGACGGTTTTCAAATTTGAGCAACCGTAAAAAGTATAGGTGCTTATTTTCGAAACCGCATCGGGTATGACTATACTTTCCAAGGCGGAACACCCTCGAAAAGCTCTGTAACCTATCTCCGATACGCTGTCCGGAATATCCACATTTTTCAGTCTGCTGCAGCCGTCAAACGCCCCCTCACCTATGATTTTCAGATTTTTCGGCAATGTGACGGCTTCAATGTTTGCGCAGCCTGAGAATACACCTGAAATATCCGAGACTCCATCAGGCACAACAACACTTTTGATTTTCGGATTATTTGCAAACGCATATTTACCAAATCCCGTAACCGTGTCGGGAATGTTGAATACATCCGACTCTTTATGCGGAGGATAGTACATCAGCTTGGTTTTATCTTTACTGTACAACACTCCGTCAACCGAGCAAAACTCGGCATTATTTTCATCAACAAAGATTTCTTCCAATGAGGGCAATCCCGAAACAGCTATCGCCCGATCCCAACCATAAGTTGCAAGGTTTGTCAAGCTGCTCGGAATATGTATTCTTTTTATATAATCATTGCCCAAACAGTATGAAATATGAGTAACTGTATCGGGTATATAAAACTCCTCATCATCCTTTTGCGCCGGATATTGAATCAGCGAACTGAAATCTTTATTATACAACAAACCGTCCGCAGAACTGTAATACTCATTATCAGGGTCAACGATAAAGTTTTTCAGCGTATCGCAATCTATCACGCGACTGTAAACAGAACCGTATATACTGCCAACGGTTCGCGGAATCACTATGCTTTCAACCCCGGTATCGCTAAAAGCGGATATATGAATTCGCTTAACTTCCTCTCCGTTAATTACCGGCGGTATAACAACCTCTTTGTCATGACCGATATATGCGTTAATCATGCCGCCGCTGAATTCAAAATCCCCCGGCGGTGCATATTTATAACCTGCAATTTTGACAACATTGGAAACTCCGCCGTAATATCCGCCGTCTGCTTTTATTCTGAAATAATGATCTTCATCATTTGAGAAGCCTGAAACAAGTGCATATTCGGATTCGGCGGTCAGTTCGTTGTCTGCCTTAAATTCGCTCCAGTCAACACCGTTTAATGAATGTTCCACAATTATGTTGTCGGAACCCACATATTTTCCGAAAACCAATTTTGCCGATTGTCCAGAAACCGAATCAAGGTATATAAGCGAATTTGACATCGTGTAAATTGCCCCTGCGGTATACCCCAATGCATTCCACTGCTTATCGGTTCCGCCGTAACATATGGTATCCGGCAGTGTAACTCCATCCGCGATTTTTTTCAGTGTGTCGGGCAGACAGATTTCATTTCCTGCTATATCCGCGGAAATCGCGGTTATCCCCCTCTCGACCACAACTCGTTTTATGTAATTGTTAAAATCGCTCCACGGCGCCGTTGCAACCTCACCCGTTCCCGATATCACAAGCAACCCGTTGTTGATATCAAGATCATATCTGCAACTTTCGCCGCATTCACCTGCGAGCGCACCACTTGATTTCGGCAGAGAAACACTGATATTTGCACTGTTGAAACTAAAGAATCCCCCACCGGCAGATGTGTCATAAAAATTATATTCATCCGGCGACGAATCAATCTTTTTTACACTTCCGTTATGATATACAATTCCGTACGGATATATCGGTGCAGTTTTATCAAAGTTTTCCGCCTGATACATCAGCAAGAACCACGGTGTGTCCGACGCCTCATACTTGCTTGTGTTGATTGCTATATTCGCAGTCGGCTTGTCCTTGGTCAGGTTATAAGAACCGAGTTCATATGTTTTTTTGCCGACATAGTCAAATTTGTTGTGATAGTAATAATATCTCCAGCCGTAGCTGATTGTCTGCAGATACAACTTAACCTTTATTCCGCCGTTCGGTACGGAAATTCCGTTTTCAAGACCCAAAGTTCCTTTCAGATTGTACGCCTTGCTCGCATCATACTCTTTGTCGCTGAGGTCAAAATCGACTTCATAACTCGAACCGCCGAGGAAATACCTCATTGCGGAACTGTGTTCTTCATCGGATGTAAAATCCTTTTTCACATCCGAGCAATAAGTGTTTGAACCATTATCATAGTAGCCGTATTTTTTAAGCTTATTGCATTCAAACATGAGAACATAATTGAACCGCTGATTTTCATAGTACGGCGACATATCAATCAAGAATTTGCTCTGATTGCTTCCGCCGGCAATGTGTACGGTTTCCAAATCATACGAATCCACCGAAGAACCGTACTTTTTCATTTTTATCTTTACATCCAATCCGCCGGTTGGTGCCTTTTGCGGCAGAGTCACGGTTCCGGTGACCGTATCATGTAATATTTTCAAAGTGCAATTATTGTCTGAATTTGTGGAAAAAGCAATAGCTCTCCCGGCCGAATTGAGTGCCTTTCCGCTTTTACCTATCTGAGAAACAGTGTAACACAAATTGTAGGTTGATTCATTGTAGTTACTACCTATGGTATAATCAAACCATTTGGCGGTGTCGCCTCTGTTCATGGTAATCGTTCCGAGTTTGACTTTGCTGATTACCTGTGTCATGCCGTAAACATATCTCGGCACAGATTGAATGCTCAAGTCAACATCAAGATATTCATTTGCGACTCCTCCGCTGTATACAAGATTTCCGAAAATTCTGCGTCCGGCATCTGTCAGAGAGGCTTCGCCGGCGTCATTTCCCGACAACACCGCTTTGTCATTCACAGTTATGCTGCCGCTCGTCTCATCGTATTCATACTCTTTCCCGAACAGTTCGCATACGAAACCTATTTCAATCATAGGAACGGTATTCTGATAGTAGAAGTACGGCATACATTCAAAGGTTCTGCCGCCGCTTGAAAATTCGCTCGCATAGTGAGACAGCACAACTTCGCCGTAATCCTGTGTAACAAATGTGAATGTCTTGTCATTTTTGTTTTCACGATACTCCAATGACAGAAGTGCAGCTGCATCACGCGCATCCGCCATCAATCCATACTCGCCTTCATACGGACTTACCGACGCTGTGATCACGCTGCCGTTATATTCAAGAATCGGTTGCTGTTCCGCATATGCCAAAATCGGCATGACACCCGGAAACACAATCGCAAATGCAATGATCAGCGAAATATGTTTTTTAAGTTCTCCAAAAATCTTCATCATTTAGCCCCCTTGTTTTATAATTTCATTTCTGTCAGTAACTCCGTTTGCCTTTCGTTCGTTTTCGATGTAATCCAAATAATTATTGTACTGCCGATTGTCACATTTTCCTGCATCAAGCATTTTTTTGATATAGCTTTTGCAGTCGGCATATGTGGTTTCCTGCAGCTTTGACAAAGCAATATAATGCTTTATCTTTTCAAATACTGTGTCACTTGGCTCTCCGTTTGCTATCATGAATTCAATGTCCCCGGCAAGTATATCTTTGTCATACGGCGAAAGCTTTTCCGCCTTTTCTATTCTGCCGTATACATCGTCACCGCCGAGTGCGGCAATGCTTATCTGCAATTTGCTGTCAAACGGACATATTTTTTCAAGTTTCAAGGCAAGCGAAAGAGCCTTGGCATTGTTATCACTTGTGTATGCATTTTCAAATGCGGAGCGGACGAAATATTCCGCCGTCATATATAGTGACGACGCCGCAATAGCGAGTACACAAGCCAAACATGAACATATCTTTATCATAGTCGGAATAGCCGGATTATCGTCGCCTTCAGAGAGCGCATCACCGAAAACAAACGCCGTCAAAATCAAAATCACCGCATAGCTAAGGTCAATATCAACAGCACCATGAATCAGAATAAAACTCAAAACGCACAGGCTTATATACTTTTTTGATTTTATCAGCCGGGCAATTACTACTGCCGTCAATGCCGCCGCAAGCACAAAAAACACGACTCCGTAGTCAAGCATGATTTGAAGTATTCCGCTGTGTATATAAACAACTCCGTACTGACTGCTTTGCACCGAATATTGAACATAGTTCCATGCACCGGGACCGATTCCCGTGAGCGGATGCGAGACTATGAGTCTGAACGCATCTTTGTAATAATCGAATCTGCCGAAAAGAGTGCGCATAATCTCGATATTTTTAGTTTTCATAATCAGTATAACAGCAAAACAAAACATAAGAATCGCGGCAAACCACAAGCGCAATATATTTTTCGTTTTTTTAATTTTACATAATACATCTCTGCCGGACAAAGCCACACCCAAAACAATCAACAGCAATTTAATAAACTGTATATGAAAAAAACCGGCCGCCACTGTTAAAACACTGAAAATCATACATACGAAGTTTTGCCAGACAAAAACAGATGCATGTTCCCGGCACTTGCATATCAGCACAGTACCGATTATGATGAATATCGGTATTGCGGCTTTTGAAAGCGTCAGATAAAATGCGATAAGAATAATTGACGAAACATAATTCCAATGCTTGTTATTATTGAGGACAAGATAATGCAAACATATAAAATATGAACACCCCAGTAATACCGCAGTCACATTGGCATATTTCAAAAATGACTGCAATCGCCAAATATAGCGGTCGTTAAAGATAAATCCATCTGTTCGAATGATGTTACAATACGCCAAAAGTCCGATAATTGCCGTAAAAAGTGCCCCGATAACAACAGATTTAAGTGCTTTTTCTCTATCCGTACAAGTTGCCGCAAACAATGCCGCAACAAAACAAGTCAATCTTTCATACTCATACAAAGAGTTTTGAATATCTCCGCACGAACCGACAATCGAAAAAGTGCCTAATGCCAAAAATACAAGAGATACTAACCCTATATTTTTCGTACAAATTTTTTTAATGTTAATGATATCATATACAAGAAGTAAAATCAGAGGTGCGATAAATTCAATCCACCTTAGTCCGCCGCCCGATATTATAACCAACACCGCCGCAATCGAAATAAGAAGATAATCATATTTTTTTACCATATGCTCTCCCCCACAATCAAATAATACCATAACTGTAAAAATAAATCAATAATTTTATGAAAATTTGTCACTGAAATTCTTTGATACCGTGCACTCAAGCAGACAACAATGCAATCGCACACCGTTAGCACAACCGCATTGTTTACAAACAAAAGAGCAGCTAAGCCTCAACACTTAACTGCCCTTATATTTTTCTTATTACACTCAGAAACAACACACATCATGCTTTCATGCTACCGTCCGCAAGATCCCCGGCAACAAACGAAACAAAGTAAAACGGCACCGTCATCAGCTTTGCATCGGCGCTGTAGCCGTAATTGTTCCTCGAAACCTTAATTGCGTACTCAAACTTATTGTGATTTGCGAATCTTTCGAGAGAATTCAGCGTACCTCTCCCCTTTTTTACATCAATCGGATACAATTTGTTATCCGACTCCACAATAAATTCAAGTTCGGCGGTTGATTTACCGCGCCAGTAGAACAATCTGTGCCCTTTGGCAACAAGCTCATTTGCCACAAAGTTTTCAAAGAATATTCCGGAGAGTGTATTATCTTTATCATTGGATACAAATGATGATGCATTTATACCGCTTTGATATGAAAACATACCGATGTCGCCGAGGAACAACCTAAAATTGCTCTCATTATCAACTATAAGCGGCGTAGTAATATGCTCCTTAAGCTGAAACGACTGATTTACTATGTGCGCCATGGTCAGCCATTGGATAGACGCGGCAAAATCCCTTGTTCTGCTTTTTTCTTCGATGAGTCCGGGTGAAAAATTCTTTGATTCTTTATTGAGCTCACCATAGATATTTGAAAACAAATTCCGAGAGCGCAGAATTGCCTCTCTGCTCGCCTGATAAAGATCCATATCCGCAAGATAGTTGTCATAGAGAACTTTCAGAACCTCTCTGGATTCAAATATACTTTCGTCATCTATATAAGTCTCGACTGCCTCGGGCATGCCGCCGACAAGTAAATATCTGTACACTTGTTCCATAGCAAGCTCATGAATCTTTGAATCAAGCGGTTTTTTGTTTTCATAAGCCAACTTGACAGCGTCATAAATCATTTTGTTGCTGTTCATCAAAAATTCATCAAAAGTCATAGGATAAACCGTAATCTGATTAATTTTTCCCACAGGAAACAGAAATCTGTCATTGGCACCGAAACCCCTTTTATGCGTTTCTCTTTGAATTTTTATGCGCACCATGGAGCCGGAAACTATAACCGGTATTTCTCGAAAATCCTGACAAAAATACTTAAGCGCCGATATTATATTCGGGCACTCCTGAACCTCATCAAATATAAGAAGTGTATTTTCATTTATTCTTTTACCCTTAAAGAGTGAGATATATTCTATGATTTTTCCTGCGTTTGCCGTAGCATCGCAAAAGTTACGGATTTCATCTTCAATTTTGCAATCGATATAGATATAGTTGTCTTTATAGAAAGTTTCTGCGAATATATCTTTCATAAGATATGTTTTTCCAACCTGTCTTGCACCCCATACAATCAGAGGTTTTCTGCGTTTGTTGTTGTGCCATTCAATAAGTTTTCCGGTTGCATTTCTCTCCATAAAATCCACCTCCGAATTATCATTCCATAATTATCATAACATAATCTTCACCAAAAATCAAGTATTTATGCACATTACTTGCACCATTTTCAATGTTATTTTTCAAATTAATTGCACATTTTTCGAGATCAATCATTCATTCGCTTTGAAATTCACTTTTATCAGCACACTAATCTTATCAAAAAATTTTCCTGTTATACCTTGCGCACAAAAAAACAATAATAAAATCGGGTGATAAAAAATGAAATCCGATATAAGAATATGGCTTGCAGTGATTCTGATAGCCGTGGCAACTGCGGCATACATTGCATACACGCAGGATGACAGCGAGCCTATAAACGGCGTTTTGGTAAGCGCATCATTCATAAAAAGGTGGTAAAATTCTATGGAAGTTTCAAAAAAACAATACGGCGAAATGGTGAAAAAGGCGTCGCCGCCGTCAACCGTAGTGCGCGATTGTGTTCTTGCGTTTGTCATAGGCGGGCTGATATGCGTCATTGGTCAGCTGGTATGCAACGGTTATCTTGCGCTTAATCTTCAAAAAGACGATGCCGCAGCGGCAACATCCATGACTATGATATTCCTCGGTGCATTGCTCACGGGACTGAATGTATATGACAACATTGCCTTATACGGCGGTGCCGGAACACTCGTCCCCATAACCGGCTTTGCCAACAGCATAGTCTCCCCGGCTATGGAGTACAAAAAAGAGGGATTTGTGCTCGGTGTGGGCGTAAATATGTTCAAGATTGCGGGGCCTGTGCTTGTGTTCGGCATATCAGCATCGGTTATATACGGAATGATTTATTATTTTGTGAGGTGATATACAATGCGTAATTCCACAATCAAATTTGAAAATCCCGTGTATATCAATTCATGTTTTTCGTCGGTCGGCAAGCTTGAGGGCGAAGGCCCCCTCGGCAAGTATTTCGATGTGATATGCGACGACGCAACATTCGGTGCAGAAAGTTGGGAGCAAGCGGAAAACCGGCTGATTAAGACTACCGTAAGCGGTGCAATGACGAAAGCCGCCGTCACGCCGGACGAAGCGGACTGCCTATTTGCCGGAGATTTGCTCAACCAATGCATCGGCAGCAGTTTCGGTCTGAAGGATTTTGAAATTCCTTTTGTCGGTCTTTACGGTGCGTGCTCCACTTTTATAGAAGGTCTGGGGCTTGCGGCGGCAACCATAAATGCCGGTTATGCCGCAAGATCAATAGTGACGGCATCGAGTCATTTTTGCTCATCGGAAAAGCAATACAGATTTCCGCTCGAATACGGCGGAGTGCGCACGCCGACATCGCAATGGACCGTGACAGGATGCGGTGCGGCGGTGCTGTCCGACAGCGGAACGGCTCTGCGCGTCACCGACATGACCATAGGCAGAATGATTGAAAAAGGCGTAACCGATGCCAACAACATGGGCGCGGCAATGGCGCCTGCCGCGGCAGACACCATCTACAGACATTTTTGCGGCGGAGGGTTTTGCCTTGATGACTACGACTATATTGTGACGGGCGATCTCGCTGATGTCGGCTCGGAATTGCTGCTCGAATTGCTGCGGCAAAAGAATTTTGATATAAGCGAAAAACACCTTGACTGCGGCTCAATGATTTTCGACAGTCAGGTACAGGGCACAAACGCCGGCGGCAGCGGATGCGGATGCATTGCCTCGGTGTTCGCCTCATATTTTTATCAAAAACTTGCAAAACACGACATGAGGCGGATTCTCCTTGTAGCGACAGGAGCGCTCATGAGCCCGACAACCGCTCTGCTCGGTGAACCGATAATCGGCATTGCCCATGCGGTGTCGGTTGAAAATTGATTTAGGTGGTGAGAAAATGGATTTTATGAAACTATTCAATGCATTTTGGGTGGGCGGTCTGCTGTGCGTGATAGCTCAGCTTTTGATAGATTACACCAAGATGACCCCGGCACGCATAATGGTGTCGTATGTGGTTGCGGGAGTGGCGCTCTCTGCCGTAGGTCTGTATCAGCCGATTGCGGAATATGCCGGCAGCGGCGCAACTGTGCCGATTATAGGTTTCGGTTATTCACTTGCCAAAGGTGTGGTAAAAGCTATTGACGAAAAGGGCGCGCTCGGAATATTCACCGGAGGAGTGACAGGCACGGCAGGCGGAATTGCCGCGGCTGTGTTCTTCGGTTTGCTTTTCGCAACCCTTTGCAAACCAAAGCCCAAAAATCCGAAAAAGAAAATATGAAGCATATAAATTAATGCCTGTGCAGCACAAAATTATCAATTGCACAGGCATTATGTTTTTCAATATTTTAATTTTCTTTCAACTTATCAAAAATCACATCTAAACCATCAGGCAATGCGTGTTCGAGTTAACCGATTTGATCTTTCATTTTTTCTCAAAAAAGGTTGATTTTTTCTCTCCCGGCGTTTATAATAAGGTATATACAAATTTTCGCCGCAGGGAGAAATCTGATTAATCATGGAATTAATATTCAAAACTTTTATAAAAAACAGTGACGACACCTCCGACCCGGAAGTGCGCCGCAGATACGGCGTACTGGGCGGCGCGGCAGGCATTATTCTCAATCTGATCCTGTTCTGTGCAAAGCTGTTCTCGGGCATCGTCACTTCATCGATCGCCGTCATTGCGGACGCATTTAACAATCTGTCTGATGCCGGCTCATCCATAATAACGCTTATCGGTTTCAAACTATCGCTTAAACCGGCAGATCACGATCACCCTTTCGGTCACGGCAGAATCGAATACATAAGCGCTCTTTTTGTGTCGGTTGCAATACTCCTCATGGGACTGGAGCTGGCAAAATCATCCGTAGCAAAAATTATCACCCCGGAGGAGATGGTCTTTGACTCCGCGTCGGCGGTTGTGCTCACTTTTGCAATACTCATCAAGCTGTGGATGTATTTCTTCGACAAAAAAATCGCAGTGAAAATATCCTCAGAATCCATGCACGCCACGGCAAAAGACTCCCTGTCCGACTGCATAACCACCGCGGCAGTGCTTATCAGTCTGATTGTGCAAAAGCTGCTCGAAGTCAATATAGACGCCTATGCCGGACTTTTGGTATCGGTGTTCATCCTCATCACGGGGTTTACCACAATTCGTGACTCCATGTCGCCGCTGCTCGGCGTTGCACCCGACAAAGAACTTGTGAACGACATAGAGCACACCATAATGTCGCACCCGGAAATTGTGGGCATACATGACATGGTTATACACAACTACGGACCCACGCGGTTTATGATGAGTGTGCATGCGGAGGTCCCGGCAAACTCGGATTTTCTCAAAATTCATGACACAATAGACATCATAGAGCGCCAGCTCTCGGCACAATACGGTTGCATAGCTGTCATCCACATGGACCCTATAGAGACCGACAACAAGCTTGTCAGCTCCATGCACGAAAAGGTTAATGAAATAATAAAATCCATCGACCCTTCCCTGTCCATGCATGATTTCCGCATGGTGAGCGGACACACGCACACAAATCTTATATTTGATGTGGTGGTTCCGTTTGACTTCAGAATGACCGATGATGAACTGATAAATAAAATTCAGCATGAAATATTCCTGCTTGACAAAAACTATTATGCGGTAATTACCGTTGATAAAAACTATGTATGAATATAAGGAGCAAAAACATGAACAATCAAATTCTCGCGTCCGTACAGGGCAAAACAATCACAGAGGCAGACATCGACGCCATGATCGTATCTCTTGGTCAGCGAGGCACTGCCTACAACAACCCCCAGGGCAGACAGGCAATATTGGAGCAGGTAATCAACCGCAAGCTGCTCATCCTGGATGCCGAAAAAAAGCTGTATGAATATGACCCCGAGTTCAAGGCGCAGCTTGAACAGATAAAGGAAGAACTCCTTGCAAACTTTGTTATAACAAAAACCGTTGAAGGCATTACAGTGACAGATGACGAGGTAAAGGCAGAGTACGAAAATCACAAAGATCACTTCAACGCCGGCGAATCCGTATCGGCAAGCCACATCCTTGTGGACGACGATGACAAGGCAACAAGCCTTATGGAGAAGATAAACAACGGCGAAATATCCTTTGAAGATGCGGCGAGAGCACACAGCAGCTGCCCGTCAAAAGAGAACGGCGGAAGCCTGGGCGAATTCACACGCGGTCAGATGGTGCCCGAGTTTGACGAGGCATGTTTTAACATGAATGTCGGCGAAATAAAAGGACCCGTCAAGACTCAGTTCGGATACCACATAATAAAGCTTAACTCAAAGAACGAGGCAAAACAGATGTCATTTGACGAAGTGAAAGACGGCTTGCGCCAAAAGATGATTGCAGAGAAACAGCAAAACGCATATGAAAGCAAGATAAATCAGCTCAAAATCATGTATCAGGTTGAAAGATATTAATAAACGGAGGTCATACGCAATGGACTCAAATGTAAAGAAAATAACAGAAACCAAGATTAACAATGTTATAAGAGCGCTCGAAGCCAACAACATGACGGGCATATATGCGCCGGACTGCGCTGCGGCAATTGAAGAAGTGAGAAAACTTCTGCATGACGGTGACACCATATCCATGGGCGGCACTGTCACCGCAAAGGAGAGCGGCGTGGCAGAGCTTATACGGAGCGACAAATATAATTTCCTCGACCGCAACGCCCCGGGCATAACGCCGGAACAAATCAAGGAGATTTACACAAAAACTTTCGGTGCGGATGTGTTCGTCACCAGCACAAACGCCGTAACCGAAAACGGAGAACTGTATAATGTGGACGGCAACTCAAACCGTGTTGCCGCAATGCTTTTCGGACCCGAAAAGGTCATTGTAATAGCCGGATACAACAAGATAGTGCCGGACATTAACTCGGCGGCACAGAGAGTAAAGACCATTGCCGCTCCGGCGAACTGCGCAAGGCTGAACATGGACACATACTGCAATGAAAAAGGCAGATGCGTTAGCCTGAACACAAAAAATCCTGACTTCTGCGACGGGTGCAAATCCGATGACAGAATCTGTTCCAACTACACAATCATGAGCCGCCAGCGCCGCAAAGGCAGGGTATTTGTGATACTTGTCGGCGAGGAACTGGGGTATTAAAAAAACTTGCCGCGTGCAAATCGCGGCAAGTTTTTTTTAATACCGATTATGCTATTTTTTGTCCGCCATAACATATGCGCGGTATTTATTCGGTGTTATGCCGACATACCGAGAAAACATTCTGTAAAACGAGCGTCTGTTACTGTAGCCGACCATGGTTATCACCTGCTCCACAGTGTAGTCGTCGTTCTCGAGTATTCTCTTGGCATGATCTATCCTTACTCCGTTTATATATTCCAAAAGTCCCGTGGAATACTTTTTCTTAAAACAAGTTGACAGATACGCCGCACTGATGCCGCATTCGTCGGCAATCAGCGTTGCGGTGAGGTTCGGGTCGGCATATTGTTCGTCAATATACTTCTTCGCCCTCTCCGCGGCGTCGTCTCCACGCTCGGTGTGGAGAGAATTTCCGCTATCGGCAAACACCGTGCCGAATGCCTCCTCAACGGTATCCCTCAGCTCGTCCATATCGGTGTTGACACTTATGGAATCTATGCGCCGCAATATATCAGATATGTTCACCTCATCGCAAAACTCACTGCGTTCCGATAACGCCCTCATGACAGTGTTCACTACAGAATACATGGCAAACCTAACCTCGCCGACGCTCTTTGCGCCGCCTACGGTGTCAACAAAAATCTTGTCAAGAGCATTGCGAAACATATCTCTGCTGCCCACAGTTATGCTCTCGGAGAGCTGTTGCTGAGCCATGGGCAATATGCCGTGCCAACTGTCATCGCTTTTGTTTATCCTGCTGTATTGAATCACACTGCCGCTGCCGGCAAAATACAACTCGATGCACATTGTTGCCTCATCGCAACAGTCGGCAAGCTCGTCAAGTGAAAAATGAAGATTGCTCACTCCGGCGGTTATGTGTATGTTAAAATTTCTGAGCACAAACTCGCTCATATCTTCTATGCGCCGCACTATACCGTCCGCATCCGTATTGTCACAGTTGATGACCAAGGCGAGCATATCACCCACTTCGCAGCTCTGCAGTACAAATTCATCACCAAGCATATCTCCGGTGACATTTGTCACAACAAGTTTTGCAAGTTCATACGACTCCCTCTCATCGTCATTTTGGTCGTCAAAGAACATTTCATCATTAACATCTATATAACACAGCACCGCAGCAAATGCAGAATACGGAAAACGGATATCGAGAAAATCCATTATCTCGTCCTTGTTGCCAATCGGAAATCTGTCACTGAGCAGACGCGAAAGAAATGCACTCTTGACAAACTCATCCTGCATCTTGCCGTACTTTTTGTTCTCGGATACCATGGTTTCTATCTTGTCGCGGATGTAGCCGAATTCGGATTCATATGCGCCGTCACTCTTGCCAAAGATATCCAGAATGCTCTGCACGGGTTTATAGTTCTTGCGCGTAAACAACAGCGAGATAAAAGTCGCCGCCGCAAGTCCGAAAAGATTGAAGATAATGATATACGCCCTGGCGCGGCTTATGCTCTTGCGGAAAACCGCCTTGTTCACAAGATAAAGATACTTCCAGTCGCCGTCTGCCGAGTCGGTCATAATGCTCACTCTGGAGCCTCCGTAGGTTATGCCGTTGGCAAAGTCGTTTTTCTCAAAAAACTTTTGTATGGCTTTTTTCTTATCGGCAGAATCAGGCATAATCACATTGCCGTCGTTGTCCAGAATATAAAATGTGTCGCCGTAATTTCCGCCAGAGAGTTCATCAAAAAAATCATCCATCTCTACAATGACATTTGCCGCCGACTTGAATCGCTCGGTCCCGTTCACGGAGAGCACATAGAAAACAGTCGGGTTTTCGCCGCCGTCTGCGGCCGGCACCGTGATGAATGTGCCGGGCGAGAACGAGCGCAGCACAGCGAACCACTCAGCCCGCGGCACAAGCCGCTCTCTCACCTGGGCGTCATAGTAGGTGTCGGCTGAGTTGGAGGTGTTTATGCCCACGCAGTAATCGAGGTTATGAAAATATACATATATATCACCAAAACCCCCCTCAACGCTCCTGTAAGGCGCAATTGCGTGATAGGCGTCCATAATATCCGCATAGCCGTCCGCAATTCGTTCCTCTTTCATCGAGGCAAGCTTGGATACGCTGTCGTTGTTGGCAATCTCCGTGGCAATGTTGGCAACTGATCGCTTAATGTTGTCGGCGGTTATCTTTCTGCGTTCAAGCAACTCCGACACATAGTGATTGTTTTGCTCAACAATGCTCTTTTCAATGCAGGTGTATGCAATGATGTTCGCCGTAATTGCGAACGCAAGAATTATGAGATAAGACATAAACCATGCTTTGGTCGTTTTTTGATTTTTGAAAAGCGGCATAAACTAATCCTCTCTTTACTTAAAGACAAAACTCACTGCACATAAGCACAAATGTTCCCGTGCCGTGATTATCGTTTTTGGCGCGCGGCCGTGCCGCATACTCCTCATATGTGCACATGACATTTGTGCCGACGCTTATCTCGGGAATGACAATTCCGTCGTCATCATACTCCAGTATGTTTATTATCCCCTCATATGCCCTCTTGGCAACTGCGGAATATGATTTGTCAACATAACCCATGCGCACAGCCTTGTGGTACGCATAGGCAAAGAGAGATGAGCACGAAGTTTCGCACCAATTTCCGTCGCGTCCCGGGTCGCTGAGCACCTGATACCAAAGTCCTTTTTCACTGTCAAAATATCTCACGGCTGTTTTGAGCAAATCCGCAAGCATATCTGCAAGATCAGCTCTGCCGCTGCGGTCTTTCGGGAAATAATCGAGCATCTCGCACAGCGCAACGGCTACCCACCCCATGGCTCTGCCCCAGAATATCTTTGATGTACCAGTGGTCTTGTCCGCCCACGGCTCGCGCATCTCGGCGTCCCATGCGTGGTAATACAGATGAGTCTCGGGATCGCGTATGTGATCCCTCATGAGCATCGCCTGGTGATACATCTCGTCAAAGAGACTATCGTCACCGAATTCATGAGCATAGCTTGTGGCGAGAATCCCTGCCATAAAGAGTCCGTCGAGCCACATTTGGTCGGGCGTGATCTCCTTATGAAAGAATCCGCCGTATTTGTTCTTGTGCCAGTGTTTCAGCCTGTCTATGGTAGTGTCAAGTGCAATTTTATACTTTGCATTTTTTGTCTCTTTATACAGTCTGATGAGCAATGTTGCCGGCATAAAGTCGTCAAGCAGGGCATCCTGACGGCGTATAACGCCGTCGTCGGATATCATGTAGTCTGCCCAGTCCTTAATGTAATCAAGATATTCCTCTTTGCCGCAGACGGCATAGCACCTCTCCATGCCGAGCAGAAACACGCCCTGGATGTAGTTGAACCTGTCCGGCGGCCCGGGGAGTTTGTCCACGGTATATTTTCTTATTATAGTGTCGCACATTTTGCACGCATAGTCAATAGGTTTTTTCAGTTCCATAAAAAATTTCTCCGTTAATCAGTTGTTAATCAAGTTAAGTGCAATCAATTTTTCATAAATGCCCTGTGCAAAGAGCCTATATCCGTTTGCATTAAGATGCACCTTGTCAATCGTACCGCTTGCACTCGCCCAGAGCGACTGAGGCAGCGAACCGGAGGCAATGTTTTCTTTGTCGGTTTCCGTTGCGGTTATGCCGACCTTTGCAAGGTTAGTTTCATTGGAGAGGTATTCTCTCATATTCATGAATCTGTCGCCGTATTTTGCCGCCATTGCCGACTCGGCGTCGGTGTAGTTTGCAAGATTTGCGCTTGCATTGCCGGACATTCTGCCGACTATTATGCATTTGTTCGGGTCGCCCGTATTTGCAATCATTCTGTCGATAATATTAATCAAACCGTCAATATTCTCACTTTCGGCAGTTCCGTTGCCGCGGCAATAACCGCTGCCGTCGTCCCAGCCGTTCTGACCGACAAAGATGACATTGATGTCACCGCGGACAAAACTTGCGCCGGTTGTTATCTCCATACTCTCAGCCGAGGTGAGGTTAATCACCTCGCCCGAGAGAGTTCTTGTAAACAGTGCAGAGTTAAGTTTGCGCGGATTATCGTTTGTATTGGTGAGTCCGCTCAGCTTGCCGCGCACTCCGCCGATGAGCACATTTGTCCAACTCTCCGTCAGCTCGCGCGGAGCGACATCTGCGCCGTACTCATCTTTGATGTTGTCTCCGTAGATATATGCAGAGCTTCCGCCCTTTGCAGCAAGGTTGAACGGACCGCTTAAATTAATTTTTGCGGCGCCCATTCTTGCAGCTATTGTCTGCGCAGTTTCACCTCGGATACCCTCGTTGCGCACAGTCTTGCCCGTGAGGGAGGCGAGCACATCGGGATATGTGGTGCTGCCGCCGCCCTGACCGTAGGTTATGCTGTCGCCCCAGCAGACAATGTCATAATCCTTTCACAAATCACCGACTCCGTATGCGGTCACATCGCAGAGAGGTTTGAGGTTGCTGAAGTTGTCAAAGATGAACGCCTTGTATGTGAGGTTGTCGTCCTTTGCAATCTCAACTTCCGCGGTACTGTTAGTTACAGCCTTGTAATCTACATTTACGAGTACCTTGCCGTCAGCGGAATAGCTTGCTATAACAAGTACGCCGTCGGTTACATATGCGCTTGCATTTATGGTTGAAGCTGTGCTGTCCTCGGAGAGTGTAATCGTGTTCACATCGTCACATGTAATTTTTACATCATCAATGTATACCGAGCCGCGCATACCGTTGTTTATAGTAACACCGAATTTATCAAAAACATATGCTGAATTAATGCTGCCGTTACTGTTCAATCTTCTGATTGCACCTTCTACAATCAGATCGCCGTTTATATATAAATCAGTTGTATCGGATGATGAATTATAATGTATAGTGTATGTTGCAAACTCATTCATACTAAATGTATTTGTATGTGATGTATCCCAATCCGCACCGTTACTGCTTGTGTAGCCCTTGAACACTTGTATGGTGTATGTCAACATCTTGCTGTCAGGCTGAATCTGAAACATAGAACCGAGATATATTGCATAGTTACCGGCAGTAAGACTCGGTTTCATAGAAAACTCAAATTCAAAATCTTTTTTATCCTTCAAGCATTTATTCACATAATCACCAAAATTAAAGTGTATCCAATCGGCATTTGCAACCGACTTTGAAAGCTCCAGTGTTTTATTTCTGATGCCTTCACTGCTAACCTGATATATATCAACATTATCTATTGTAATTTCACCCTGCAAGCTATTGTTAATTTGCAGCTGGTAGTTTTCAAAGCTGTATGTTGCAGTGCTTGTAACTCTGTTCTTAATTCCCGTCACAATAGTTTTTCCGTCCACAGATATATCTGCATATTTCTGCCCGTCAACGGTATACACTTTGAAAACAACCTGCTTTTCTTCAGATAAATCAACTGTTGTTTCACTGTCAACCCAAGCGGGATTCGAAGCATTTGTGTCCCAGTAAGATATTACATATACACCGGATTTCGATGTCCGTGTAAATCCCAAACCTGCACCGTTAAACACCATAAATCCCGATGTATGTGTATCAGCATATATATCAAAACTCAAAATGTACTCAGTTAAATTTGTAAAAACATTATTAAATTTTGATGTATATGTCGTGCCGTTACCGTTTGCATTTTTGGTGATTTTCAATTTGCTGTTGTCTACCTTAAGCGCAGTGGTAGATGTATCACTTGCAGTACTGAATCCGGCTTGGCTTGGCTGCGTTATTGAATCAAAATCCTGTTTATATATTGATTCATTTGACAATGCTGCAGTACCGTTTTTGATGTTCGTAATGTCAAATCCGCTCAACTCCGATATACTTGCGGCTTGATCAAAATCCTGCGTATATACAACCGTCGGATTCACCATTTCCGCCCCGGCAGCGCTGCCGGGAATAACCGAGATAAGCAAAAACAAAGCTGTAATTAAGCATACAAATTTTTTCATTTCTACATTCTCCTTTATCATATTTTTATTAGCCGTTTGTAAAATTACTAAAATGTACAACTTAGGCGTACTTTAATTGCATAAACAGGTTTAGTTATCTCCGCTTTATGAATCCCACCACCGCCTTTTTCACATGATTATTATTTTAATGTTAAAATAATAATCATGTGGGCGGTCCCCCTCCCTTTAGCAAGGGAGGCAGTTTGCCACCGGCAACCATCGCCCCTTTTAAGGCAAGGGAGGCTTTCTCCATCAGCACAAACTATCGGCTGAGCGAAAGGCGCCCTTGCTAAAGGGAGCTGGCGGCGCATATAATATTATTTTTGCTAAAAATAATATTATATGGAAAAGCCGTCTGAGGGATTCAAAAATGCAAAAATTAATCCACAATTTTTAGTTCGTAATTTTACAATCAACTACATAGTTTTATTTTTTCACAACCCCGTTGCCGAGCATAATCGGCAGCGAAAGCTGTGTGTAGAGCACCGCCTCTACGGCAGCGCCGTCGGCACCGTCAAACTCGAACTCAGCGGTTTGGCTGCCTGACGCGTCAATCATAATCTCGCGTGCGCTCATACCGAGGTAAACATCACCGCGCCAGAGCGTGACCGCCGCAACAACCGTAACGGTATCTCCGCCGCCGTTTACCGCAGTGACGCTGACTTTCATTTTGCCCGATGACTCATCCACAGTAACAGAACTTATCGCCACGCTCTCGGACTCCGTCTCAAACGGCGCATACATCTTGACTCCCGTCCGTGTGCCGCTTGCAAGGCGCATATTCCCGCCGAGAATCAGGCGGAATTTTCTGCCGCTCGGCAGCGCCGCACCGAGTGTAACGGTAACTCGCGTCTTGTCAGCGGACAGGTTGACGGCTGACACGGCATATGCCCTGTCGCTTTCGTCCTTGACCGAAACATCGTCTGCAGACAGTGAACCTATCGCCTCGCTGAATACAAAGTCAAACTCAGCCGCACCCTTTTTGAGCGGTTTCTCACCGTTTACACTCACTATCTGCGGCAGAGCCTCGCCCACAACAGCCTTTATGTTGTCTATAGCCGTGTATGACGGCGTAGTATCGAGCCGCGGACCGTATAGCCGCAGATAATTTGCATTTTTCAGATTGGCGCTTATGCCCTTTGACGCAACGAGAGTGCCGTCGCAGTACACATCGGCTGTTGAGGACTGCAAATCTATGTCCGCGCGGAAAGCATACCATCTGCCGCTGTCATAGTCCGCGCTGTCGCCGAGCACGCTCATGACATCCTTAAACTGAATTAATATGACCTCATTTCCGCTTGATTGATATACAGTAAATTTTTTGTCGCCCGAGTTTTCCTTGGCACTGATATACATATCGGCATAAACAGTGAATTTGCCGGTCAGTCCGCCGAGCGGTATGTTTATATACGGCAGTGAACCGAGCGGAAAATCTTCATTTGCCTTGTCTATGCCGACAAGGAGACTGCTGCCGTGCTGCGCATCCACCGTGTCCGTCTTTACATACCCTCTCTGCGAATATGCCAGGAGTCCCGAATCATATCTGTCCGGAATGGTTTGCTCGAAATCCGCGTCCTCAAAAACCACTCTCTGAGCCGTCGCCGTGACAGTCAGTTCAATCTCACATCGCCCCTCATCACCGCCGTTTGCCTTCGCAACCGCCGCAACGGTATAAGCACCTGCGGCAAGTGCGGAAAAATCCACGGTGTAGGGTTCGTCCGTTAATGTGGTAAACAGTGCGCCGTTTACATATATCTCTACGCACTCTATTCCGCTTTGAGCCTCGGCTGTGAGTGTGAGCGCCGTATTGCCGCCGAGATCAATCTGCGCACTGCCGCTCACCCCGTCAAACGATACCGTTGTTTCGGTAGGCTCTGTTGCGTTATAGATGTTTTCCGTCACGGACTCGGCGTATCTTATGCCGAGGGTGCGCTGTGTCGCCGCGTCAAAATGAGTGTAGTCGCCGATGTGGCTGCCGCCCTCAGAACTTATCGCATAACAATAGCGAACTTCTTTTGCAAGGCGCGCTATCACATTTTTGTTAAAGTTTACGCGCAGAGTCTGCTTTTCCGCCGTGTCGGCAAAATCGGGAATCTCGCCGATGAATATCGGCAGTTTCGCGTTTCCGAGGTCTGCCCTGACATCAGAAACAAACTGTGTGAATCTCTGCACATAAGTTTCAACAGGCGTCGTTATGTCGCCGCAACCCTGGTGCCATATGATTCCCTTGAGATTGCCGCTCTCCGCCGCCGTCTTTGCACGGCGAACAGCCTCCTCATATAGGTCATAATCGTTTGTACCCGAATAACCTTTCTGCCACTGCGCAATGTTGGTGTCGCCGCGCGCATTGCCTATGATGCCTATCTTTCTGCCGTCGGCGCACACCGTTTCCGACAGAGTTTTTGCAAAATACAGTGCCGGATTCACACCCTGAGTGTTGTTTTCTTTCCGGACGGTAGAGTAGCGGTTCATGCCATACCATTTGCCGCCGATATACTGCACCTGTGCCCTCTCCCACTCGTCATTTCCGTTTAGCAGATAAGCGTTGGGGATGAAAAATCTGTCCTGAGTTTCAATGGGCGCTCTGCCTGCCATGTTTGACTGACCTATGGCAAGGTAGAGGTCGAAATTATCCTTATCCACACCGGGCGCGCCCACGGGCGGCACATCGTCCGCCGAAACGGGGTTGTCGGGAAGATCCTCGGGCACATCGGGCTGTCCGGGAGTGACTGTGAGGTCACTCGTCACAAGGATGTTGTCTATGCCGATTTTACCCTTTGTTCCGTTGCCGAAGATGAACCACAGTCGGGTGTAGTACGGCGTCTTGTCTCTTACGGGCATATTCTCACGGTAGAGAACTCCGCCGATATACAAATCTATCGTACTGCGGTCTTTCACTATGATGCTGATGTTCTTTTTCCCGGAAAAATCATACTCCGTCTTGTCTGTCGTTATCCAAGAAGAACCGTCGTGCCACTCCACTGTGCATTTGCCGCTGCCGACGCTCCTTATGCAGAAGTATCTGCCGCCGATGACCATATTCACCGTGCCGCCGACGGTCGCCATGGCAGAGGTCAGGTCATAGGACACTTTGTAATTGTTCACATCAGCAAGGTACGAATCAAAATTTAATGTAAGCGTTGACGCACCTTTGCCCGTGACATCCTTGCCGAACCACAGCGCACCGTCAAAAATTTTCGCATATGCCTCCTCGGGGCCGTCCGGCGCACCGCCGTAACAGCCGAGATCTGCGGTATCGGTGATTGAGGAGAAATCCTCACTGTAATACTCCGTTGCCGCATCGCCGCCGTCCTCCGCAAAGGCAGAGAAAGGAAGAAGCGTCAGACAAAGCACAAGAGCCAATAACTTAACTGTTTTTGTTTTCATCTGAATTCCTCCTTCATCCTGACTGCCCTGAATTCAAGTACATTTGAATTGACATTGGCAGTGTTGCCCTTGCCGACGAATTTAATATATCTGCAATTTGCCCTGAACTTAAACACCTGATAATCCTCCGGCGAAAGCCCGGACTGAAAACTGCCGGCGGTTGCCCAGTTTGTGCCGTCAGCCGATGTGAGGATATCAAACGAATATCTCCTCGTGTCGCTTTTCCAGAACCCCGCCGCAATGCCGTCAATATCCTTTGCCGCACCGAGGTCGAACACGGCTGTTTCGCCCGTGTTAAGAGTAGTCCAGCGAGTGGAGAAATCGCCGTCAAACATATTTGCGCCGATATTTGCACTCTCCGGCTCCGAGCTGACGCTGTAGTCGGCAATCGGCACTTCGTCATAAACTATCTCCTTTATGCCGACTGTGGTGTTATACGGCAGCACAAAGAGTTTGTAGCGTGATTTGTCGGTGTTGTACACCCTCACAAGATTAGCAGTCTCAAGCGAATCGGAGCGGATAAGCTCTGCCGTCATGCCTTCGCCCGACGCCTTTACGCTGAACTGCGGCAGTACCGATGAATCTATTACCGGCACATAGCTGAGCTCTCTGTCTGCTATACCTTGCATGGATACGGTGAACCCGTAGTTTTCATTGTTCTCCGTCACCTGTGTTTTTTGCGGAGCTGTCCATGAATCAATACTCTGCATGGACGGACTGCCGCCGAACTCGGCAATTCTGACGGAAAGATTTATCCGTCCGCTGCCGCTCAGCCTTACAGCAACCTTGCGCACGCCGCTGTTTGCGTTCTGCCCCTTGCCCTCGGGCGAGGTGGGCAGCGGCTTTGCGTCCATGATACTCAGTTCGCTGTCTGCCGCATCCGTATCGAATGTCAGTGTGACAGACTTGCCGCCGGACGACAGAACGACTGTTTTATCGTCAATCTTCTGCACATTCTGTTCTGTGTGCATGAACCAGTATATTTCGGAATTTTTGTCAACTTCTATCTCGTCGCGCACAGTCAGGCTTCTGAAATTGTCGCCCACATAGAATCCGCGGCGATAGTTTGTTGCGTCCTTGTACAGGTCGCTCATGTCATACACGGCATATGCACCGCCCTCGCCCTCGTCACTGCGGACAAGCGGTGCGTATGTATCGCCCGTCTGGTTGAGCGACGCACCGTTATTTATGGTCACGGTGTTGTGTCCCTCCGTCCTCATGCGGTATTTTTCGCTTGCCGCGAGTGAGCTGTTGTAATCCTCGGATCCGAGCGACATTGCCCAGCGCACGCCATCCAACTCGAAGATGAAATCTCCGCAGTCGTTGTGCGAATGATAAAATGTCACAGGTCCGCCGTGAGATGCGAGGTACAGTCCGTCATAATCCGTGTAGTCTTCGTGTACGGCAAACATCTCAAGTCCGCGTGCCGTCTGCACCTTAGGCAAATTTTTCAGCTCGTCCGTCGTGATGCTCGGGTCGTAGCAGAGAAGATCGAACACCTTTGCCTTGACCTTTGTTGTGCGGCTGAAAGCAGGCTCGTTTGTAAGCATGGCTTTGCGCGCCGCCTGTAATGACGGCTGCCCGAAATATTGTCCCAAAAATGGCATTGCATCACTTGCAAGGCTCGCCTCAAAGTTGGCGTCATGGTAATTGTACATACCTATCTGACTGCGCAGAGCCATGTGCGTGAGTCCCGTCTGCTCCGTTCCCGGGAAACTGCTCAGATTAAAATCCGTGCCGTACACTGTGTCAAGACTCCTGAACAGATATGCCATATGCAGCGCAACAATCTGCCAGTAATTTGAGCTCTCCACCCATGCACCGTCGGGATAGAGATTCTTGAAGGTGTATTCCACACTTCGTATGCTGTTTTGCAGCAGATCCGAGCACATCTCGGGATAGGTGTCCATAAAGGCGAGCGACATAAGCGCCGAGCCCGTGTTCACCCATATGTTATAGTTGCTTATCCATTTGTTATACAAACCGATAACATTGATGTTGCCGTCGGGTCCTCCGCGCACCGGAGATCTGCCGTAAAAGCCTTCGCTTATCACGGTAAGGTGCAGCCGTTTTGCATTCTCGCAGATATTGCGCCGCTGCTCCTCCGTGTAGTAATCATAGCACCAGTCATACGCTATCGCTATGCCTATGCCGTACATACCCGTGTCTATAGGGTGTCCCGGGTTGATATCGGGGAAGTGATTAAGTGCGTCCATGTTTTTCCACGCAAACTCGGCGTATTTTTCATCGCCCGTAAGCTGATACGCCAGACCCACCATAACCATTCTGTAGCGGAGTTTCTGCCCGGTGTAGCTGGTACGCAGTGCATCGTCATAAACATATGATATCGGGTCGAGCTTGATGTAATCGTTTGCCTGGTTAATAACTTCATCAACCATCTTTGCGGCAAATTCGTCCGTCTTTGCCTGTTCCTTAATTCTGTCAAAATCGGATTTAGTCGCAAGCACCCTCGGATGCATTGTGCCGCCGTCCGTTGCTTCGTTAAATTTACTCAGCAGATAGTCTTTCTTTGGACGGTCGAACAGCAGATAATCGTACAGATACTCCAGGTCGCTCAGACGGTCGATATATCCCGAATTGATTTTTCGCTTGTGATATGGCGTCTCCTTGGCCGCATCAAAATATATCTTCTCGTCCGAGGTGATGATAAGTCCGTTGGTGTCGTCAAATGTGTATTTGTTCAAAATCTCCCGTGCCGCTTTCATCACAGGCACAAGTCCGTCCGCAAGAGGAATTGTTTTTCCGCCGAGTGTTGCACTATCGCCGTTTGTCGCCAGATTCACGCCGAACGCAGAGTTAAAATCATCCGCGCAGACATAAAGTTCGCCGTCTGCGTACTTCGGCTCTGCCGTAAGATCCGCCTTTACTCCGTGTGCGCAGTAGTTGCGCGAATAATACGAGAATGTCACTTTGTCCCTGAGGTAATCGGAGAGAACTTCATCATCGGAGAACATGGAGGTCATTATCTCCTCACCGTCATACGGTTTGTCAAGTCCGGTAAACTCCATCTTGCGGCACTGCATCTCGCCCGTGAACTGACCAGGGCGCGCCTGCACACGCACAATGTTTAGATTTTTCATATCCGCCGAGATTGCTGCGTTGTCCACAACCTTTTTGCCGTCCAGGAATATCGTTATCCTGTGTTCGTTAAGGTTCAGATACATTGTTATGTCAAACCACTTGCCCTTTGCGGCGGCTCCGCGGACGACGGTCCCGTCAATCAGTTTTATGCTGCCGTCCTCATTTACCGCTATCGGATAGAGGTTTACCTGAGTTGAGGACGATGTGTCTCTCAGCTGATAGATATATGCCGTACCGCCGCCCTCGAAATCACACATGAATTTGCCCGAAAGCTTAAAGTTCTTGTAAACCTTGTCGCTCAGATATGTGCTGAATATCTTCGCCGTTATGTCGATAAATGCATCATCAGATGTCGTCTTTTTGAAGATGATTTTATCGCCCTTGTCGGGGTTGGTATAATCGAATTTCTCGCAGACTATCTCGTTTGTTTTTGCGTTCAGCGTGGTGTTCGGGTATGCCACATACCTGTGTGTGATGTAGTCACTCTTGAAAAAGCTGAAATCACCGAGATCGTCATTGTAATTGAGAAATTCCTCGCCGTCGTCGTTGTATGCCGACTTGAGTGCACGCTCAAGCGGTTTTGTGCCGCTGTGCACACAGATGTTGTCGATATACACGCTCTCTGTCATCGACTCGTTGCGGATGAATTTTATCGCGTCAAATTTTCCGTTGGTCGGCAGTTTCCATCGGCTCAGCACCGATTTGCCGCCGACATACACACCGAATCTGCCCGACTTTTTCTCTATGGCAACAGACACACGGCTGAATCCCGATATGCTGATGCCGCCGAGTTTTTTGCCCTCTACGGTCGTCAAAATTCCGCCGCGCACATAGAGTATGTTTGTCTCGGAGTTGCCGATGCAAAGAGATATATTCATATCTGCCGCCGCGTCCGCACTGAGCACAAAATCTATGGTATATTCGTCCAAATTCGTCGAATACGGAAACTTTGCGCTCGTCTTTGCGCCCTCAAAGAATTTAAGGAGTTTGTTGTTCTCTCCCGTCTCAATGATGCGCGCCGCACCGCCGTTTATTGTCACGCCTTCCGGTACGGAGTTTGTCGCCTCGTCATCAAAGGTCTTTTGATATATGATACTTTGTTTCTGCTCTCCCCTTGCGGCAAATGCGCCCGTGGGACAAATCATGCAGAGCACGAGGACGGCACAAATAAATTTTTTAACCATTGTCAATCCTCCTTATCTCTCATATACATATATTGCCGACGCCGACTGCGATTCCGACAGTTTTACCACCACATAGTGGCTCTCTCCGCCGAAATATTTGTAGTCTTTCAGCTCCGACAGCGTAATAGGCCTTGCCACGGTTTTGTTTTTGTTTATCAGACTGATATTATTAGTGCTAATCCTAATGTTCTTCAGATTATCAAAACCGAAATCATAATTGCCGTTTGCATCTGTCGTGTTTGACACATAGCCGTAGTCACTGCCCTTGGAGTAGAGCACCCCATACCAGAAACCCTCCTTGCTTGTGTCCTCAAACCGCGCACCGGATGTAGGGTTGGGAATCGGATATGCACCGCTGCCATAGAATATTACATTCACTCTGTCTGCTATGCCGAGCGGATTGTTGTGTACATTTATTATGTCACCTGCGCTCACCTTGACTCTCACAGAATCGGGAATGTACACATCGGAATATTTTCTGTTTCTTATGCAGCGTACCACGGTTCCGTCATTGCCGTCCGGCATTATTCCGCGAAGCACTTTTTCCGCCATGTAGTCTGCCGTACCGTCGATATATGTTCCCTTTACAACCACTGCGCCTGCCGAGCCGCTCTCGTCCATGTCATACACCAGGAAAGCATAGTTTTTGTTGTTTGTGAGCACATCGGCTGTGCCGGATGAAAAATCACTCTCATCCGCATTTTTTACCGCACTGTCGTTTGGCACCGATAAGATAACAGTTCCGTTAAGATTGAAATAAGGCGCACAACTTTTTCCGCCGCTCTTGTAGAGAAAACTCGTCACCTCTGCCCCGCCCGACACAAAACTGTGTCTGCGCAGCGAGTCGTTGTCGCTTGTCGGCTTGGAATCAAAATCAAAATTCGTCTCCGCCGTGTCTATGACGACTATGTTATCACCGTCCGTATCCGTCTTGTAACGGATAAGCTGCGGTGTGATATCAGCGCCGCTGCTTATCGGCGTGAGTATATCCGCGTCCTTGCGTGCGGTTGATTCGTCATTGAATTTAACTCTCTGCGCGCCGAATATTTTTATTCCCACATTCGGGTCATACAGCTTTATTCTCACTTTCTCGTCAAGACCGCCTTTTATCTCAGCGTCTATGAGATAGCCATATTTCATATCGGCAGAGCTTGATGCGGCGGCTGCAACTTCACCGTTTAATCCCAGAAAGAGCGTAACATTTCTGCCGATTTCAAGTTCTTTTGAATAGTTTTTGAGTGCGTAGTCCGACACATCGTACAAAGTGCCGTCCGCATCTATCTCATCGTCGGATTTTGCCGTAATTGTTACATCAGCAGTGCCTGAGCAGATTACTATTCTGCCAAGCTTACAGTCGGCAGAGCAGGCAACTGCCGCGACTGCGCCGACGCTTATGTCGTCAAATCCGAGCACAGCGCCGCCGACATCCGTCACTTGTGTTATGCCGTCGTCCGCCGTTTTGTACATCCTTGTGCCGCTTTCGTCGGTTATAATTTCGTTCTCCGTGTCAACACGGTTTATATACATATACCGATAACTGTCCACAAACACATATTCATATTTTCCGTCGCGGTCGTTGTCGGTTATGCGCACATATCCGCAGTCACCCTCATACGAATCAAGGCTGAATGTCGGGCACGCCCTGCCGTTAAATATGAGCGTTGCACCCGATATGTCGTAACGGGTGGTCTTGTTCTTAGCGTTAACTGCCGCAAGAGTCGTGCCGTCAAGCTGTGTCACATCGTCAATGTCGAATTTTTCCTCATCGTCATTAAGAGCAACCGCAAGCACAGCCTCGTGAGTGCCGCCGCGATAATATACGCAGACGGAATGCCCGAGCAAATCTGCGGCAGCGCCGTCATAAAAATACTGCACACCGTCAACCGCTATGTAACCCTCATCGCCCGCATTGTGTGCCGTACGATAAGAGTTGAAATTTGTCTCTGTCACAATGCCGCGGCATATCTTCAATCCATAGAGCAATTCAAGATTTGTTACATCGGTATTCTCAAAACGGAAACTGCCGTTCTCTATCCCGGTTATTCTGCGCGTGCAGATAAGCATACGATAGAGCATATCGCACACATCGTCATAGTTCAACTCGGCATCGCCGGCGGCGATACCATCGGTTATATCAAGCATCTTTGCCGCCTTGGTGTAGCCGAGCGGATAACCGCCGCTGTACTTGGCATACACATCGTAATCGAGCGCCGTTACAATCATCTTGAGCGCCTGAGCCGCCGTAACCGCCGAATCGGGATAGAATTTATCGGCGGCACTTACAAAGCCGCTGCCGAGAGCCGTGTATATCTGCATTGCATAGGCATGAGCTGACGGCACATCTTCAAATACAGCTGCCGCTCCCGAGCCGCCGTCCAATCTCAGCACACCTGTCAGAGCTGCTGTGAACTGTGCACGGGTCACCGTGCCGTCCGCCTTAAAATCGGGCAGCAGATAGCCTATAAACTCTCTCGCCTCTGTCAAATCCGAATTGTCGGTTGCTGCAGCATATGTCGGTACTGCCGCGCCGAGCATTGCTGCGATGAGCACAAGCGCAACAATGTTTTTTATGGCTTTAATCATTTTATTTTTTATCATGTGCTCACCCCCTATCTCTGCAGCAAATCGGCATAAAACGCCTTTGCCAGCATGGCGGCACATTCACCGCGCGTAACCGGCATTTCGGGACGGAAAGTGCCGTCCTCATAACCGTTTATAATCCCGACGCCCGACAAAGCTGAAACGGATTTTAACGCATAATCCGCAATTGATCCGGCATCGGAAAATACTTTTGCCCCGTCACCGGAATAGTTTTTAATCCTGTTTATGATCACTGCGGCGTCCTGTCTGCTTATGTGCGACTCGGGGGCGAATCTTCCCTGACCCACTCCGCCGACAATGCCGCTTTTGTACGCACCGCTCACCGCGCCGAAATACCATTTGTCGCCCGTCACATCGTCAAACACCGCTTCATCGGAATCCGCCACGGAGCAGATCGATACAATCATCTTCACAAATTCTGCTCTCGTCACACTCTCGTCAGGACGAAAAGTTCCGTCCTCATAGCCGTTTGCCGCGCCATTTGTTTTTAACACGCTCACATAATCCTTTGCCCAGTGATTGGTCATGTCGGAAAATGGTGATGCGGACTCGGCATCATAACTCGGCGGCAGATAAGTTGTGCCGCCGCCCGATGAACCTCCGCCGGAGGACGAACCGCCGCCACCGCCTGTCTGTGAACCGCTGTTTTTAACGGTTGCAACACAGCTTGCAAACAAAGCGTCTATGTCCGATTGAGAATGAGTGTTTCCGAGCAAGGTATGCATATTCATAAACACGGTATCGCGTTTGTAGTCGGTATCAAGCGAATTGTAATCCGCAAGCGATACACCGTTTTTTGCAGCGTATGCGAGATATTCGCTCTGCAGTGTCTCAAATGACTGCGCACCCTTTATCTTGGCCGCAGTAATTAAGCCGTCAAATTTTGATGAAAACACAGCATTGTACTCTGTGTTTTTCGCTATGTCATCGGCAGCTTTTTTCTGCCTGTCGCCGAGCAAATCATACACTGTTGCGTCAACATCCGTATACGCACTGTAATACACAAGCGCATCGCCGAGTGAGATGTCGCCGCCGTTCATCTTTGCGGTCGCCTCGCCCATCATAAATGCACTTATAAATCCGCTGTTGTCAAAACCGCCGTTCGGGCGCACAGCAAGCATATATTTAAGTGCACCGTCGGCAAATCTGCCAAGATTCTCTGTTTCAAAACCGCTTATGTTTTCAAGCGCCGCCCCAAGCTGAGCTGCGCTCTTTGCCGCATTAATCCCGCCAATATTGATTCCGGCGGCAAGTGCATAAGCGTTTGTGCAGTCTAACTTGTCGGAGTATGTGCGCACGATATATTTCCCATTGTCAAAGCTTTGCGACAATTCTGCCTTGAATTCAAACTTACCGAGCGCATCTTTTTCTATGGTCTTAATCAAGATGTTCTTCATGCCGTCCGCGGGAACAAGTGATGAAACATCAGTGTTCTCAGGCACCACCGAGACGGTTATGCTGTTCGGCAATGTGTCGTCACAGCTTAAGTGCAGTCTGCCGTCGGTCGTCGGTGAAAGCATGGTTTTGCCGCTCGCTTTACCGCATGACACAAGGATTAACGCACTCAATACCAAACAAATTTTTCTGTTCATGGTCTCCTCCTATCCTTTTACCGCGCCTACCATAACACCTTTTGCAAAATACTTCTGTATAAAAGGATATACACAAAGTATCGGAAGTGTGGAAATGATGATGACCGCGTATTTTATGGTCTCGCCCACATACTCAAGTTCGGACGCACCGGCGCCCATGGTCATGCTCGATGTGTCGCTGTTTATGAGTATCTCGCGAAGTATCAGCTGAAGCGGATATTTGTTTCTGTCGTTTAGAAAGAGCATTGCGTTAAACCATGAGTTCCAGTGATTAACCGCATAGTACAGTCCTATAACCGCTATGCTTGCCTTTGATATCGGCAAGATTATCTTAAACAGCATGGTGAAATGCCCCACGCCGTCCAGATATGCCGATTCTTCAAGCGCCGTCGGCACAGAAGCAAACGACACGCGAAGTATCATCAGGTTAAATGTATTCACCGCAACCGGGAGTACCAGTGACCACAGGCTGTTCTCAAGACCTATGTTTTTCACAACGAAGTAAAACGGAATCATACCGCCGGAGAAAAACATTGTGATGATTATATACAGTGAGATGAATTTTTGCAGTTTTACATCTTTCCTTGTGAGAAAATACGCGCCGATTGATGTGAGAAACAGATTAATCGTTACGCCCACTGCCAATATAAACAGCGTGTTGCCGTAACTGTGCAACAGCATGGGGTTCTCAAACGCGTGTTGATACGACGAAAAAGTAAACCCCTTGCTCCATAGCAGCAAACCCTTGTGCGCCGTGAACTCCAGCGGATCGCTGAACGAAGCGAACAGCACATAGAGCATGGGATAGAGCATTATGAGAGCCACAAAGACGAGGAACGCCGTGTTGAGAGCGACAAAGCACTTGTCTGCCGCGCTTTTTTTGATTTTGTTGTTCATGTTTCTCCGCCTCCTACCACAAGCTTGTGTCAGCCGCTTTTTTGCTGATTGTGTTGGTGACAATGAGCAAAATCAGGTTTATTATCGAATTGAAGAATCCCACAGCGGCACTGTAGCTCCAGTTTTGTTCCTCAAAACCCATTCTGTACACATACGATGATATAACATCGCTTGTGTCGTAGATAAGCGGATTGTAGAGAAGAATGATTTTTTCATAGCCGACATTCATAACATTGCCGAGACGGAGTATAAGCATTGTTATAATTGTGGTGCTTATGGCCGGCAGTGTCACGCTTATCATTTTTCTGAATCTGCCTGCACCGTCAATCTCTGCCGCCTCATAGAGCTGAGGATCGACAGACGAGAGCGCCGCAAGATAGATTATACTGTCCCAGCCGAGCGTTGCCCATATGTTCGAAATTACATATATAGGCACAAACTTGTTTGCCTGCATAAGAAGGCTTGAATTGTCGCCGGACAGTTTAGCAAACAAACTGCCGATTATGCCGTCGTTTGCCACAAAGATTTTTATCATACCGCAGATAACCACAAGAGATATAAAGTGCGGCAGATATGAAAGCGTTTGCACAGTTTTCTTCAATCCGCCGTTTGCCATCTCGTTGAGCAAGAGTGCAAAGATTATCGGCGCCGGAAAACCGAAAAGCAATGTACTGAAACTGATTTTCACCGTGTTGCCGAAAACCCTCGGAAAATCGGGCGATGTGAGAAAGCGCTTAAACTGCGCAAACCCTACCCAATCACTGCCCGATATACCGAGCCGCGGCGAAAAATCCTGAAAAGACATCATTATTCCGTACATCGGCATATAATTAAATATGAAGTAAAATATCACCACCGGCAATACCATCAAATAGAGGGATCCGTTTCTCCTAAAATCCCGTCTCCATGAACCGGCACGCAAGGCGGCAGTCCTGTTATCCTGCATTTTTGATTCTCCTAACTGTGTTTTATCTTGCCAAATATCTGTCATATGCAGCCTGTTTGAGTTCAAGCATCCTGTCGATGCCCCTCGTATGCAGCTGCGACACCATGTTGTCATAGTTGGCAATCGGCTCTGCACCGATGATGAATTTTGACACAACCTCATTTACATATGTGTTGATATCGTTGTTGAGCTGTGCATACTCGGTCAGCTCGTCATTTTTCATATAAAGGTGCGGCAGAGTGTATTTTGCCACATCGGTATCGGACCATGTTGCCCACGCCTCTTTTTGCTGAGGGAGTGATGCATACTGTTCCATATATCTCTTATCCTGAATGAACGGACCTGTGGAATAACTCCTTGTGTATTTTGCAAGCGCAACCGTCATAGACAGTCCCTCGGGATTGTTTGTTATCTCCTCGGTGTAGGTAGGATAACCGTCCTTCATTACATAACTCTTTCCCTCTATGCCGAAGTTATAGAGCATTCTGCCTTCCTCGCTGTAGCCGTAATCAAGGTATTTGATAGCCGCGTCAATATTCTTGCATCCTGTGGATATGGCATCAAATGCTGTTCTGGAAGCTGTGACCGGAAGCTGATATACACCGAACTTAGCCTTGGCATCGCGCGTCGGCACCGGAACGGGCGCACCGCTGAGCGAATAACCCTCTGTCTTTGCCGACGCCATCCACTTGCCTATGCCTGAGCCGATTGAGCCATGAGCAACGCCGCTGGTACCGTTGAGTATATTTGCCTCCACAGTCTTGGTGTCAAGCGTTGCAAAACTTGGGTCGATAAGACCTTCCTTGTACCATTTGTTCATTGTCTCAAGGTACGGTTTGAATCCCTCGTCAAGCGGACCGTATTTAACCTTGCCGTCCTCAACATAGTAATCCGCCGTTGTGTTAAATGCCGATGCAAATGTGTTTGTGGACATAAATGAGAACGGAGCCGTGCAGCCCTTTTTCTCTTTGAATGCCAAAAGAACCTTTTCCCACTCATCGGCGGTCCTGGGCATCTCGAGTCCGAGATCATCGAGCCAGTCCTGTCTGATGATAATTCCGCCGGAGAAGTTCAGACTTTCATCTCCTCTTACAAACGGGAATGAAAACAACTGACCGTCGTCCGTTGTGGCAAGTTTTTTGATTTCGTTGTTGTTATCAAGGTAGTCAAAAACATTTTTCGCCTTGTCCTTATATTGAGCGATGTCTATTATAACACCCTCTTTTATAGCCTTTGCCGGACCGCCGGGATATTCCAGCCAGTTGTATTCAATGATATCGGGTAAGTTTGACGATGCAACCACTATGCTGAATTTCTCCGCCTCCTGACCCTGAGGCGGATGTATGTACTCCACCTCCACCCCGGTCCTGTTTTTCAGTTCCTTTGCAAGCTCAGTTTCGCCGAAGTTCGAGACAACCATTGAAGCGTTGCTCACCAGAGGCATCCAGCAGGTTATTTTGTCGGAATCCGTTGATGTTTGCTTATCTTTGCCGCATCCTCCGAGCACGGCAGCAGCCGTCACGAGAGACAGTGAAACACCGATAATGCCGATTGTTTTTCTTTTCATAACAAAAATCCTTTCCGTAATTTTTTTGATGATTTAATTATACAATGTGCACAAACATTGTGTACAGTAGCTATTTTTTATATCAAGTGTCAGTTTTTTAGAAATGCGGATAATATACCGCAAACTCAGGCGGCACAAGGTTGACATGAATAAAAAAACGGCTCCCGGATTCCAAAACGAATCCGAGAGCCTCGGTATAAAACACAAAAATTATTTGAAGTTTTTCAGAGCGTCAAGCATGGATTTTACATCTTTTTTTAGTATCTTCATGCTGCACGCACCGTTCTTGAATACGGCATAATTTCTGTCGTCATAGTTCACAAGTTCAACCTTGTCGTGAGTGCCGTCGTTAAGGCTGTATTCAACAGTCACATCGGGCACACCGTACTTGGCATCATTGCAGAAATCATTGCAGATAAGTCCGATAACAGCCTGATACAAGTCTTTCTTAAATTTATCCGTATCCGCCTCGGCACCGTTGAACATATACTTCCTGTTATCTCCCTCACCGCTTGCCGAGAGCGTGTAGGTCTCGCCGTTTGCACTCACCGTTATCTTATCGAGCTTGTCGATATATGCAATGTTCACAAACTTTGTCGCCAGCTTGAATGCATCAACCGACGCAAAATCAAGCGTACTTGCCGCCACGGTGTATACGGTTTTGTCGCCGTCCGTGGACACATATCTGTCATCACCGTTCAAATTACCGATTTTGAGCGTCTGTGTCACACCGTCCTCATCGGACAGGGTAACGGTCGCATACGGTTTATCCAGTCCGTAAGCCGCGAAATCACCCTTGTCACTTGCCACGGATGTCACACCTATTGAAGTTAGTTTTTCAAGCACATTCGTGCTCAGCTGCGAATCGTCAACCGTGCCGGCAACAGGAGATGTCATCTCCCACGATGCAAGTGTGTATCCCTCCACCGTCTCGGGTGCTTCCATCTTCTTTATGCTGATTTTAACATCCGCACGGTCTATGTTGATTGACATAATCTTATTACTATCAACCTTGAGCAAGGTTATGTCACGGTAACTTGATTTTTCCGCAAATAGTGATTCAAACTTGCTTGCGTATATCGTGTACACTGTTTCGGAGTCGGCATCCTTAAAGTAATATCCGTCGCCCATGGCGGTTTTGTTGCCGCCGTAGTAGGTCTTTTTGCTGCCGTCGGCAAAGTTTGCGGATATGCTGTACTCAGGCTCTGCCAAGCCGTATTTTGCAAGGTCTGCCGCATTCTCCTCAACAACTGATTTTGCGGTCATAGCAGCCAGGTCGGACGCAAGCATGGATATGGAATAGTTCTTGACGGCAGCGCCCTCAAGCCCCTTTATACTCCATTTGTCCTCGTCACCCTTTACAAGCGTAAAACTGTCGTCGGGCAGATTCACATCTATGGACTGCATATCGTCCGCGTTTTCCTGCCAGATGTAGATTGTCTCGCTCGGGTTGTCTTCATCTTTATCCTCGGACGGAGCCCACATAAACACCGCCGTTGTCGCTGCGGCGAGCACAAGCACCGCCGCAACGAGGATTATTATAGTTTTTTTGTTAATCATAGATGCCTCCTCCTGAGCCATATGATCAAACCGGATATCAGAAGTACAAGCGGTATCACGATAACCGTGAGCACACCGAATATGATACCCCAAAGTGCAGTTATTGTTATATACGGTGTACTTACATCTTTGTCTCTGATATATATGTTAGTGTCATTGTCGCAAAGTGATGCAACCGAGTTCAGATAGAAGTCCTTATTTGCAAAGTTTGATTCAAGCAATGACTGTTGAATAAAGTTTATACCGCCTGAGACAAATATTCTCGCCTTTTTGCCGTCACCCATATCCTTTGTGACAATCGACGCAAGGGTGGATTTTTCCACAGAGTCGCCTTCACCGGCGGTTATTTCACCGGATGTGCTCTCATCAAGGCTTGCCTTGGTTATGGCATCATTTGTTGTCTCAAGAAGTACCTGTTCAGTCACATACTGGTTTGTGTTTGGCTTTATGCCGCGGCAGCCGGGATAGAGAATCATCATGTTACTGCCCATAAGGCTCTCGGTGACATCACTCTTAACCATATTCGGGATGAGGTACACCTGGCTCTGATAATAGTGGTTCTTATCCGTCTCTGCAACAAATCCGGGTTTGAATTCTATACCCCACTCGGCAAGATAAGAATCGAGCTTGGGAGTAGCCACGCCCGTGGGAGGCATGAGCACCTGCAAACTGTTGCCGCCGTCCAGAAATGCATCAAGTTTATCTATCTCCTCCGGGGCAAAATCTCTCTCCGGTGTGGAGATGATAATCATGTTCATGTCGGACGGGATGTCGGATGTGGTGAGATTAATCGCCTCCACCTCATATCCCTCCGGTGTGAGCACTGCCTTGAAGTAGTCTGTCGACGCCATTTCTCCGTGACCCTCGGACACACCGATTTTTACGGTTTTGTCACTCGTCACATACAGCAGAGCACTTGTAAAGAGTCTCTCGGCGCTGAGCGACTTAACCGTCTGACCGGAGCTGTCGGTAGTCAGAGCGTCACTCAGATTAACCGCTTTGAATCTCTTGTCTGTCTCAAATATTATGGAATACATACTGAGAGTCTCCCCTGCCGCGGCGTATTTCTGCGCAAACTCAGGGTTTTTCTCTGTGTCTATCACCTTGTATGTAATGTCAGATGACGATTTTGCGTATTTCTCTATAATCTCTCTTATCTGATCCACCACTCCGCCGGTTGCACTCTCGGGCACGAGCGAATATACATTGACGGGTGTATCCAGTTTGGCAAGCGTCTCTTTTGTGGTGTCGGAGAATGAGAGCACTTTGTCTTTTGTAAGGTCGATTTTCAGATTAACCTTTGTTCCTATTGCCGAAAACAGCACATTAACAATGATAATTGCAACTATGATAAGGCAGGTTACAACTCCGGCAGCAGCCATATAATTTTTTCTTGATTTCATCATAACCCCTCCTTATTTTACCCAGCGTCTCTTATCAATATTGGCAACCGTGAGCACGGTGAATATCGCCGCCGCACTGATAAAGTATATCAGGTGCGGAATATTGATTATGCCGTTTGCAAAGTCAGAATACCTCGCCGTAACGGACACTGCATTTACTATGGTTCCGAGCAAGGCGTTCTTAACCGAGCTTGACAGCCAGTCCATAAGATAAATGACAAACAGCGCTCCGAACGACGCCACTGCCGATATCAGCAGATTTTCCGTGAGAGACGAGATGAATATTCCGATAGAGATAAACACCGCTCCCATGAGGAAAAATCCGAGATAATTGCAGAACATGACCGACCACGCAATGTCGGTGTAGATGCTCAGTATCAGCGGATAAATGAGCGTTAGCGCAAGCGCCATGCCATACACCGCATATGCCGCGAGCGTCTTGCCGAGCACTATGTCCGTGACGCTTATGGGGCAGGTCAGCAGCAGCTGATCCGTTTTGCGGCTCTTTTCCTCTGCAAACGAGCGCATCGTAAGAACCGGGATGATAAGCACAAGAAGCAGGGTTATGTTAGAGAACAAATAACTTGTGTCGCCTATGCCCTGCACCAGGTTGTAGATGAAAAAAAACAGTGCCGTAACAATTGCAAACACCGCTATAAACACATATCCGAGCGGCGAGAGAAAATATGATCTGAATTCTTTTTTGAATATAGCTTTCATTATTCTTCGCCCTCCTTGTCGTCATTACTTTCGTCTGCGGCTGTCTCCTCCGCAGTCGGCTCCGCAGCGGAGTCCGCGGCTTCGCCGATTTCCGCACTTTCCTCGTTCTCGCCGTCTGCCTGTGTGTCGTCCGTCAGCACTATGTCGCCCTCGGTTATCTGCAGGAAGATGTCCTCCAGGCTCATGTCGACAGCCTTTACCATGAGTATCGGCAAATCGCGCTTAGCAAGCACTTCAAACAGCTGTGCCCTCACATCAACATCTTTTTCGGATTCTATTATGTAATCAAAAGAGCCGTTCTCTTTCTGTCCGAGCGAATCGACGCTCTTGACGCCCGGCACCGATCCGAGTGCAGATTCTATGTCTGCCTTGGCACCGGCCACTCTGATGACAAATTTGTTGTCATTGGTAAGTTTCTTAGAGAGATTCTCCGGCGTGTCCTCGGCAACGATCTTGCCTTTGTTTATGATGATAACCCTCTCGCAAATTGCGCTTATCTCGGGCAGAATGTGTGAGCTGAGTATGATTGTGCGGTTTTTCCCGAGTTCTTTTATAACATTTCGTATCTCAAGAATCTGTTTCGGGTCAAGTCCGACAGTCGGCTCGTCCAGGATGAGAATCTCGGGATTGCCGATGAGAGCCTGTGCAATGCCGACCCTCTGTTTATAACCCTTTGAGAGGTTTTTGATGAGTCTGCCGTACACATCTTCAATGCCGACAAGCTTGAGTATGCCGCCGATATGTGCCGCTCTGTCATCTTTAACTTTCTTTATGTCACACACAAAATTGAGATATTCGTCCACCGTCATGTCCATGTAAAGCGGCGGCTGCTCCGGCAGATATCCGACTGCCTTTTTGCATTCCATGGGGTTTGTCACATTGTCAAAACCGTCTATGGTCACAGTGCCCTCGGTTGCAGAAATGTACCCTGTGATGATGTTCATCGTGGTAGACTTCCCGGCGCCGTTCGGACCGAGAAAGCCGAGTATTTCACCCTTGTTCACAGTGAACGACACATCGTCGAGCGCCTTTCCCTTTCCGTATGACTTTGTAAGATTTTTTACTTCTATCATACATTCCATCCTTTCGAAAATCGCAGTGCGATATGATAGGACTATTCTATCATATTCGCACTGCCCACTTGTTAATAAACCGTTAATCTTCTTTTTCGTTTTTTTCTATCTCTATTCCCAGTTCCTTAAGCTGCACTCCGTCCACATAGTCCGGCGCACCGCTCATCAGCTCCGATGCATTCTGCACCTTCGGGAACGCCATGACATCTCTTATGGAATCGCAGCCGTCAAGCAGCATAACCATTCTGTCGAATCCGTACGCCATGCCGCCGTGCGGAGGCGCACCGTATTCAAACGCCTTGAGCAGGAATCCGAATCTTGCCCACGCGTCCTCCTGTGACAGACCGATCACCTCAAACATCTTCTCCTGAAGATCTGTATTGTATATTCTCATGCTGCCGCCGCCGAGCTCAACACCGTTGAGTATGATGTCGTATGCCTTTGCTCTCACTCTGCCCGGATCACTGTCAAGATACTGCAAATCCTCATCCATGGGCGCTGTGAAAGGATGGTGCATCGCGACAAATCTGCCCTCGTCCTCGCTGTATTCAAGCAGCGGAAACTCTGTTACCCAAAGCAGATTGTACTTATCGGGGTCAATGAGTCCGTGCTGTTTTGCAACCTCTATTCTGAGTGCGCCGAGAGAATCGAACACAACCTTGTCCTTGTCCGCAACGATAAAAATTACATCATTTACCTCTGCTTCGGTTTTGTCAAGGATTGCTTTCATCTCGTCATCACTCATGAACTTGGCAATCGGAGACTGCACGCCGTCGGCGTTGAGTTTAATCCATGCAAGCCCCTTTGCCTTGTATGTCTTGGTAAATTCCTGGAGTGCATCAATATTCTTGCGCGAGATTTTGTCCGCAAGGTTCTTTGCGTTAATCGCCCTTACCGAGCCTCCGTTTGCTATAGCGTCTGAAAATACCTTAAATCCGCAGTTCGCCACTGCGTCAGAGATATTCTTTATCTCCAGACCGAATCTTGTGTCCGGCTTGTCCGAACCGAATCTGTCCATAGCCTCGGCATAGGGCATACGCAGGAACGGAGTTTTAATCTCTATGCCCTTAATCTCCTTGAAAATGCGCGCAATGAGTTGTTCGTTGAGTGAGAGTATATCGTCCATATTCACAAAAGACAATTCCTCGTCAATCTGTGTGAACTCCGGCTGTCTGTCGGCACGCAAATCCTCATCCCGGAAGCATTTTGCTATCTGAAAATATCTGTCCATGCCGGATATCATGAGCAACTGCTTGTATATCTGCGGCGACTGCGGCAGAGCATAGAATTTTCCGTTGTGCACACGGCTCGGCACAAGGTAGTCTCTTGCGCCCTCGGGGGTACTCTTCATGAGTATCGGCGTCTCTATCTCGTAAAAATCGTTTTCGGTAAAGAAGTTGCGCACTATGTTTGCAATCCTGCTCCTCATGATGAGTCTGCGCTGCATATCCGGGCGGCGCAGATCGAGATATCTGTATGTAAGACGCAAATCTTCCTTTACATCGCTGTTTTCCACGATGTAGAACGGTGGCGTCTTTGCCGTGGAGAGTATGCGCAGTTCCGTTGCCACAATCTCAATGTCACCCGTCGCCATATTGGGGTTGACTGCCGATTCGTCTCTTGCGGCAACCTTTCCGCACACGGCTATGACAAATTCGTCACGCACCTTTGCCGCTTTTTCGTACATCGCCGCATCGTCGGTGCCGAATACACACTGGATTATGCCAGACACATCACGCAGATTGATAAATATCAGTCCGCCGAGGTTTCTCACGGAATTGGTAAATCCCATGAGAACCACATCTTCACCAATGTTTTTTTTGCTCAGCGCCGCACATTTGTGCGTGCGCTTGATTCCGTCAATTGTTTCAAACATTTTGTTTCTCCTCCGAGTATTTATATCTTATTCAATTTCTTTTGCAATTGCCTCTGCGGTTGCGTCAACCGTGATTTCTTCACCCTTAGCCATGTTCTTCAGCTTGACTTTTCCGCTCTCTATCTCATCATCGCCGAGCACTATCACATACTCCGCTCTTATCTTGTTGGCATACTTAAGCTGTGCTTTTACACTTCTGTCCATGTGGTCGCGCTCCGCACTCACACCAATGCTCCGCAGTTCTTGCACAAGCCTGTGCGCAAACATCGAGCTTTGCTCGCCCATGCTGCCGACAAATATCTTTACATTGCTTGTGTCGGGAATCTCTATCCCCTGTTCCTCCATGGTAAGCAGCAGCCTTTCCATGCCGAGGGCAAATCCGCAAGCCGGAGTTGCGTTTCCGCCGAGTTCCTCCACAAGTCCGTCATATCTTCCGCCGCCGCATATGGTGTTGTTGGAGTTTTTGTTCTGCGCGGTTATCTCAAACACGGTCTTTGTGTAGTAGTCCAGTCCGCGCACTATGTACGGATCTATCTCGTAGTCCATCCCGACTGCTTCAAGGTATTTTTTTACCTGTTCAAAGTGAGCCTCACACTCCTGACATATGTTGTCAATCAGCAGCGGCGCACCCTTTGCAATCTGCTTGCAAACCGGGCTCTTGCAGTCAAGAATCCTCATCGGGTTGCGCTCATATCTGCTCTTGCAGGTGTCACACAGTTCGTCGTAGTGACCGCTGAGATATTCGCGCAGTTTTTCGTTATATGCCTTTCTGCATTTGGGGCAGCCGATGCTGTTTATGTTGAGTGTGAGCCCTTTAAGACCCAATCGGCGATACAAAAGCATCGGCAATTGCATCATTTCTGCATCAGCACTCGGGTTCTGTGTACCGAAGTACTCCACGCCGAACTGATGAAATTCTCTCAGCCTGCCTGCCTGCGGCTTTTCGTATCTGTAACAGCTCGTCAGATAAAATGTCTTTATCGGCATTGGGTTGTTGAATAATCCGTGCTCTATAAACAGTCGCACCGCACCGGAAGTGCCCTCGGGACGCAGAGTAATGCTGCGGTCCCCCTTGTCATTGAAAGTATACATCTCTTTTTCCACCACATCGGTCGTGTCGCCCACGCCGCGCTGAAAAAGCTCTGTGTGTTCAAACACAGGTGTGCGGATTTCGGATATGCCGAATTCCTTTGTTATTTCTCTGATTTTATCTTCAATAAATTGCCACTTGAAAGAATTCTCGGGAACAACATCCATCGTACCCTTGGGCGCTTTTATGATCATAAAAATACCTCCCGATTCATAATCGGCTATGCAAACAAGTCATAGCTATATAAGATATATTTTACATAAAAATTGCCCAAATGTCAAGCAAAGACAAGCAATATTGCAATATTATTTATCTGAACTCTATATCGGCGCCGAGAGAGCGCAGTTTTCGGTCAAAATTTTCGTATCCGCGGCATATGAGTTCTGCCGATTCTATCCGTGTTGTGCCCAATGCCGCCATGCCGGCTATGGCAAGCGCAGCACCGGCGCGCAGGTCCGTCGCCGTCACCATTGCCCCGTCAAGCGAGCTGCAGCCCTCTATGACAGCGCTTCTGCCGTCGATTTTTATGTTGGCATGCATACGCATAAGCTCCGTCATATGCATAAATCTGTTTTCAAACACCGTCTCGGTTATTATTCCCGTCCCCTCGGCATAGCACATGAGCGCCGAAAACACCGACTGCATATCCGTCGGGAACCCCGGGTGCGGCAAAGTTTTAATGTCGGTCGCCTTTATGGTGCCGCTCTTTGCCACGGTGATGACTTCTTGCTTTTCCTCAACCGTCACGCCCATCTCGCGCAGCTTTGCGATAATCGGGTTTAGATGTTCGGACAAGGCACCTGTTATACTCACATTGCCGCCTGTGCACGCCGCGGCAACCATGAAAGTGCCTGCCTCTATCCTGTCGGGAATTATGCTGTATTCGCACGCCCTCAGCCCGTCCACGCCGTTTACCGTTATATGCTCCGTGCCTGCACCGTCAATATGAGCGCCGCATTTAATAAGGAAGTTGGCAAGGTCGGTCACTTCCGGCTCTGTGGCCGCGTTTTCTATCTCCGTCACCCCCTCGGCAAGGCAAGCCGCCGTCATGAGATTCTCCGTCGCTCCTACGGACGGGAAGTCAAGATAGATTTTTGCTCCGTGCAGCCGCTTTGCGCGAAACTCCATGAATCCGTGACCCATCTGCGACTGTGCGCCCATGAGGCAGAGTCCCTTAATGTGCAGATCGACCGGGCGTGTCCCTATGCGGCAGCCGCCGGGCAGGGATATGCGCACATAGCCGAATCTTGCAAGCAGCGCACCCGACACAAGAAAAGACGCCCGAAATTTTGTCACCAATTCATAGGGGGAGATGAGATTATCTATACCGTCTGCACAGATGACAAGCGAATCGCCTTCAAATGAAGCATCACAGCCAAAACACCTGAGCAGCGCCGTCATTTCGTCCACATCGGACAAATGCGGAATATTTTTCAGTATAATTTTTCCGCTAACGGCGGCGCACGACGCCATAATCGGCAATGCGGCGTTTTTCGAACCGCATATATTCACATTTCCTGTCAGCGGATGACCGCCGTTTATAATTAATTCTGACAATATAATCACCGGTTATATTATGTGTTTAACAAGGATTTTTTATCAATTTTCAATTAATGAATTGACAAACAAAATTTTATGTTATACAATATTTTTCGTAACAAACGAAAAAGGAGTTTTGTCAAATGTGGGAAGAATTTAGAAAATTTGCATTTAAGGGAAATGTTGTCGATATGGCTGTCGGCGTCATCATCGGCGGCGCTTTCGGAAAAATCGTATCGTCACTCGTCAATGATATAATAATGCCGATTTTCGGCTACATCACATCCGGCGTGGATTTCAAGGACCTCAAAATAACGCTCGGTACAGATAAATCCGCACAGATACTCTACGGCAACTTTATTCAAAATGTGGTTGACTTCTTTATAATAGCAATTTCGGTTTTTCTTTTTATAAAATTGGTGAACAACACAAAGGACCGAATGAAGCATAAAGAGGAAGAAGAAAAAGAAGAAGCACCGCAGATCTCGAATGAAGAAAAACTCCTCACCGAGATACGCGATTTGCTTAAAGACAAATAAAAAAACAACCGCCGCACGAGATGAAAAATCTTTGTGCGGCGATTTTGTTTAGGCAAGCGAGACTCGAACACGCACTTCCTATGCAAATATCGAAAAATACAAAATAACCAATATACCGAGCACTATTCTGTAGTAGCCGAATACCCTGAAATCGTGCTTTCTTATATACCCCATAAGCAGTTTGATGGCGACAATTGACACCAAGAACGCCGTCACCATGCCGACAAGGAGCACGGCAATCTCCGCAGAACCAAATGCTGCTCCCGCCTTAAGCAACTTTAGTGCGCTCGCACCAAACATGACAGGTATCGCCATAAAGAAAGAAAACTCTGCCGCCACATATCTGCTTGTACCGAGGATAATCGCACCGAGAATGGTGGAACCCGATCTCGATGTGCCGGGTATGAGTGAGAGTACCTGGAAACAGCCTATGAGGACAGCAATTTTGTACGGCAGTGTATCAAGATTATCAAACTTCGGCTGAGTTCCCCGGTTTTCCACAAGTATAAAAAGCACACCGTAGATAATGAGCGCCGCCGCTATGACAAACGGCGTCTTGCAATGAGCGTCGATGAAGTCGTCACAAAGCAAGCCTATCACTGCGGCAGGCAGTGTAGCAACTATTGCCTTTGCCCAAAGTTGAAATGTCTGAGTTTTTTCAAAACCGGTCTTTTTCGGTGAAAAGGGATTTAATTTGTGAAAATATATAACAATGACAGCGAGTATCGAACCGAACTGTATTACTACATCGAACACATCCATAAACTCTTTATCCATACCGAGATTCAGAAACCGATTCACAAGAATAAGATGCCCGGTGCTGCTTACCGGCAGCCACTCGGTTATGCCCTGAACTATTCCCAGCAGGCAGGTTTTCAAGAATAATATAATATCCATTTTGCACACTCCTTTTATATGTCAACTCTGCAACGGATTTTCCCGTCAAAAAACGCCTCTATGTTAAGTACAATTTCGTCCAGACAACGCACACGCGATTCATATGCGCCCCACGACATATGCGGCAGCAGACACACATTGTCAAGTGAGAGCAGTTTTGTGAAAGGGTGGTCGGCGCCGAACGGTTCCGTTGAATAAACATCGGCACCCATCGCCGCAACATTGCCGGAGAGCACGGCATCCGCAACCGCAGCCTCATCCCACACCGCCCCGCGAGCGGCATTGAAAATTATTGCATTTTTCTTGGCAAGCGATATCATGTCGCGGCTCACTATACCGGATGTCTCATCACTCAGCGGCAGATGAATAGTTATTATGTCAGATCTCCTCATCAGCTCGTCAAGCGGAACACACTCAATGCCGTCAATCGGTTTTCGCTTAAATCCGATTACCCGACAGCCTATTGCCCGGGCAATCTTTGCAACCTCCGTGCCTATGCCGCCGAGACCTACTATGCCCCATGTCATGCCGCACAGCTCGTGATACACAGGCGACAGATGATTCTGCACACCGCCGCAAGTGTAACTGCCGTCTTTTACATATCTGTCGTACTCGCCAATGTGGTTTGCAAGGCCGAGCACTGCCGCAACAGTTACCTGAGCCACACTGTGCGAAGAATAACCCACCACATTGCACACGGCAATTCCGTGTGCCGCACAGTAGCGTGTATCAACATTGTCATAACCTGTGGCTGTTATGCAGATGAGTTTCAGCTTTGATGCGCTGCAAAGGTTTGTCTCATTCAACTTAACTTTGTTGAGTATAATCACATCGCAATCCGCAATGCGCTCCGCCACAAGTTCCGCCGGCGTGGCATCATACTTCACAACCGAGTCGATATTTTTTATCTTTTCGAATTTTTCAAAACTCACATCTCCGCCGACAGTGGCGGCATCCAGAATCACAATTTTCATGTAAAATCTCCTTATGTCACATTTACCCTATTCATCAAACAGACGGATACTTTCATGCCAAGTATAATTTACTCAAAGGCGAGGGGTATATATTTTATTTTGTGCGAGCAAGTTCTGCACTGCCGCATGAGGAAAGTATCCCGTCAAAGGATGTGTATGTGTTTTTTATTCTTAGGCGACGAGTTCAGCGCAGGGCTCCCAAAAAGGTGGTAGCGTAGCGCGCCTTTTTGGGAAGAAGGAGAAACAGCAAAGCGAGTAAGCTGTAAATCTCCCGATTTGCAGCGCACGATGCGCTGCTTGTTTCGACGCAGGCGTCAAGAATAAAAAAAACACATACACAGACGGCACAAAACTTCATTCATTCCGAATAAAATATGTACCACCGAGCCGATTCGCCGTCTTACAAAAAATGTTCCGGTGCGGATTTTAACCGCCGCCTACCATTCTACCACAAAATCTTATCATATTCAACCCCATGCTTTACATATAATCAAAAATGTGCTAAAATATTCATATTGACATTACACACAGAAACGAGGAAAAAGAATGAAAAAGTTTTTAGTATCACTCTGCACAGCCGTGTCGCTGCTTTGCACATCGGCATATGCATTCACCTTCCCGACGCCGGACTGGGGCGCTCTGCTTGCGGAAAAGCAGGCAATGGTAAGCGAGGCGGATTTTGAACTCTACACCGAGGGCAGCTTACAAAACGCCCCGTACTACGGCGCACGCCTTGAACCGCGCGCCGGTGCATACATAGGCATGATTGCCGAGACATCGGACAAATTTGCTCCTCTCGGATCATATCTGACCTATATTCAGGACATGGGTCAGGATGATCTGTACTATCCGGCAAACAACATGATAAAAAATTCCGACAGCGTTGCCATGGTCGGCTGGACAGTGTTCGATATGTCTTCTGTCGACTTGAATCATGTCAAAAATGTACTCGATACGCTGAACACATACGGCAAGCCGATGTTTATCCGATTTGCAAACGAGATGAATGTGTCGGCACTCGGAGATGACCCGGAACTGTACAAAAGCGTCTTTCGCAATGTTGCCGACATGGTGCACCAATACCCGAATTTTGCGACTGTGTGGTCGCCGAATGACCTTGGTGCGCTCGACAGACCCTTTGAATATTTTTATCCCGGTGATGAGTATGTAGACTGGATTGGTGTGAGCTGTTATTCGATTAAGTATTTTCAGGGAAATCCCAATGCCGATCCAAAAAGCCAAGTGTATTTCATGACGGGCGACAACGCATGGTCAACAAACCGTCTAAAACCGATAATTGAGTTTATGCGCAAGAACAACATTAACAAACCGCTCATGCTGTCGGAATCGGGCGTGGCGATAAGCAACAGTTACGGCGAAAACTTGGAAACATGGTCAACGCCCCGACTTCGCAATTTGCTCTGGAATACGATTATGAAGTTTCCGCAGATTAAAATGATAAACTACTTCAACACACACAGAGCGGATGAAACGGAGAAATTCGATATATCCGGATATGCCTACGCAGAGAGCATTTTTGCCGAGGCTGCAAGCAGCGGCGCATATATCCGCAGTGCAAACGGCAATCCGCAATTTGTGTTCACTCCGGCAAACGGCGGTGAAACTCTCGCAGCGGACAGCGCAGGAAATGTGAATTTATACACCCTTGCGCACATACCGGGCACCGACACTCTGTCTGTAAACTACGCTATAGACGGCAATTGGTATCACTGTTCGGGCGAGATTCCGTATAAATGCAGTCTGAATATCCGCTCACTTGCCGACGGAGAACACACTGTGCGCATTTGGGCATACAATTACGACAAGAACTACACCTTCGTAAAAAGCGGCAACGCAATCCGCTTCGGCGGTGCACCCGACCCGGGCGCAGCCGCACCCGACGGCATATCCGTCACTCTCAACGGAGAAACTCTCTCTTTTGACACCGAGCCTATGCTTATCAACGACCGCACCATGGTGCCGATGCGAAAAATCTTTGAATCCCTCGGTGCAACCGTAGATTGGGACGAATCCACCCAAACCGTGACGGCAAAACGAGGCGGTACTGTAATCAGATTAAAAATAGACAGTGAGCGCATGACAGTCGACGGAAACGAAAAAATCCTTGATGCCCCTGCGCAGCTTGTCGGTGACAGGACGCTTGTCCCCGTGCGCGCAATCAGTGAAAGTCTCGGCGCGGAGGTGGAATGGGATGACGCAACCCGGACGGTAATTATAACGAATGTGCAATAAGTGATTTTTCAAAATAAGTTCGGGGGGAACCGTGCGCACGGCATACCCCCGAACCTCTGTATTTATTTGACCTTGTCGAAAAAATCACATATTCCCAAAAACAGCGCATATGCTACCCTGTCGCGGTATTCATCCGTAGAGAGCAGGCGTTCTTCCTCGGCATTTGATAAAAATCCGCACTCTGCGATGACTGACGGCACACTGCTTTCCTTGAGTATCACAATGCCCTTTTCCGCCGGCTTGGCGACACGGTTGTTGGATGAATCGAGCAGAGTTATCAGCTTATCTTGCAGACACTCCCCGAGGATGCGGCTCTCATCCGGAGCTGACGCATAGAACACCTGTGCCCCTTTGTAGCGGCTGTCGGCAAACTTGTTCATATGTATGCTCACAAAGGCGTCGCAATGCTCACCCTCTTTGAACTCGCGCCGGTTTTTCAGGTCAGTGCGCTTGATTTCTTTTATTTTTGCGTCAAGGTCATCCGCAGCGGCGTTCTCGTCGGCACGAGTCAGCAAGACATACGCCCCGCTGCTCTCGAGCAGTTTTTGCAGCCGCAGTGTTATATCAAGATTCAGCCCCTCCTCAACGGTACCCGCAATTCCCACCGCACCGCCGTCCGGTTGTCCGTGTCCGGCATCAAGCACTATCACCTTGGTATTGACGGGAATTGCATTGGTAACTACTGTTTCGCTGCCCGTCTTTACATATGCCACCGTCAGGGCCGCAAAGATGACAGCCGCAATGCAGGTTATTATATCATACTTTCTAAGCGTCAAAAACAAAAAAATCACTCCCTCACGAAATTATATTCCGTCTCGGGAGTGATTATTATTTTGTTTTTTTATTTTTATACACAAGCTTGGTCATGAAATTTTCAATAGCGTTGACATTGTTCGCTCCGCCGATATAACCCGCAATAATCGGGATAAGGGGAAAAATTGCAATTGCCGCGCTAAGGTAATTCACATGGCGCACACTGTAGGCAAACCCGACCACAAACTCGCAAAACCATGTACGGAACACCATTGTGGAAAGCCCCGATGTCACATCTGCAAAGATTATCGAAAAAACCAGGATAACCGCGTTAAACACCGTGTACGCCGCCGCAAGCACATAACCGTCCCTGTAGGTCATCTTTTGCTCCGCCTCGCCCTCACCGAGATGATTGTTGTGTATCTTTATCATCTTGCGTTTATGATTGGCAATGTTCCATGTGCAGGTAAAGAACACATCAAACAGCACCACTATCGCAAGCAAGCTGTAGAGCACTTCTCCGAGACGAAAATCTATAATCCCCGGAAACATCATAACAAACAGAAAACACCCAAGTGAGCACGCCGCGTGGGCGCCAAGCAGCTTAAAAAAGTTTTTTATCATAACATATAATCTCCAATCGCCGATTCATTAGCTATTCTATTATATCAAGCCTATATTTTTCTGTCAAGGTTTTTAATTTTCGACAAAAAATCCGACAAAATATTAAAATTTGATTAATAAACGCGAATAATCGTTCCGTCGCTCTTGACTTAACATTTTTTTCGTATTATAATTAGGGTTATACGATTATATTTGTATAATTCACTGATTAATGCGGAGGGAAAGTTATGATTAAAATTGCGTTTAATGACTCAAAAACAGTTGAGATTGAAAACGGTCTCACAGTCTATGATGCCATCAAAGCGTACGACTCCGAGCTGGCAAAAATCGCTCTGGGTGCGCTTGTTGACGGTGAGGTGACCGAACTCACCCGAACTTTGGACGCCGACTGCACCGTGACCGTACTCGATTTTTCAACGGATGAGGGAAAGCGTATACTTCGCCACACCGCATCGCATATACTGGCACAGGCTGTTAAGCGCCTCTATCCGGAGACTAAACTTGCCATCGGCCCGGCTATCGACAACGGTTTTTACTATGATTTCGACAGAGAAGAAGGCTTCACCGCCGATGACCTTAAAAAGCTCGAATCCGAGATGAAAAAGATTGTCAAAGAAAATCTCCGTCTCGAAAGATTCACTCTGTCCCGCGATGAGGCAATAAAACTCATGAAGGAAAAGGATGAGCCGTATAAGGTGGAACTTATAGAAGATCTGCCCGAGGGAGAGGAAATCACCTTCTACAAGCAGGGCGATTTTGTCGACCTGTGCGCTGGTCCTCACCTCTTTTCAACCCGTGCGGTAAAGGCATTCAAGCTTATGAGCGTGACCGGCGCTTATTGGAGAGGTGACGAGCACAACAAGATGCTCCGCCGCATCTACGGCACGGCATTCACAGACAAAGAAGAACTTGCCGCTTACATCACTCAACAGGAGGAGGCTAAGAAGCGCGACCACAATAAACTCGGCAGAGAGCTTGGTTTCTTCACCACGGTTGACATCATCGGTCAGGGATTGCCCATACTCTTGCCAAAGGGCGCAAAGGTCATACAGATTCTGCAAAGATTTGTCGAGGACTATGAATATGAGCACGGCTGGCTGCTCACCAAAACACCGTATATGGCAAAATCCGATTTATACAAGCTCTCGGGTCATTGGGATCACTATCTTGACGGAATGTTCGTCATGGGCGACCCGGACGACAAAGAAGTGTTTGCGCTGCGCCCGATGACATGCCCATTCCAGTATCAGGCATATCTGAACAGACCGAGAAGTTACAGAGATCTGCCGCTGAGATATAACGAGACATCCACGCTTTTCAGAAACGAGGCGTCCGGTGAGATGCACGGTCTTATCCGTGTGAGACAGTTCACCATCTCCGAGGGTCACCTCATGTGCAGACCGGATCAGCTGGAGCAGGAATTTCGCAGTTGTCTGGAAATGACCAATTTCATGCTCGAGACTCTCGGACTCAAAGAAGATGTGTCATACAGATTTTCTCAGTGGGATCCCGACAATACTGAGAAATACATCGGCACCGCCGAGCAGTGGGACGAGGCACAGGGCACAATGGCAAAAATCCTGGATCACCTCAAGATTCCGTACAAAATCGGCATAGATGAGGCAGCTTTCTACGGTCCAAAGCTCGACATACAAATCAAAAATGTATTCGGCAAAGAGGATACCCTCATAACCATACAGATAGACCAGATGCTCGCCGAAAAATTCGGCATGGAATACACTGATTCCGACGGCACAAAGAAGAATCCATACATCATACACAGAACATCGATCGGATGCTATGAGAGGACTCTTGCTCTGCTTATCGAGAAATATGCCGGTGCTTTTCCGACATGGCTTGCGCCGACACAGGTTCAGATTATCCCGGTATCCGAAAAGCACTTCGATTATGCCGAAAAAATTACAAAGTCACTGCGTGACAGCGGCATAAGAGCCGAGGCAGACTACAGAAACGAGAAACTCGGCTATAAGATAAGAGAGGCTCAGCTTGAAAAAGTGCCCTACATGGTTATCCTGGGTGACAAAGAGATAGAACAGAACAATATCTCGGTTCGCTCGCGCCATGAAGGTGACCTCGGTTCGTCATCCGTTGAGGACTTCATAGCAAAAATCAAGGATGAAACCGCAAAGAGAACTCTTAATATATAAAGCAAAAAATATGGGGTACTGAACAGAAAAAACAGTACCCCATTCGCTGTTTTAATCAATATGTACGGAGCAATATTTATGAACGCATTTTTCGGACATCTGTCCACGATACTCAACCACAAAAGACTTGTTTTTATCCACGCCGCAAGGCTCGGACTCATTAGACAGGGAATAATGCACGATATGTCAAAATTCTCTCCCACCGAGTTTTTTGCGGGCGTCCGTTACTATGCCCAGGGGAAACGCAGTCCAAACGAAATTGAGCGCGAAAATCACGGATACTCCGCGGCTTGGCTCCACCACAAGGGGCGCAACAAGCACCACTTTGAATACTGGACGGACTATAACAAAAAGGAGCACAGGATAATGCCGGTGCGTATGCCGTACAAATATCTGCTTGAGATGCTCTGCGACAGACTTGCGGCAAGCAAGGTGTATCAAGGCGAAAACTACACCGACTCCCATCCGATCGAATACTTTCTGCGGGGCAAGCCTAACAGAATCATTCACCCGGCAACATCTGACGCCATAGAAAAACTTCTTGCCATGATTCGTGACAAGGGCGAAAAATACACATTTGACTATATAAAAGAAAACAAAAAGGAACTTGAGGAAGAATATTATAAACACGATATATTTTAACGAAAGGCGGAAAGATATGAAAGCTAAACGCATAACAGCAATTATTGCGGTGATTCTCCTGCTGTGCGGCTGCGGCACCGTTCACGAAGATTTTTCGCAAGGCGACAAACCGCTTGTAATAGCGACCATATTTCCGCAATATGATTTTTTAAGACAAATATGCGGCGACCGCGCGGATGTGCGTATGCTGATACGCCCCGGCAGTGAGAGCCATAATTACGATCCGTCACCGTCAGATATAATCACTGTCTCGCACGCGGCATTATTTGTGTATGCCGGCGGCGATTCCGATGCATGGGTGCAAAAACTTCTTCAATCAGATGAACTGTCCGATGTGACAGCCGTCGCTCTGACAGACCTTGTACCGACCGTGTCGGAAGAGATAACCGAGGGGATGCAGCACAGTCACAGCCACGCCGAAGATGAAGAACACCACGATGATGACCACGACCATGATGACCACGACCATGATGACCACGACCACGAACTTGAATATGACGAGCATGTGTGGACATCTCTGAAAAATGCTGCAATCATCTGCAACAGCCTGTGTGATTATATGTGCGCGGCAGACAGCGCAAATGCCGATACATACAGAGAAAACTGCGCAAATTATGTCAAAAAGATAAACGAGCTTGACATTCTTGCCGCCGACACCGTCAAAAATGCCGTGCGCAAAACAATTGTCTTTGCCGACAGATTTCCCGTTCGATATTTTACCGAGGAATACGGCTTGAAATACTATGCGGCTTTCCCCGGATGTGCGTCTGAGACCGAGCCGTCTCCGTCAACGCTTATTTTCCTCATAGATAAGGTTCGCAGCGAAAACATACCGGTAGTTTTCTATCGTGAGTTTTCAAATGAAAAGGTTGCCGATCTGGTGTGCGAATCCACAAAGGCAAAAAAACTCCTGTTTCATTCCTGCCACAATGTAACGGCAGATGAGTTTGAATCCGGTGTGACATATATTGACATAATGCGTAATAACATAAACAACTTAAAGGAGGCGATTAACTGATGCCGCTGATAAAAGCAAACAATATATCACTTGCATATGATGGCAGAACCGTCGTGGACAATCTTTCTTTTGCGGTTTCCAAAGGCGATTATCTGTGTGTCATCGGCGAAAACGGCTCCGGCAAAAGCACGCTTATTAAAGCACTGCTCTCGCTCATTTCTCCGTCGGGCGGCTCTCTGGAATACGGCGACGGACTTTCCAAAAACGAGATAGGCTATCTGCCGCAGCAAACACGGGTGCAGAGAGATTTCCCGTCGTCTGTGTTTGAGACGGTTCTCTCCGGCTGTCAGAACAAACTTGGATTTTTGCCGTTCTATACCGCCGCTCACAAGAAAAAAGCCCTCGACGCACTGCGCATCTTAAAAGCGGAAAATCTAAAAAACACCTGCTACCATGAGCTGTCCGGCGGTCAGCAACAACGCGTGCTGCTTGCAAGAGCAATGTGCGCCACAGACAAACTGCTCATACTCGATGAGCCCACCGCAGGCCTTGACCCGATAATCACCGAGGATTTTTACTCTGTGATAAATGATATAAACAAATCCGGAATAACGGTCATCATGGTGTCACACGACATAGAGGCTGTGTCGGAATATGCCACTCATATTCTCCACTTAACCCACAGCGGATATATATTTGATACCGCAGATAATTACAAAAAAAGCAAATACGGAAAAATATATCTCGGAGGTGGCGCCGATGATTGACAGTATAATACAAATGTTTTCCTACACCTTCATGGTGAGAGCGCTTGCCGTCGGCATATTGGTGTCGCTCTGCTGTGCCCTGCTCGGCGTGACGCTCGTGCTCAAACGCTACTCCATGATCGGTGACGGCCTGTCTCATGTCGGATTCGGCGCACTTGCCGTGGCGACTGCCCTCGGTATGTCGCCGATGAAACTCACCATCCCCGTTGTCATCATAGCCGCGGTGCTCATTCTGCGCATGAACACATCGGGCAAAATCAAGGGTGACTCTGCAATCGGCATACTCTCCGTCTCGGCACTCGCAGTCGGAGTTATTTCCGTCTCAGTGACAAAAGGACTCAATACCGACCTCTACAGCTATCTTTTCGGCAGTGTGCTTGCCGCAAGCGGCAGTGATGTCATAGTCTCCGTAGTGCTCTCGGTTGTTGTTATTTCGCTGTATGCTGTGTATTACAACCGCATTTTTGCCGTGACTTTTGATGAGACATTCGCCCGTGCAAGCGGCACCAATGTTCCATTTTACAATATGCTCATAGCCGTGCTCACGGCAGTAACGATTGTTCTCGGCATGAGAATGATGGGCACACTCATCATATCGGCGCTGATAATCTTCCCTGCCGTCACTTCAATGCGGCTGTGCAAGAGTTTTCGCTCCGTCACGGTGTGCTCGGCGGTTTTGTCGGTCGTGTGTTTTTGCATAGGAATGTACGCCTCTTATGCTTACGATCTGCCAACAGGCGCGGCAATAGTCGTGGCAAACCTTGCAATGCTGATTTTATTCTCTGTCGGCAAAGCAGTTGCAAGCAGATAAATTAACAAGCAAAGGATAATACATATGAAAAAATCATCAATTCTTGTATTCTCAATACTTCTGTTATTCTCCGGTGCGTCGGCTCAGACTAATGCCCTGACCGCACCGCAGACGGAAAACGATCTGTCTCCCGTCAATCTGCGCGGCGAGGCGTCACTTGGCGCTCCGGTGGTCTCTGCGGTGGATATGTTTGTGCCGATTGAGACAAACGGCAATGAAAACGGATTTTTCCGCGCCGATGCTGTGTGCACCGATGGAGAACTGCGCAGCGGTTTCATATCCGAAAACTTTGTCAAACCGTTTGACATCAATTCGACCGCATATGTAATAAGCGGCAGCGACACGGATTTTTCCTATGCCGCCATGACTCAATATCCCGGCAACTTCAGCGAGACGATCGGCAAAGTGAAATACGGTCAAAATGTCAATGTTCTGCTCAAATACGCAGATTTTTACCTCTGCGAGAGCAACGGAATTTACGGATTTATCGCAGCCGACCGACTCACTCTCGGTTGGAATAACGCTAAAGAGATGACCGAAGATGAGATTAAAGCGGCAGATGAGACTGTGAAGAAATGCCTGATTCTCTCCGTCGGCTCAAAGAAAGCCGTCATCTGCGGCTCGGAGGTTTCAAGCGACGAACCGGTCATCACCCCCGGCGGCACAACAATGGTGCCGGTGAAAAACATTGAATCAATCCCCGGCGGCAAACTCAAGTGGAACAATGACGCAAGGACCGCCACCGCAACAGTCGGCAAAAACACCATTGTTGCAACGGCAGACAGTGATTCGGTGATAATAAACGGGATGGAGAAAAAATACTCCGAAAAAAATCTTATCAGAAACAACAGAATGTATGTGCCCCTCAGGGCACTTACCGATTTGCTCGGATTAAAGGTTTATTATTTCGGCAAGGGTATGCCGATTTTAGCATCGGCAGAGGATTTGACATATGAGACGGCAGACTATATAACAGAGACTCACAAGACTTTGCTTGAGGGAAAAACCGTGTCCCTCCTCTGGCCCGTACCGTCGTCCGCCGGAATAAGCAGCGGTTTCGGTGACGGCAGAGGACACAAGAGCATAGACATCACCGGCGAGCAGAGCGCGCCGATAGTCGCCTCCGCATCGGGCACGGTAATTGAGATTTATACCGAATGTACCCACGACTATCCAAAGGACGATTCGTGCTGTGCGTGGGGGTATGGAAACTTCGTCCTTGTGGAATCGGACGAACCGATTGACGGGCAGTCCGCACAGATCAGATACAGCCATCTTTCCGTGGTGAGCGTGAATGTCGGAGATGAAGTAAATGCCGGTGATTTGATCGGCGAAATGGGCTGCACGGGCCATTCAACCGGCATCCATCTGGATTTTGAACTTTCGCTTGACGGAGTAAAGACAGATCCGGGCAAATATCTGCAGATACCCAATGGGGTTTATGATTCCGGCAATTCGCCGCAGTATACGCAAAAATATATTGACGCACTGAAAAAATAATGCTCTCTCCAATCGTGATTGCAAACAGCCCGTTATGACAAAGCGAACATAAAAAATAAAGCGCTGACCCCGCAAGTCAGCGCTTTATTTTTTATCCGATAAATTTTTCATCACAGATATTACACTTTCAAGTGAACTCTTATTCAGTGTTTTTGACAATTGAAGTATCTCATTTACCAAAAGCGGATATTTATTATCTTCTTCAAAAAATTCGCTCATCGTCACACCTAATTCTTCGCAAATATAAAACAGCATTTCTATTGACGGATTAGATGTGCCGATTTCAATATGGTTTATATATCCTACAGACTGCCCAAGTCTCAAACTCAATTCTCTTGCCGAGATATTTTTTGCCGTGCGCAGAAAAGCAATTCTGTTCCGCACAAATTCCATATTCATTGCCAACACCTACTTTCATATGTATTATACACTTTCAGATATCACAAAGTGGTTGCCAAAAGGGGTTATTTGTGTTATGATGTTCTCTGTGAGTGATTATATTGACTTAATAATTCTTTTGAAAGTATTATTAGCATAATATATATACTTATTATTCATTGCGAAAGAGGTTTATGAAATGAAAACATACAAAACAATTATCGCGTTTGTTGTTACACTGTTATGCATCACAAGCAGTATCTCGACTACCGACACATTAATTCAGAACGAGAAAACATCAACGCAAAGTATATCCGTAAATACTCGACTTGATAATATTGAAAAAGCAAACAGCACCAATAATTTCGATATCGGTTCTCTTCCTAAATATGTCGGCAAACCTTATATCGTCATTAATGATAATAAGCCGTTTTTCACTGAAAAAGATATAACAAACGAATCTTTCGAAAAGCTGTCAAGTCCGGACGCACTCGGAAGATGTGGTGTTGCTTATGCGAATCTCAGTAAAGAATTAATGCCGACACATGAAAGAGGTGCTATCGGAATGATAAAGCCTACCGGCTGGCATACAATCCGATACGAAAACATTGACGGGCATTATCTGTATAACAGATGTCACTTGCTAAGTTTCCGCCTGACAGGTAATAATGCCGACGCTCGCAATCTTATAACAGGTACACGATATCTGAATATTGAAGGTATGCTGCCTTTTGAAAACATGGTCGCCGACTATATAAAAAGCACTAATCGTCACGCTTTATACAGAGTAACGCCGATTTTTGACGGAAACAATCTTTTGGCATCCGGCGTTCTTATGGAGGGATATTCGACTGAAGATAACGGAAAAAGTGTATGTTTTAATGTGTATTGTTATAATGTTCAACCCGGAATTGAAATAAATTATGCTAACGGAGAGAGCGTAGCCGCGGACAAGTCGGCACAGTATGAAGATAACCATGACACTTCTCAAAAGACTGATAGCAATAATCATTCCGAAACAACATACATACTAAATACAAACACCAAAAAATTTCATTACCCAAACTGCGAAAGCGTAAAACATATGAAAGACAAAAATATTAAATATATAACTTGCACACGAGATCAGGCAATTTCGCAAGGATTTTCCCGTTGTAGGTTGTGCAACCCATAGTTTGATCGGTAAAGTTGTCCGCAAAATTAAATATTCCGAATACCGGGCAACAAAGCACGGTATTCGGAATATTCCAACACATAAATAGAGTCAGTGATATCACCTGAAAATTATATCATTTCTTCCCGGACCGTTGGAAACGATCTTTATGGGATATCCGATTTTATTTTCAACAAACTCAATATACTTGCGGCAATTCTCCGGAAGTTTGTCATACTCCTTTATACCGCGTATATCTGTCTTCCAACCGTCAAGCACCTCAAGCACGGGTTTAGCACGGTTGAGTTTATCCGTAGTCGGAAAACTCTGCGTAACCTCTCCGTCAATCTCGTAGCCGACGCAAACCGGAATCTTGTCCAGATAGCCGAGCACATCGAGCACTGTGAACGCAACCTGAGTTGTGCCCTGAACCATGCATCCGTAACGGGTAGCCACACAGTCAAACCAACCCATGCGCCTCGGTCTGCCGGTAGTGGCACCGTATTCGCCGCCGTCTCCGCCGCGGCGTCTGAGTTCATCTGCCTCGTCGCCGAATATCTCTGAAACAAAAGCACCTGCGCCGACAGCAGATGAATATGCCTTAACCACTGTTATGATGTCCTTGATCTCATACGGCGGTATACACGCACCCACAGCACCGTAACCGGCAATTGTCGAGGAAGATGTCGTGAAAGGATATATGCCGAAATCGGTATCCTTGAGCGAACCGAGCTGACCCTCAAGCAAAATGTTCTTGCCCTCAGAGAGTGCCTTGTGCATAAATTCAACCGAATTTATGACAAACGGTCTAACCATCTCGCGGTAACCTTTGAGTGTCTCAAAAAGCTCGTTTGCATCGATTGTCGGTTTGTGATATACATGCTCCAGGATGAGATTTTTTATCTCGAGTGTGCGTTTAACTTTATCGAAAAGCTTGTCGTCATCCTGCATCAGTTCCCACACCTGAAAACCGATTTTTGCGTATTTGTCCGAGAAGAAAGGCGCAATGCCGGATTTTGTGGAACCGAATTTTCTGTCGGAGAGCCTCTCCTCCTCGTATGTATCAAAAAGTATATGATACGGCATAAGCACCTGCGCCCTCTCCGAAATAACCAGCTTCGGAGCCGGCACGCCGCGCTCTATAATTTCGTTGTACTCTTTGAAAAGTTCGGGAATATCGAGTGCAACACCGTTGCCAATCATGTTTGTCACATTGGAATTAAACGAGCCCGACGGAAGCAAATGCAATGCAAATTTTCCGTATTCGTTGACAATGGTATGTCCTGCGTTTGCTCCGCCTTGGAATCTAACGACAACATCTGCGTCCTTTGCGAGCAAATCAGTAATTTTGCCTTTGCCCTCGTCGCCCCAGTTGGCACCTACTACCGCTCTTACCATATAACATCACCCTTTTTGTAGTATTTGAAAAGTAGTCAGGCACTTGCAAGCGGATATTTTTCCGCTGCAAACACCATATTTAATGATACCACATATGCAAATTAAAGTCAATCAAAAGAATAATGATTTTAGTGTTGCTCTATTGCGATTTATGTGTTAAAATAGACATATACATTATTAGGAGGTGCACATTATGACAATATGCGTATACGGAGCTTCAAGCAATGATATCAACAAGACTTACATCGAAAAAACCGAGGCACTCGGTGCCCTTATGGCACAGCGCGGACATTCACTCGTTTTCGGCGGCGGTGCCCAGGGACTTATGGGTGCATCGGCGCGCGGAGTAAAGAGTGGCGGCGGCAGAGTAATCGGCATTGCACCGAGGTTTTTCAATGTTGACGGAGTGCTCTACGATAACTGTGACGAATTTATCTATACCGACACCATGCGCGAGCGCAAGCAGCTAATGGAGGACAAATCGGACGCTTTCATCATGTCGCCCGGAGGAATAGGCACATATGAAGAATTTTTCGAAATACTCACCCTCAAGCAGCTCGGCAGACACAACAAGCCGATTGTTATATTCAATATCAACGGATACTACAACCCCATGCTTGACATGCTCAAAGTGACGGCAGAGGAAGGCTTTATGAAAGAAAAATGTCTTGAACTTTTCAAAGTGTTTGAATATGAAACCGAGATTCTCGATTACATAGAGAAGTATAACGAGGAATCATTGGATGTAACACATCTTAAGAATATTTAATCAAACTTGCTCACGCTCGACTCTGTTCACAGTCGAGCGTGGGCAAGTTTTGTGTATACATTTTCTGCGCAAACAAGCGTAGAAAATATTCCGTTAAAGGATGTGTATGTGTTTCTTATTCTTAGACGACGGGTTCAGCGCTACCGCGCTGCTGCCCGAGGCGGCAAGAATAAAAAACACATGCACAGACGGCACAGGTCTTTATGCGTACACAATAAAATATGCCCGCGCAAGACAGCACATCTAAAACAATCTCCGTCATTTCTTTATTTTCAGCGTCCTTAAATACGCCTTATTTTCATCGGTAACACGATAACTCTCAACAGCCTTTTGAATCGCCTTGTTGTGCACCCACACATCAAGTTTTTTCTCCTCAAAATAACCTATCACCGCATCATATTGCTTTGCAAGCGCCGTCGCGAAATACCATGCCGCCATCATGTTTATGTAATACTCGTCCGAGTGAACCGCCGCCACTGCGTCGGAATACTCTACCGAAAATTTTTCGTCAAGAAAATATGTCATCAAAAGTCCGATTGCAAACCTGACCGTGTATGTACGCTCACTGCCGAGCCATTCATAAATTTTCGGCAACAGCTTTTCTGCATTTTTGCCGAAAACTTTCACCTTAAACATGTCACAGGTCGCCCAGTTGTCAACATAGGGCAAAAACCTTTCAACCTCGGCAAGGGCGGTGTCAAAATCTTTGATATCCGCGAGCATAAACGCATGAAGATTGTTCTCCTCATAATACCTGTGCGGCAGTTTTTTCATCCACGGTGCACTCTCTTTGCGCTTTGAAAATTCTTTTGCAAACTTGCGCAGCACGGGAGTCCTGATGCCAATGACAGTGTTCGGGTCAACCGTCGGAATCAGCTTTTCGTGAAAATGCTTGTACTCCGTATCTTGCAGTTCAAACAGTTCTTTTTGAAATTCCGTCATGGCAATCCCCTTACTATGCAGTTAAATCACAGATCTTCGCTTCAACAAATTCGGTTAGTTTCTCACGCTCAATAAGCAGCTGACACCCTTTCATGCCGGCACTGACAGTAATTTTGCCGTGATTCATGCATGATTCGTCTATATAAGTCGGAAATTTTTTCTTCATTCCTATCGGCGAGCAACCGCCGCGGATATATCCCGTAAGACCGGGCAAATCCTTCACATGGAGCATCTGTACACTCTTGTTGCCGCTCTCCCGAGCCGCTTTTTTCAGGTCTATCTCTTTGTCGACGGGAATACACATGACTATCGGCCCGCTTTTATCTCCGCGTGCAACCAAGGTTTTGAAAACCATCGCACAGTCAAGTCCCACCTGCTGCGCTATGTGTACCCCGGACAAATCGTTCTCGTCAACTTCATATTCTATCGGTTCATAGCTGATTTTTGCCTTGTCAAGCATTCTCATGGCATTGGTTTTTGTCATGCGAGTTCTCCCCTCTCTATATCATCTACTATCTTTGCAATCGAGCCGTCCATGCACGGCACGGTCAGCCTGTCAGATGCCGCAATCACCTCGGGCGAGGCATCTTCAACGGCGTAGCTGACATCTGCGGCACACAGCATGGTTATGTCGTTCTCGTAGTCGCCCACTGCCACAGTGATCCTTGCATCATCGCCGAGCAGATTTTTGATATACTTAACGCATACCCCCTTGCCGCTGTCCGAGGGTATGATCTCAAGCCCGGTGTCCCAGCTTTGATTCACGGAAAAGCTGCCGTCGCTTGCCGCCAAAATATCCTTGCGCAATGCTGCTGTCGCATCGACGGAATCCATGTTAAACACAAGCTTATTAATTACATCGGGCATAACTCCCCCATACTCGATTATCTCCCTGTCGGCGCAGACAGAGCGTTTGTTTATGTGCGAGTCGTATCTGTCTGCAATCTTCATCAAACCGGCACAAACAGCAGGATTCAGCCTGAACTCACGGATGATTTTGCCGTCCGTGCAGTCGGAAATAACTGTTCCGTTGAGGGTAATCATATATGTGTTTGGGGTGAAAATTTTTGAAAATGTGTCCCGTATATACGCAAACGATCTGCCCGTTGACACGGTAAATAGTCCGCCGCCGTCCTGAAACCGCCTTATTGCGTCAATATTCTTTTTGCATACTTCACTGCCTATGCACAGTGTTCTGTCCATATCGGTGCATATAAGATATCCTTTGAAACTGCCCATGGGTCTGCCCTTTCATTTGTTGTTATTTTTTAATGTTCATCACCGCGTCCGCCATTTTGTCAAGCCAATCTCCACCGAACGATTCTATAAGTCCGCTGTCGGCAAGTGCCGCAATTTCGGGATCTATCGGTAATTTTGCAATGTTCTCTATACCGTGCGCATCCGCAATTTTTTCGATATTGCTCTCGCCGAAAATACTGTGACATTTGCCGCAGTCCGGGCATCTGAAATATGACATATTCTCGACAAGACCGATAATCGGTATATTCATAAGTTCCGCCATTTTGACAGCCTTTTCGACTATCATAGACACAAGTTCCTGGGGAGATGTCACGATAATTATGCCGTCAACGGGTATGGATTGAAACACCGTAAGCGGCACATCACCTGTTCCCGGAGGCATGTCTATAAACATTATGTCCTCATCTGTCCATATGACATCCGTCCAGAATTGTTTCACCGTTCCGGCAATTACAGGGCCGCGCCACACAACCGGATCGGTGTCATTCTCAAGCAAGAGGTTTACACTCATCACATCTATTCCGCCGCGGGTGCTGACAGGGATAAGCCCGTCCTCGGTAGCATAGGCTTTATCGGTGATTCCGAACATTTTCGGTACGGACGGACCTGTGATATCCGCATCGAGCACTGCTGCCTGCAATCCGCGTCTGCTCATGAGCACACTCATCATGGCGGTCACCATGGACTTGCCCACGCCGCCTTTACCGCTTACAACGCCTATAACTTTTCTCACATTGCTCATCTTGTGCGGCGGCTCCATGAAGTCCTTTTTCTCGTCGGAACATTTTGCCGAACAGCTTGAACAATCGTGCGTACATTCACTCATATTATTTCATTCCTTTTATCATTTTTTCGTCAATTATTATTCTACCACAAGCGGCGCTTAATATCAATCATTTGTGCCCAAAAAATCACTATGTGCACGCAAAGCGCAATTTATGTCAAATCCACGGTTTTTCATCGACTCGGCTTTTAGCAGCACCAGGTTTATATCCGTGCCGAGTATTGAGGCCATGTCGGCGGCTGTGCGCCCCTCACAGGCATATTCCGCCATGTCGGCGTCATCTATCATAATCTCCGCGGCAAACATATTTGCCTCATTCTCCGTGCGTCCGTCCATATCGTAAAGCATGGTGTCATACAAGCCGATGTTTTTTGCAATATCCCTGTGCAGAAGATGATGGCACAGCTCATGACAACACACAAGTGTCTTTGAGCGTTCGTCGAGAGAATCGTTAATCAGCACAAAATAATTGCCTTTTATGTACTTGTACATACCCTTTAGCGAACCTATATCGGCATACCTCACATTTAGCCCCACACATTCGCACAGTTCAAACGGATCTGCCGTGGCATATTTTTTCTTGAGTTTCAGTGCTGCGGAATATATCTTTTCGGCTTCCATTATATTTTCTCTTTCTTCTTTGAGGAGTATTTTTTGTTCATTTCCTTGGACTCCCAGTACAAATCGGATATTGCTTTGAACACCTTGTCTCTATCCTCTTCCTTGAGTCTGCCTCCGGCAAAAAGTCCGCCTATTTCATTAACAAGTTGCTGAGCGTCACGCACTCCGTCGCTGCCGTATTTAATGTCGGCTTTCATGACAAATTCGTCTCTGTCGTCAATGAGATAATCCGACGAGACATTGAATATCCTTGCTATGCCGGCTATGACATCTCTGCTCTTTGGATAGCGTGACTTTGTTTCATAGTACACTATGCTGCGCCTTGTGATGCCAAGCTTCGCCGCAAGTTCGTCCTGCGACATATTGGCATCTGTCCTGAGCTTTTTCAGCTTTTCTCCGAATAACATTGCCTACCTCCCGAACATTGTCGAAAATTGCGAATTTTAGTTCACATTTACTCTTGACAAGCGAATCAAAATTCACTATAATATATGTGAACATCGGTTCTCAATTATTTTACAACAACATTCTCATTTTGTCAAGGGTTTTCTATCACCCGGGAAGGAATTTTATATATGGACAGGATAATTCTTCACAGCGATCTTAATAATTTTTACGCATCGGTAGAGTGCTTACTTCACCCGGAATTGCGCACAAAGCGCATTGCCGTTTGCGGCAGCAAAGAGGACAGGCACGGCATAGTCCTTGCCAAAAACCAGCTTGCAAAAAAATGCGGTGTGACCACGGGCGAGACGATATGGCAGGCGCAGAAAAAATGCCCCGACCTAGTCATAGTGTCCCCCACATTCAATATGTACTCATTCTATTCCAAAGTGGTAAAAAATATATATCTGCGCTACACAGACAAAGTAGAATCATTCGGGCCGGATGAATGTTGGCTCGATGTAACCGGCAGCACCAAACTCTTTGGCAGCGGCGAGGAAATAGCCGAAAAAATCCGCACCGCCGTCAAGGCGGAGACGGGACTCACAGTCTCAATCGGAGTGTCGTTCAACAAAGTGTTTGCCAAAATCGGCAGTGACATCCGCAAGCCGGACGCCGTGACAGTCATCTCGCGCGGGAATTATAAAGAAGTGCTCTACAATCTCCCGGCAGACTGCATGCTCGGAGTGGGTCACTCCACCGCAAAGAACCTTGCCGAGCAGTCCATCCGCACCATAGGCGACCTTGCCGCCGCACCCAAGGTTTTTTTGAAAGAAAGATTCGGCAAATGCGGCGAGCAAATGTGGCTGTATGCCAACGGACTGGACGATGCGGAAGTGACGGACGCCGACTTCAGCTATCCGATAAAGAGCATAGGCAACGGCACCACCTGTACAGCGGACTTGTGCAACACCACCCAGGTGCGCAATGTGATAATGTACCTTGCCACCAAGGTTTCACATCGGCTGAGAATGCACAAACTAAAGGCAGGGGGAATATCCCTGTCAATCAAAAATTCATCGCTGAAAGTGCGCGAATATCGCACGCAGTTACCGTATGCCACTGTGAGCATCCAGGCTCTGACAGCATGCGCCGCAGAACTGTTCAAGATCAACTACGACTGGAGTGAAAATGTACGCGCCGTGACGGTGAGGGCAATAAACTTACAAAACGGCAGCACGCCGATGCAGATGTCGATGTTTCTCGATGCGGAAAGAATAGAGAAAGAAAAACGCGCGGAGGATGCCATGGAAGATATAAAAAACCGTTTCGGCAGTGAATTCATCACCTATGCGGCGCTTATGGGCGACATGAAAATAGCCTCTGATTCCGAAGCAAAATGCACTCTGCCCGGTCACAACTGACAGTTACAAGACCGCATTTCGTCCGGATGATATAAACTCAGATTCTCGTTACGCAGTTTTGAATATTACCATGTGAACATTTTTTGTTTTTTCATCAACACATTTCTCTCGGATATTGACACAGTGCGGTTAATGCTCTATACTGACCATATAAAATTATATACCCGGAGGCAGGCATGAAAAAATACGAAATCATAAAAAGAAATTTTTCAAATTCCGCGTGGATATCCGCACCGGACAACTGCGCCCCAAGCGACGAATTGCCGCCGGAGTGCGATTTTGAAAACGCAATGTGGATATGGCCGAAGCAATATGTCCGCAGACATTTGCGCAAAAATTTCACTCTGAAAAAAGAAATCAAATCCGCCTGTGCGCAATTTATCTGTGACAACAAATTTGACATATATATTAACGGCAAACCGCTGTCGGTATACAAAGACACGGTATACCGCTGCAATGAAACCGACATATCATCCATGCTCACCCAAGGAGTAAATCGCATAGGAATACGCACATATCAGACAAACGATCCCATGCACTTTACCTCTGCCCTTTGCGGCGGCATACGGATTGAATATGCCGACGGAAAGGAGCAAACCGTTCTCACGGATTCAGACTGGACGGCTCACGAACTTTGCGGTTTTTATGAACAAAAGGAAACCGAAGAATGGATGGTAACCGATAACCCCGGGCGTCCGTCGCCGCTTGAAGTACAAGAAATTCACCCGAGAATCATTAAAAGGTCGTGCATTTTCTCAAAAGAATTTATTGCGGACAAGCCTGTGAAATCGGCATGCATACATATTACCTCGCTCGGTCTGCGCACACTGAGTCTGAACGGAGAATCGATATGCGGCGATATGTTTGTCAGCGGTTCGTGCGAAAAATATATTGAATACCTGACATACGATATTACTCAAAAACTGCACCGCGGAGAAAACAAAATTTCTGTCATACTCGGCAGCGGATGGCTCAACTGCGAATCATGGGGCACGATAAATTGTCACAAACCAGCACTGATAGCCGAGATATACATAAATTATGACGATGGCACTCAGACAGTCATAGGCACAGATTCGTCGTGGTGCGTGAGTCCTTCCCCGCTTGTCGACAACGACATCCAGTTCGGCGAGAGATATGACGCACGACTAACTGACACACCGCAATATTATTGCGCAAAAGTTATCAAAGATGCACCCGTTAAACAGACGGTAATGCAAAATTATCCGTCCGTCAGAATAACCGCCGTCCGTGAGCCGATTAACACCAAAAAGCTTTCTTCCGGCGTGTATCTGTTCGATTTCGGAGTGAATACCGCCGGCAGAGCACACATACAACTGACAGGCACAAAGCGCGGACAGATGATAAAAATCCGCTATTGCGAGCGTCTGCATGCCGACGGCACACCAAACACAGGTCCTTATATGGATGTATATTATCCCGATGACAATCTGCCGGATGGCTGTGCAAAATACGCCGCAAGAAACATGGATGTATATATATGCCGAGGTGACGGGCAGGAAGAATATATGCCGACATTTGCATACACCGGAGCGAGGTATGTGTATATTGAAGGGCTCGAGGACTTGGATCAGCTTGAAAACATTCAGTTTTGCACAATGAACACCGACCTTGACTTCTGCAATGAGTTTTCGTGTGGTTTCAAGCCGTTTGAGGATATATTGAATGCCGTGATTCGCAGTTACCGCAGCAACATTTTCTCCGGACCTACAGACTGCCCCACCAGGGAGAAAAACTTCTGGAACGGGGATATTCAGGCATTTGCGGCAACAGCTTGCTACATTGCGGATGATTTTGACTTTTTGGCACGCTGGACGGACGGCGGCAGAAAAATTCAATACGATATATACGGCTGGGAGGACGAAGAATACATTCTCCCATACATTCTGTACACCTTTTACGGTGACAAAGAGATACTCCGCGTCAAATACCCGGTCATAAAAAAATTGATAGAAAAAAGAGAAAAATCTGTTTCGGGAATACTCCCCGACGGCGAGAAAGCGCCTTATCGCGACCACAAAGCAGTCGCAAATGTGCCGGGGGATTTTTATGCCGCTTGCTATCACTGCCTGATGTACAGCCGTGCGGCAGAAATAGCGTCCATACTCGGTGATGACGAGTCGGCAAGGAATTTTGAGAGTAAATTTGAGATATGCCGCACAGAATTTAACTCAAAATACTACATTGACGGCGACTACACGCCGCAATGTCAGGCGGCAATCGTTTTTGCGCTCGCCTTCGGACTGGCCGATGATGAAAACCGAATATCACTTGCGGCAAAACTGAATGAATATGTGATAAAGGAAGATTATAAAATAAACACAGGTTTTATGTCTACAGAGCACATCCTCAGGTTGCTCTGCGACTTCGGCTACAAAGAAAGCGCACTGAAAATGATGATGCAGACGGAATATCCGTCACCGCTGTATCTGCTCTCGACAGGTGCAACAACCACGACGGAATCGTGGTCGGGAATGGACGAACCGTTTGAATACGACAGCATGAATCACTATGCCCTCGGCTCATTTGCAAGGTGGTTTTACGAATGTCTCGGCGGCATAAGACCGGGAGAAAACGGCGGTTTTGAAAAATTCATACTAAAGCCCACATTCTATGCCGAGCTTGGATATGTGAATACAAAATACAAATCACCGTTCGGCGAGATAAAATCAACTTGGCATCACATCGGCAACAGCAAATTCAAATGGAGTTTTGTCTTGCCGCAAGGCTCGTGTGCAGATGTTATTCTGCCAAACGGCAAAAAGGAAATATACAAAAGCGGCGAATATACAATTACGGTTTGATCACTGTTTCCGTATGTTATAATTGACTCAAAAATGAGTATGTGCCCCATGATGTCAACCGTTTTGGGGTACATACTCATCCGTAAAAATCAATTAATCAGTTCACAGTCGTCACATATGCCGCACTTTCGGCACTGTTCCACACAAAATCATACATATCGTTAAACTCATCAATGGATATGCACATATATCCGCCGACATTATAAGCATCGGCAAAAGTATAACTGTAATTTCCGTCCGTGAGCACAACCTTTATGTCACTCGGAAGCACGGAAAATGCCTTTTCTCCGTTCCTGTTTTTATATATGTCGAGTGGAATGGGGTCAGCGCCCTTTTCATAATTGCGTACCACATGGAGCGTCCGTGACGCATCGTCAAAACTTACATCGAATCCGTAGTTTGCCATGTCCTCGGCGATGACAACCGCATGAGGACCGCTGCCGCCGTGATAGAATGTCGGCATTTCATTGCCGTTTATAAAAGTTCTCATATTGGTAAAATCGACACAGTTGTATCTCTCTGCAGCAACCTTGAAACCATAGTTGAGCAAATTGATGGTATCGGTGAACCTCTGACCGGCAGATGACGAACCGAGAGTAACGCTTATCAGCCGTCTGCCGCCGCGCACCGCCGTGCCGCAGAAACAAGCGCCGGCCGCAGTACCCGTGCCGGTTTTTAGTCCATCCGCTCCGGCATAATAATATGTATCGAGCAGATGGTTTGTGGTGCGGTAGGTCGCGCCGTGAAAATATACGCTTCTTTTTGAAGTCCTGTTTATGACATCGGGATATTTGTTTACCAAAGTGCGTGCAAGCACAGCCATGGAAACAGGCGATATGCGGTTGTCGGCAACGCCGCAGCTGTCGTAATAATATGCCGACAGACCGAGAGAGCGCGCAGTGTTGTTCATCCTCGACACAAAATTTGCCTCACTGCCTCCTCCCACAAATTCAGCCAGAGCTACCGTTGCCGCACTTGCGGAATGCACAAGTGCGATGTTCATCAGCTCGTCGACGGTGTAAACCGTATTATAGTTAAGCGGGACCATATTCTGATACAACTTGTTTCTGGATTTATAGTACACACTTTTGCTTATCGGCACGGTGCTCGAAAGTGAAATCTCACCGTTTGCCATTGCCTCATACACACAATATATCGTCATAAGCTTTGTAAGGCTTGCCGGCACCCGCGGAGTGTAGCCGGCGTACTCAAAGAGCACATCGCCCGTCTCGCAGTCCATAACACACGCCCCGGCAGACGACACATAGCTGCCGCCCACAGTCGTGGCAGCGCTTGCCGTCACAGTGCAAAATACAATCTGAAATATCAATAGAACCGTTACTGCCTTTTTCATTAAGATACCCCTTTTTGATAACAAATTAACAAATATAAGTATAGCACAACATAGATTAATTTGCAATGACAAAAATGTATTTTTGTTGCTGTTTTACGCAAAAATGACCGTGCAGAAAATCGCACAGTCATTTTTTGTATCTTTATCTTGGAAAATAAGGCCGGTTATCTGTACAAAGGCCCGTATTCCTTGCACGCTCTGTAGTCAGTGGCCGTCTTGTCCTCACCGACTCCGAAGCCGGCCCATGACTGCGGTCTGTAAATTTTCTCGTCAGCCACATTGTGAACCGATACCGGTATCCTGAGCATAGACGCAAGTGTTATGAGGTCCGCACCTATGTGACCGTGAACCGTTACGCCGTGATTTGCGCCCCAGTTTGCCATAACAGAATATACATCCGTGAAAGCGCCTTTGCCCGTGAGAATCGGCGCAAACCATGTAGTTGGCCATGTGGGATCCGTGCGCTTATCGAGTTTGCTGTGAATATCATCCGCAAGAGTAACGGTGTAGCCCTCGGCAATCTGAATCGTCGGACCCACTCCGTCTATAAGGTTTACCCTGATCATGGTGACAGGCATCTCCGCCTCTGTCTTGAAATGACTGGAGAATCCGCCGCCGCGGAAGTATTCATAGTCCGCTCTGCACCAATCGGTCGCGTCGAGGCAAGCGTTTATATCGGCATCAGTCATCTTCCACCACTGTTTAACTGTGCCGCAGCCGTTCTCGTCCTTTGACGCACCGGTACAGTCAAGCGCAGTTGCGCCCGAGTTGATAAGGTGTATTATGCCGTCCTTTGCTCTGCCCTCAAGCTCTTTACCCGTGACTCTCTTTACGGAATCGGGTGACCAGTATGTGCGCACATCGTGGAAACAAGGCGCTTTGCCTGTCAACAGTGTAGCAAACAGCATTGAAATTCCGTTGAGAGTGTCGTTTTCTGTTGCAAATGCAAACGGAGCTTTTTTGCCGTTCCAGTCAAAACTTGACGCCATGATTGCCTCGGTAAAGTCGCCGTTCGGCAGCCAGTCTGTCCACATTCTCTGCCCTTGAAAACCGCCTACAATGCCGTTTCTGCCCAAACTTTCCTCGCTCCATCCAATCTCTTTAAGCTTGGGATTGCCAAATAGTATATCGCGCACAATGATTGTGAACTTTGCAATAAACTCCCAGTCCTTGTCTGCCGGGATCACCTTCGATTTTTTGATGATTTCCGGGAATTCCTTGCCCGAATTTTTGTCGAATCCCTCTTTGCAATTCGCTTTTATCCATGCAAGAGCCTTTTCGTACTCATCTTTATCATAAATCTCAAGCGTGATTCTGCGCAACACTTCGGTGAGATCAACCCACTCGGCACGCAGTCCGAGATATTTCTGCATAAAGTCCGCATCACAGAAAGAGCCTGCAATACCCATTGCAACGCCGCCGATATTGACATATGCCTTGTTCTTCATTTGACCGACAGCAAGCGCACAGCGTGCAAACCGCAGAATCTTCTCCGCCACATCGCACGGAATTTCGGTGTTGTCGGCATCGCACACTTCGTGACCGTAGATAGAAAATGCCGGCAATCCTCTCTGGGCGTGTGCCGCCATAGCAGCCGCCAGATACACCGCACCGGGTCTCTCAGTGCCGTTGAATCCCCACACAGCTTTTATGGTCCCCGGGTTAAGATCCATCGTCTCGCTGCCGTAGCACCAGCAAGGCGTTACTGAGAGCGTGGCAACCACATTTTCGCCTTCAAACTGCTCCGCAACCATGGCAGCTTCTTTGCCGCCGCCAATTGTTGTGCAGCCGATTACGCACTGTGCCGCCGTACCGTCCTGATAAAACAGATTTTTCTCAATCAGCTCCGCCGCAGCTTTTGCCATGTTCATGGTCTGGTTCTCCAAGCTCTCTCTCACTCCGCCCCATCTGCCGTCAATGACGGGTCTTATTCCGATTTTAGGCTTGTTCATTTTTCTTACCTCCCGATAATATATTTGATGATTTAATTATATTATCAGACAGCATAAAATTCTTGTGTTATAATACGAAATAATATAAATATATTATTTTTATCTCACAAAAAATATCGCCGTGTTTCAATACGGCGATATTTTTCAAAATCATATCTTACAATGTATTCATTACACAATGCCGTCTCTCAAATCGTTGAAGAACTTGCGCGAGTCCTTGAAAACAACTCCGCTCAGTCCCACAAGTGCAATGAGGTTCGGGAAAGCCATAAGTCCGTTGAATATGTCCGCAATGGTCCATACTTCCTCTACGGTGAGGTAGGGGCCTATAAACACTGCTGCAATGTAGAGCCACTTAAAACACATAACCGGCACTTTTCTGCTGCCGACAAGATACTGCAGACATTTCTCGGAATAATAATCCCAGCCGAGAATAGTTGTAAATGCAAAGAACGCAAGACACATCATGAGCAAAAACGAAGACACGCTTGCATTGAACGGAAGTCCCTGCTGAAAAGCGTAGGTAGTAACCGCCGCGCCTTTGAGTCCGTCCACCTGCCATGCCCCCGTGAGCACGATTGATATACCGGTCATGGTGCAAATGATTATTGTATCAAAAAATGTTCCCGTCATGCTTATGAGTCCCTGTCTTACAGGTCTTTTGGTCCTCGCCGCGGCTGCGGCTATAGGTGCGGACCCGAGACCGGATTCATTTGAAAATATACCTCTTGCGACACCCTTCTGCATTGCAACAAACATTGAGCCGACAGCTCCGCCCGTTACCGCCTTGGGGTTAAATGCAGCTTTAACTATTGTCGCTATTGCCGCAGGCACTTCTTTAATGTTGCAGATAATGAGCAGAACCGCGCATAAAACATATGTTACCGCCATAAACGGCACAATTATCTCAGACACCTTTGCAATTCTCTGTATGCCGCCGATTACAACGAGCGCAACACACACCGTGACAACTATTCCGGATATAACGGTCGCTATGGAATAATCCGCTCCAAACAGTCTGACGGTATTTGCCGCATCGGGATCGAAAAATCCCGTAACCGCAGATGTAATACCGTTTATCTGAGTGATGGTTCCTATGCCGAGCAGACCGGCGAGAGTGCCGAAGATTGCAAAAAGAACCGCAAGCCATCTCCACGACTTGCCCATGCCCTTTTCTATGTAGTAAAAAGGTCCGCCGAGTATACTTCCGTCTGCACCCACTTGTCTGAACTTAACCGCAAGAAAACCCTCGGCAAACTTGGTTGCCATTCCGAGGAACGCCGCAACCTCCATCCAAAAAAGAGCACCGGGACCGCCGGTGCAGACAGCCGTCGCCACGCCGACAATGTTTCCTGTACCGATTGTAGCCGAGAGAGCAGTGCAAAGTGCGCCGAAGCTCGATACTTCGCCTTCGCCGTCTTCTTCATCCATGAACATAAACCTGAGTGCTTTTGGCAGATGGAACACTTGAATAAACTTTGTTCCGAATGTGAGAATAAGTCCGACTGCCATGATGAAAATAATCAGCGGCAGTCCCCAGACCAAATCATCGACCTTTCCTAAAGTTTCACTAAACATAACTTACCTTCCTCCTTTTTTTATATATTTCCTCGGAGAAAAGCAAAAATAGATTACTTTTTTCTCTGTCCTTTTGCCTGAGAGATTGGCACACTAATGCCGTACACCTTCGGCGCTCTAAAAGAGACTCTCCAGAGTTCTTATATAAATATAATTATATATAGCTGTCCACAAAATGTCAATATATTTGTAAACAATTTGTAAATTATATGAACGAATAATGAATTAAATTACACAGTATTGTAGCATTGCAACAAAATATCCGCATATTCGTCAAAATATGCGGATATTTATGCAACTGTTTAGACTAATCAAGTTTTGCTTCGCAATATATACATCTGTACACACGGTTTTCTCTGTCTGTCAACTTGAATATATGCGTTATGTCCTGCTCTGTGGATGTTATGCAACGCGGATTTTTACATCGTGCCACATTGCGTATCCTAATCGGCAGCTCCAGATGCTTTTTGGCGAGCAGTTTGCCGTCTTTGATGATATTAACCGTTATGTCGGGGTCAATATAACCCAGGATATCCAAGTCCAGTTCAAATTCCGATGCAATTTTTATTATATCTTTTTTGCCCATCTTTTTACTCGGCGCATTCTTTATAATAGCCACCTGACAGTCGAGTTGTCCCAGTTCGAGCAGACGATATATCTCCATGGACTTGCCGGATTTGATGTGGTCTATCACAACACCGTTCTTAATAGAATCTATAGTCAATTACTCCACCTCCAAAAGCTTGAGAATAAGCGCCATGCGGATATACTTGCCGTAGTGTGCCTGCCTGAAATAGCATGCGCGCGGATCCGAATCCACCTCGGTAGATATCTCATTTACACGCGGCAGCGGATGCATAACAATCATGTCATCGGCGGCAGCTTTCATTTTTTCAGCAGTGAGAATATAGCTGTCTTTCAAACGGAGATAGTCTTCTTCATTGAAAAACCTCTCTTTCTGCACACGGGTCATGTAGAGTATGTCCAGCTTGTCCAGTACTCCGTCAAGCGACTTTGTCTGCTCATATGGAATGTTTTTCATCTTTATATATTCATTTTTTACATAACTCGGCAATTTGAGTTCATCGGGAGATATCAGCACAAATTTTATTCCCGTATACCGTGACATTGCCGCAACAAGAGAATGAACCGTTCTTCCGAATTTGAGGTCACCGCAGAGTCCTATCGTCAGATTGTCGAATCTGCCCTTTTCCATATATATTGTGAGCAAATCCGTGAGAGTCTGCGTGGGGTGATTGTGCCCGCCGTCTCCGGCATTTATCACAGGAACGCTCGATTTTGCCGCAGCAACGAGCGGTGCTCCCTCTTTTGGGTGGCGCATTGCGATTATGTCGGCATATCCGCTGACTACCGAGACAGTATCCGACACACTCTCACCCTTTGTCGCCGAGCTGGAGTTAGCTTCGGAAAACCCGAGCACACCGCCGCCAAGCTCCATCATTGCAGCCTCAAAACTGAGTCTTGTCCTCGTGGACGGTTCAAAAAAGAGCGTTGCAAGCTTTTTGTAACGGCATTTTTCTCTGTAGTTTTCGGGATTTGCTATAATATCCTGTGCCTTGCGTACCAGAGCGTCAATCTCATCTGCCGACAAATCCATAATGTCTATGATATGCCTCATTTTGCGCCTCCGATCCAACTTTCATCGGATGGATTGTTGCGGAATGCAATAAGACGCTCCACATCTTCCTCGGCAATATATCCGCTCTGTGCGGCGATTTTGGCAACCGTGTCAAAATCAGTCAGGCTGATGTTCTTAAGATGCTTATCCGCAAGACGGTCAATGCCTTTTTTCATGCCGTAGGTGAATATGGACACAATGCCGAGTACCTGCGCCCCTGCTTCGCGCAAAGTATCTGCCACTTCGATAACACTGCCGGCGGTGGAGATGAGATCCTCAATAACGACTACTTTCTCACCCGGGAGAAGTCTGCCCTCTATCTTGTTCTCTCTGCCGTGAGTCTTTGCGCCGCTGCGCACATATCCCATGGGTATGCCGAGCAGGTGAGCTGAGATTGCGGCGTGTGCTATGCCGGCTGTGGATGTTCCCATCAGCATCTCCGCCTCGGGAAATTGTTCTTTCACTGTCGCGGCTATGGCATTCTCCACATCGTTCCTCACTTTGACATTGGACAGCGTGAGTCTGTTGTCGCAATATACCGGACTTTTTATGCCGCTTGCCCATGTGAACGGCTTATCGGGTCTCAAAAATACCGCTTTAATCGAGAGTAAATCTTTTGCAATTAATTCTTTCATAGTGTTTCATCCTTTCGCAATAAAAAGTAACATAAATTTCAAAACAATTTGCCGTCTTATATCAACCGCAGAAGTCTTTTACGCATCTTCTGTAGCTTTCAAGCGGATTTGCACTCGCGGTTATCGGTCTGCCGACCACTATGTAGTCCGAACCTGCTTTGGCAGCTCTCGACGGAGTCATCACGCGCACCTGGTCGCCCATATCGCCGCCGTCAAACCTGATTCCCGGGGTGACGGTGAGAAATCCATCGCCGCATCTGTCGTGCACGGCGGCAGCCTCGAGAGGAGAGCAGACAACCCCGTCCAAACCGCTGTTTTTGGCATTTTCGGCATAGTTCATCACAATGTCTTTAATCGGCAAGTTTATGCCGAGTTCGTTGTGCGCCGCGTCCTCGTCCATAGATGTGAGCATGGTCACAGCTATGAGCAGAGGTCTTGTACCGTCCGGGCGAGTGAGTCCCTCAATCGCCGCTTTCATCATCTTGCTGCAGCCGAAAGCGTGCAGATTGCACATATCCACATCCAACTCGGAGAGCACCTTCATTGACTTCTTAACGGTGTTCGGTATATCGCACAGCTTGAGATCAAGAAAAATCTTGTGCCCCCGTTCCTTAATCTTTTTTACAATCTCCGGTCCCGAAGAATAGAACAACTCCATACCTATCTTAACATATGGTTTTTCGTTCTGCGGAAAAATACTCAGAAAATCCATCACTTCATTCTGTGACGCAAAGTCACAGGCTATAATTACATCTTTACCCATCAGTGTGCCCCTCCTATTATATCTTCAAGTCTGTCTATGCCGTATTTGTCCATAACGCCCGGCAAGTCCTCTATTATCTGTTTGCAGACAAAAGGATCTGTCAGGTTTGCCGCGCCGACCTCAACACCCGTTGCTCCGGCAAGCATCATCTCAATCACATCTTCGGCGCTCGATACGCCGCCCATTCCTATAATCGGGATTTTGACCGCCTCGTATACCTGATAAACCATGCGCAGCGCCACGGGAAATATCGCACTGCCGGAGAAACCGCCCATCTTGTTCGCAAGGACAGGCTTTTTCGTTTTGAGGTCTATCCTCATGCCGAGGAGAGTGTTTATAAGGCTGATGCCGTCCGCACCCGCCTCCTCGCAGGCCTTTGCTATGGCTGTGATATCCGTCACATTCGGGCTGAGCTTTATGTACACGGGTTTCGTCGTGACAGCCTTGACCGTCCTTGTTACCTCTGCCGCCGCCTCAGGGTTTGTGCCGAAAGCCATGCCCCCGTTATGTACATTCGGGCAACTGATGTTCACCTCTATGATGCCGACCCCGTCTTCCTTGTCTATCCGTTCGCAGCAGTAAGCATATTCATCAGCCGAAAATCCGCTAATGTTCGCCACCACAGGTTTGGAAAAGCATTTTTTCAGCTTAGGCAGTTCCTCTTTTATCACATTGTCTATGCCCGGGTTTTGCAGTCCCACGGAATTAAGCATACCCTCGGCGCACTCGGCGATTCTCGGCGTGGGATTACCGAAACGCGCCTCTTTGGTCGTTCCCTTGAATGAAAAACTGCCCAGAATATTTATATCATAAAGCTTAGCAAATTCGTACCCGTATCCGAAAGTACCGCTCGCCGGGATAATCGGGTTTTCCAGCCGAACACCGCTCAAACTCACACTTGTGTCTACCATATCACTTCCTCGCTTTCCAGGACGGGACCGTCCTTGCAGATTCTTTTTGAACCATACTTGGTTTTGCAGCTGCAGCCCATGCACGCACCGAAACCGCAACCCATACGCTCCTCAAAACTGAGTTGCCCGTCCGTCAGCGCCGCGGCGTGCACCGCTCTCAGCATCGGCTCGGGACCGCAGGTGCAGTAGTGGGTGTAATCGATGCAGCCCATGGCGTCCGTTACAAAACCTTTTGTGCCGAAACTGCCGTCAACAGTCGTGACGATTGTGGGGCAAAGTGAGGAAAATTCATCAAGACAAAAAATCTCACTCTCGGTGTTGAACCCCATAATCACCGTAGGCTGCGCACCGTGCTCGATAAGTTTTTTGCACAGATAGTACATCGGCGGCACACCGACTCCTCCGCCAATGAGCAGCGGTTTTTCGCCGCATTTGTCAAGGTCGTATCCGTTGCCGAGACCTGTCATCACATCGAGCAAATCTCCCGGCTCGGCACAGCTCATAATTCGCGTTCCGCTCCCGACAACCTTGTATATTATGCTAACGGACTTTTCGCTGCGGTCATAAACAGATATCGGCCGGCGCAAAAATTTGCCCTCAAGCTTTATATTAACAAATTGCCCCGGCACCGTGATTTCGGAAACATCTCCGCAGAGCGTCATCCGATATACATCCGGTGCAATAAGCAAATTTTCGTTTATCTCAAAAAGACCTGTTTTCATTCGTCTGTCCTCCATACAATTTCATCTCCGTATACGGTCATCATGCATCTGCCGAAAAGCTTCATCCCGTCAAACGGGGTTGATCTGCCCATAGACAGAAATTCATCCGTATCCACAGTAAACTCACTGTCTAAATCAAACACCGTAAATTCGGCTCTGCCGCCGACTTCAATGCCGCCGCCTATGCCGAATCTTGCCCTGGGTGCAGCGGACATAAGTTTAATCAGCCTGTCAAGCGTGATGATATTTTTCCTCACAAGGTGCGTATAGAGCACCGCAAAAGATGTCTCTATACCGACCACACCGTTGAGGCTGCCGCAAAGTCCGCGGCTCTTTTCGTCCGCACTGTGGGGTGCGTGGTCTGTCGCCACCATATCCACCGTGCCGTCACATATCCCCCCGATGAGTGCCAGCCTGTCTGCCTCGCTGCGAATGGGTGGATTCATGCGAAATCTGCCGCTGTCGCAAAGCATGGAATCATTGAACACAAGATAGTGCGGTGCTGTCTCGCAAGTGATGTTCACTCCGTCCGCCTTGGCGCGGCGTATCAGCTCCACGCTCTCTTTTGACGATATGTGGCACACATGATATGCACAGCCTGTCTGCGATGCAAGATTAATATCACGGCGTATCGGTCCCCACTCGCTTTCGGAGCATATACCCTTTATCCCGTGTGCGCGTGCATATTCGCCGTCATGGATGCATCCGTCCTTCAGAAGCGAATCATCCTCACAGTGCGCCGAGATGACCTTGCCGAGTTTCTTTGCCATCTTCATGGCATCTCTCATCATTTCTTCGCTCTGCACTCCCCTGCCGTCATCGGAAAAACCTATCACAAAGTCCGCCATGGACTCCATGTCCGAAAGTTTCCCGCCGTTTTGACCGACGGTGATTGCTCCGAACGGATGTACACCTATGCAGGCATCTTTTTTTATAATGTCGAGCTGAACTTTCAGGCCCTCCGTGCCATCCGGCACCGGGTTGAGATTCGGCATGGTACATACATGGGTAAATCCTCCCCTTGCCGCCGCACAGCTGCCCGATTTTATCGTCTCTTTATACGAAAAACCCGGCTCGCGAAAATGCACATGCACATCAACAAAACCGGGAAAAACAACCGCATTATTCAAATCATAAATAACATCATTGCCGCAAACACATACATCGGGCGCAATTTTTTCAACAACACCGTCGGCAACGGCTATGTCCGCCTTGCCGAATTTATGGATATTAGCGTTTTTGTATACCTTCCTCATAAGTGTTCTCCTGTCAAAAATGCCCACGCCGAAAAGGCATGGGCATAACAATATACCAATGTTGTGCGAAACCTTGTCGGCATCTCGTACCAAACTTAAAGATTCATTGATATAATCATACCATCAAATCGGCTGTGTGTCAAGTGTTTTTTCTCGTTTTTCAAGCTACTCTTTTTTCGGGTTTTTTATGCAAAACGGCACAGATTGCAAAACCAATTTGCAACCTGTGCCTCCGCTATAAAACTATCTGTCGTTAAAGCCTATGCGCGCCTCATATGTGGTGTGCAAAAGCTCATGTGCCTTGTGTGAATTCGGCTCACCGAGGAAATCCTCATAGAGTTTTTTAATCTGAGTATTGTTGTGCGACTGTCTCACAACCTGTCTCTCGTCTTCGGAATAGATAGCCGCCGCCCTCTTGTCCTTGTATGTGTCATAGATGTCGGCATCTTCATCAGGCATAAAGCACGAACGGACGATAGGCTGTCCGCCGCCCGCAATACATCCGCCGGGGCATCCCATGATCTCTATGAAGTGATATTTCGACTTGCCGTCTCTTATCTCGTCAAGCAGCACCTTGGCGTTTTTCATGCCGTGCGCTATTGCAACATTCACAACAGTGCCGTCAATGTCGATTGACGCCTCTTTTATGCCGTCAAATCCGCGCACTTCATCAAATTCGATAAGGTCGTGCTCTTTGCCGGTAAGCGCATGATAAACGGTTCGAAGAGCCGCCTCCATAACACCGCCGGTCACACCGAAGATGACGCCTGCGCCCGTGTATTCGCCGAGCAGATCCTGATCAAACTCCTCGTCAGGCAAACGGCGGAAGTCTATGCCGGAACGCTTGATAAGCTTTGCAAGCTCCCTTGTGGTGAGTACCGCATCAACATCGGCAAGACCGTTGACCTTGAGTTGTTCTCTCTCTTTTTCAAACTTTTTGGCCGTACAGGGCATTACCGAGACAACAAAGATATTCTCGGGATCTATGTTATTGTTCTGCGCATAATAACTCTTTATGATTGCACCCATCATCTGGTGAGGTGATTTACATGAAGACAAATGCGGCAGAAGATCGCCGTAATTATATTCCGCATAATTGATCCAACCGGGCGAACATGAAGTGATCATCGGCAGCACGCCGCCATTCTTGATTCTTCCGAGCAGCTCTGTGCCCTCCTCCATGATGGTGAGGTCGGCAGCGAAGTTGGTGTCGTACACCTTGTCGAATCCGAGTCTGCGCAGAGCAGAAACCATTTTGCCCGTCACAGCCGTACCGACTTTCATGCCGAATTCTTCGCCGAGAGCCACACGCACCGCCGGGGCAACCTGAACCACAACATGCTTGCCTGCCTCCATTGCGGCGTCAACCTTGGATATCTCGGATTTCTCCATGAGCGCACCCGTGGGACAAACGCTGACGCACTGTCCGCAAAGTATACACGGGCTGTCCGCCATTGAGCGGTTCTCCGCCGGAGCGACAATTGTGTTAAATCCCCTGTTCTCGAAACCGAGGATTCCGAGTCCGTGGGCATTTTCGCACCTTGCAACGCATCTGCCGCAGAGCACACACTTGGATGTGTCTCTCACGATGGACGGAGTCAGGTCGTCAAATGTGCACGGAGTTTTTGCACCGCCGAATTTATCATCTCTCGCACCGGTAACGGTTGCCACATGGAGCAGTTCGCACTTGCCGTTTTTTTCGCACTGCTGACACTTAAAAGAATGGTTTGAGAGCAGCAGCTCGACAGACGCGCGCCTTGCCTCGGCAGCCTTGGGGGTGGATATCCTTATTTCCATGCCTTCGTTTACGGGATATACGCAAGACGCCACAAGACCCCTTGCACCTTTTACTTCAACCAGACACACACGGCACGAACCCTGTGAGCACTCGCCGTGATTAAATGTACACAAAGAAGGAATTTCGTATCCACAGGATTTGGCAGCCTCAAGAATTGTCATGCCCTCATCAACCTGATAGGAGACGCCTTCAATCTTAATATTAATCTTTGCCATTATTCGATTTCCTCCTATTTCTTCACAATTGCGCCGAACTTACACGACGAGATACACATGCCGCACTTGATGCATTTTTCCTGATCTATCATGAACGGTTCTTTACCCGTAACGCCGGTTATTGCGCCAACGGGGCAGTTTCGTGCACACAGACTGCACTTTTTGCACTTGTCGGGTTCGACCTTGTATTTAAGCAAATGCTTGCACACGCCTGCCGGACACTTCTTGTCCACAATGTGTGCAATATACTCATCCTTGAATTTGGAGATAGTCGATATAATCGGGTTTGCCGAAGTCTGACCAAGACCGCACAGTGAGTTGGATTTCACAACCTTTCCGAGTTCTTCGAGTTCGTCAAGATCTTCCATGGTGCCCTTGCCGTCGGTAATCTTGGTAAGAATTTCGAGCATTCTCTTTGTGCCTATGCGGCACGGCGAACATTTTCCGCATGATTCATCGCAGATAAACTCCATATAGAATTTAGCCACATCGACCATACAGTTATCTTCATCCATGACAATTGCACCGCCGGAACCCATCATAGAGCCGAGTTCTATGAGGTTGTCAAAGTCTATCGGAGTGTCGAGCTCCGCCTTTGTCACACAACCGCCCGAGGGTCCGCCTGTCTGAATGGCCTTGAATTCCTTGCCGCCGGGGATTCCGCCGCCGATGTCATACACCAGCTCGCGCACCGTTGTACCCATGGGTATCTCCACGAGGCCGACATTGTTTATCTTGCCGCCGAGAGCGAACACCTTTGTGCCCTTTGAACGCTCGGTACCGAATTTTGCAAAAGCATCAACTCCCTCGCGCAGTATGTAAGGCACGCAAGCAAGAGTTTCTACATTGTTTATGATGGACGGTTTCTGCCACAGTCCTTTAACAGCCGGGAAAGGCGGTCTGGGACGCGGCATACCTCTCTTGCCCTCTATGGAGTTGAGCAACGCCGTTTCCTCACCGCAGACAAACGCACCTGCGCCGAGTCTGATGTGCACATTAAACGAAAATCCCGTTCCAAGTATGTTCTCACCGAGAAGTCCATGCTCCTTTGCCTGTTCAACAGCTATTTTAAGTCTCTTTATAGCCACGGGATATTCCGCACGGACATAGAAATAACCGTCCTTTGCGCCGATTGCATATCCGGCAATCATCATTCCTTCAATAACGGCAAACGGATTTCCCTCAAGTATGGATCTGTCCATAAATGCACCCGGATCGCCCTCGTCACCGTTGCAGACAACATATTTTTCGTCACTGTCCTGTGCATAAGCAAACTGCCACTTTCTGCCCGTAGGGAATCCGCCGCCGCCTCTGCCGCGCAAGCCGGAATCGAGAATACTCTTTATAACATCCGTTCTGTCCATAGAGAGGGCATTTGCAAGGCCCTTGTAAGCACCCATGCCAAGTGCCTCCTCAATGCTCTCCGGATTCATGGTTCCGCAGCCGTGCAGAGCTATTCTCTCCTGCTTTTTGTAAAAGTTTATGTCGTCCTGCTTGGACACTTTTTCACCTGTAGACGGTTCTTCATAGAGCAGTTCTTCAACAATCTCGTTGTTGATGAGATCTCTTTCTATAATTGTATCCACATCGTCAATGGTAACCATGCGATAGAGTGTATCTTCGGGATAGATCTTCACAAAAGGTCCCTGCGAGCAAAATCCAAAGCATCCAACCTGATTAACGGTGATTCTGTCGGAAAGTCCCTTTTTCTCTATGACTGATATGAATTTATCTTTAATCTCATCGGAATTGGATGAAAGACATCCCGTTCCGCCGCAGAGCACAACCGCTCTTTTGCCGTTGCTGCCGTCTATTTTTGCGTTAAGACAAGCAGTGCAGCTGTTTATCTTATTTTCAAGATCACCTGTAGTTTTAATCATCAGTCCACACCTCCGGCACGATATTCTTCAATAATTTTCGGAATCTGATTAACCGTCATCTTTGGGTAAACCTTTCCGTTGATTGAAACCGCCGGGGCAATGCCGCAGGCGCCGATGCAGCGGAGCGCATCTATTGTGAACATTCCGTCGTCGGTAGTACCGCCGGGCTTTATGCCGAGAACTTCACAGAACTTGTCAATAACGCCCTGTGCCCCCTTGACATAGCAGGCGGTGCCCAGACAGACACCGATAACATATCTTCCCTTTGGATTGAGCGAGAAGAATGAATAGAATGTAACAACACCGTAAATCTCCGCAACGGAGATGCCGGTTCTTTCGGAAACGATTTGCTGAACATCGAGAGGAATATATCCGTATTCCTTTTGAATGTCACTCAAAATCATCATAAGCGGAGTTCTTTCGTTGACATATCTGTCGCAGATTTCGTTAATCTTTTTAACTCCGGATTCACTAATGTGAGCCATGCTGAACCTCCTTGAATATTTATAATTTAGCCGACTACAAAATTACTGCAATGCCGATTACAGTCACATTTTATAAACATGGGCAATCATAGATGCCGCAGTCAATTGAATCCCACAGCAATTGAACCGAAGATTTCTTTATCAGCGCAATTAACGACCATGCAAAAGGCTCCCTTGCTAAAGGGAGCTGGCGGCACAACCGTCTGTCGGATTTAGAAAACGCAAAAAGCTGTCTGCAATTCCAAAATCGAATTTTATAATCGTCTATATTTACTAATTTTAACTTTGTTAAAATTATAACAAGATTGTACCATAAAATATGTCAAAAAGCAAGAACAAACTTAAAAAGCCTACATAGTTCTTGCATTTTGCATATATTTTTCAAAGAAAAATGTGCAACATTTTTAATTACAACCCTATTGAACAAATCTAAACATGGGTTTATAATAGTATATATTAGTTTTTTACACGAAGGGAATCTTTACACTATGGAATCATATAATCCAAAATCAATGAAAGCGGAAGAATTTATCAATCACGATGAGATTCTTGAAACTCTCCGCTACGCCGAAGAAAATAAAAACAATGTTGAGCTGATAGACTCTCTGCTTGAGAAAGCACGCCCCAAACAATCGGGCAACGGCTACCGCTGCAGCGGTCTCACCCACAGGGAGGCGGCAGTGCTCCTTGCCTGTCCCATCCCGGAAAAGGTTGAAGAAATGTACAGGATCGCGGAAGAAATCAAACTCGCGTTCTACGGCAACAGAATAGTTATGTTTGCGCCGCTCTATCTCTCCAACTACTGTGTGAACGGGTGTGTCTACTGTCCGTATCACTTAAAGAACGAGCACATCGTGCGCAAAAAACTTACCCAGGACGAAATCCGCGACGAGGTAATCGCCCTGCAGGACATGGGTCACAAGCGCCTTGCGATAGAAACGGGCGAGGATCCTGTAAACAATCCGATTGAATATATACTTGAATCCATAAAGACCATATATGGCATCAAGCACAAAAACGGCGCAATAAGGCGGGTTAATGTAAACATAGCCGCAACAACTGTGGAAAACTACAAAAAGCTGAAAGACGCCGGCATAGGCACATACATTCTCTTTCAGGAGACATATCACAAAGAAAGCTACGAAAATCTGCACCCGACGGGCCCCAAGCATAACTATGCATATCACACCGAAGCAATGGATCGTGCCATGGAGGGCGGCATAGACGATGTAGGTCTGGGAGTGCTGTTCGGGCTGGAAATGTATAAATATGAGTTTGCCGGTCTGCTCATGCACGCAGAGCACCTTGAGGCTGTGCACGGCGTGGGTCCGCACACGATAAGCGTGCCGCGCATAAAGAGAGCTGACGACATAGACCCCTCGGCATTTGACAACGGCATATCTGACGAAATTTTTCTTAAAATAATCGCCTGCATAAGGCTTGCCGTGCCATACACAGGCATGATTATCTCCACAAGAGAATCTCAGGCAGTGCGCGAAAAGGCTCTTCAAGTCGGCATATCTCAGATAAGCGGCGCGTCGCGTACATCCGTCGGCGGATATACCGAGGAGGAAAGGCCTCACGATTCCGAGCAGTTTGATGTGTCGGATCAGCGCACGCTCGACGAGGTTGTCTGTTGGCTCATCGATATGGGTTTTGTGCCGTCGTTCTGCACGGCTTGCTATCGCGAGGGCAGGACGGGCGACAGGTTTATGAGCCTGTGCAAATCCGGACAAATACTCAATTGCTGTCATCCGAATGCACTTATGACGCTGACGGAATTTTTAATGGACTATGCCTCGGACAAAACGAAAAAAATCGGTTTTGACCTTATAGAAAAAGAACTGAAAAAGATTCCGAAAGATGTTGTAAGGGAAAAAGCGAAGAAAAACATAGATGACATAAAAAACTCCAATCGCAGAGATTTCAGATTTTAGACAAATAATACATTCATGACTGCAGGCAGAAAATAAAATATTTACCTGCAGTCCGATAAAAAGGAGAAAATCATGGGGCTTAATGACACACCTTCATCACAGAGAATACACATAGCTTTTTTCGGTTGCCGCAATGTCGGCAAATCAAGCTTAGTAAACGCCGTCACCGGTCAAGAACTTGCCGTGGTGTCCGATGTCAAGGGGACAACCACCGACCCGGTTATAAAATCCATGGAACTTTTGCCGCTCGGCCCCGTATGCATAATAGATACACCGGGAATAGATGATGAGGGTGAACTCGGGGCAAAGAGAATAGATAAAACTCTACGCACCCTCGCCAAGACCGATATTGCCGTCCTTGTGGCAGATTCCACACAAGAGCTTAACAAGTTTGACGAAAGCATGATTGAGTCGTTCAAAACGGCAAAAATACCTTTCATTATAGCATACAACAAATGCGATCTTGCATTAAAAAACGACTTGAAAGATAACGAGATAAATGTGAGTGCTGCAGACGGCACAAATGTGTATGAACTTAAAGAGATGATAGGCAAAACGACGCCGAACTGCAATACAGAATCCCGGATGATAGGCGACCTGATATCAGAAGATGACATTGCGGTTTTGGTGACACCGATTGACGCAGCGGCACCCAAAGCACGCATGATACTTCCACAGCAGATGGCAATCCGCGATGTGCTCGATTCCGACGGCATTGCCGTTGTTACCAAGGAAACACAGCTGCAAAAAACACTTGCCTCACTTGGTGAGAAACCTAAAATTGTAGTTACTGACAGCCAGGCATTTGCATTCGTTTCAACTATAGTGCCTCAAGATGTGCCGCTAACATCATTCTCGATTCTCATGGCACGGTACAACGGCTATCTCGACATGGCGCTTGATGCCATAAAAGCGCTTGAAAACCTTAAGGACGGCGACACCGTTCTGATAGCGGAAGGATGCACGCATCATCGTCAATGCGGGGACATCGGCACTGTGAAGATACCAAAGGCACTAAAAAAATGCACCGGTAAGGAACTCAATATAAAGGTTTGCTCCGGTTTGGAATTTCCCGATGACATGAGCGGTATATCACTCGTTGTGCACTGCGGCGGATGCATGCTGAACCGCCGCGAGGTAAAAAGCCGCATGGATCGTGCAGATATCCAGGATGTGCCGGTCACAAACTACGGTATTCTGCTTGCGCACGCTGCGGGAATACTCAAAAGAAGCATTGCAATGCTGTAGGCAAATCAGACTCGGACACTCATTGTCCGGCGATGGAGTAAAACAGAACGAAAATACCGCTTTACGAGTCCTCTGCTGCCTTACTCAATATCATTTTTTATAAAATTTCGATCTGTACCGCGCGCATTGCATCAAGTGCTGTATTGTGTCTTTCCTTGTTTACACCGGCACAGCAGTCAGCGTCAACCTCAACCGGTGTTTCCGGAAATGCCGCTTTGAGTATCATAGCGTTTGAAATGACACAAATGTCGGTACAAAGGCCGCACAGCTCTATTTTTTCTATATTTTCTCCGAAGTCTTTTATTATGCGCGGCAAATCCATACTTGCAAATGTTTCTTTGTCAACCACAGTTTTTACATACGGTTTTAATTCATCACAAATTTGCCATCCGGCGGTATCTTTTATACAATGCACCACGGGAAGTTTTGTCCCCTCCTGTGTTTGCAAATAATTATCAAAATGAGTATCCCGTGTAAATATAACCCTTCCGGCAAAGTTTTCAACCTTATTAACAACCGCCGGAACTATTGCCTTTGCATCTTTGCTGCCCAAACTGCCGGTTATAAAATCTACTTGCATATCAACAACAATCAAGTATCTCATGTTATCATCCTTCTTTCAAAATATTATTTCCGTGACATCACGATATGGGGCGTAATGTTCTTTAAGCTCCGATATCGCCGATTCTCCCCGGTACTTTTGCATTGCACTTAGCTTTTTTCAATCTCATTACCGCAACTCCCAAGCTGCTATTTACTTTCTGACCGAAAAAACGCATCCGCAATAATCCTGACGATACAATCCGTACTGCGCCGACAACTCGCACGACCGTTTGTAACCTCCCCTCTTTTTGAAATCCGAAAACAGATACGCCACACCATACTTTTCTGCCATGTGTGCTCCCACTTCGCTTAGTACAGCGGCATTTTTCAGCGGACTTATGCTGAGTGTGGTGGTGAAGTAGTCAAACCCGTGTTTGCTTGCATAATCCGCCGCCTTTCCGAGCCGCAGTTCAAAGCAGATGCGACACCTGGCACCGCCCTCGGGATCCCCCTCGCGGCCGCGCACTGCAGAGTAAAACTCGTCCGCATCGTAATCGGCAACAACCACTTTCACCGGATGTTCCGGATTCATCTCATCTGCCAGGCGCACCTGTTCAGCGGCACGCTTGCCAAATTCCTCCGGCGGATATATGTTCGGATTGTAGTAGAGCACGGTTATGTCAAAATACCTGCTCAAATACTCAAGCACATAACTCGAGCACGGCGCACAGCAACTATGCAAAAGCAGCTTTGGCACCTTCCCCGATTTTTCAATATCTTTTATCGTCCTGTCAAGGGCAATCTGATAATTCTCCATTTTGTTTATTCTCCCTCGTCGGCATGAAAATGTCTGTAGATATTCTCCGCCGTGCGTGCATCTATCCCCTTAACCTCGGCAAGAGACTTTTGTGAGGCTTTCTTTATTGCCGCAACACTCTTGAAATGTGCCAAAAGCGCCTTTCTGCGCGACTCACCCACTCCGGGCACGGACAGCAATTCCGATTTTATCGATTTTGCCGATCGCAGATTTCTGTGATATGTGATTGCGCGGCGGTGCATCTCGTCCTGGATGTTTGTCAGCAGCATAAATGCGTCACTACCGCTGTCAATCGGTATCTCTCCGAACGGCGACACCAGGCCGCGCGTGCTGTGGGTGTCGTCTTTGACTATACCGAATACCGGCACATCCGCACCGAGTTTTGCAAGTGCCTCCGCAACGGCTTCCACATGACCCTTGCCGCCGTCGGCAAACACCACATCGGGCATGGGCAGAAACTTCGCCTCCGACTCGTCCATCATGCCGTTCATAATTTTGGTCTTTTCCTCTATCGCATGAGAGAAACGGCGCGTAATCATCTCCTGCATGGATGCATAGTCGTTCTGTCCCGATACATTTTTTATCTTAAAGTTACGGTAGCCGCTCCGATAGCTCTTTCCGTCCCGAAATGTGACCATAGAGCCGACAGTACAGTCACCCGATGTGTTTGATATGTCATACGCCTCTATGAGCATCGGCGGATTCTCAAATCCAAGTAATTCCGTAAGCTGCGAGAGTGCATTGTTCACAAAATCGGACGCCCTCATCCGCTTTAATTCATACTCCGAGTGCTCCTTGCGCGCATTGGACTCAATCATGGATATCAGACGCGCGTGCTCGCCTATCTTGGGGCACTTGACCGCCACCGAACGCCCTGCTAAAGATGACAGCCATTCCCTCACTGCAGATTCGTCCTCTATCTCATATTGCAGATAAAGTTCCTTGGGTATAAACGACGAATCTGCATAATACATCCGCAAAAAATCCGATAAAACCCTGCTCTGCTCCATGCCGTCCGTATCCTGTATAAAATAGTGCTCCTTGCCTATCATGTTGCCCGAGCGGATGAAAAAAATCTCCGCACAGGTAAGGTTGTTTGCGCTGTACATGGCCACAGCGTCAATGTCGGTGCCGTTTGCCGTCACAATCTTCTGCTTTTTGCCCAGCATCTCGACAGACCTTATGCGGTCGCGCATAAGTGCGGCTTTCTCAAAATCCAGCTTTTGCGCAGCTTCGTTCATCTGCTCGGTGAGTTGTCTGTACACATCATCATACCTGCCGCCAAGGAAAGCGCACACTTTGGATATCACTGCGCGATATTCCTCTTTTGACACAAGGTGAGCGCACACTCCGCCGCATTTGCCGAGCTGATAGTAAAGGCATGGACGCTGAGGCTCAAAATCGCCGCTGAAAGGCTTATTGCAGCAACGCAGCATAAATATCTCGCGCACAAGTTCTATAAGGTCGCGCAGCACCATTCCGCTCTGATACGGGCCGAAGTATTTTGCGCCGTCCTTTCTCACCTGACGGGTGACAAAGATTCTCGGAAAATCCTCGTTGAGCGTAACTTTGAGGAACGGATAGGTTTTGTCATCCTTGAGCAAAATGTTGTACTTGGGCATATATTTTTTTATAAGGTTGTTTTCAAGCACAAGCGCTTCAAGCTCCGAATCACTGATGATGTATTCAAAATAAGCCACATTCTCCACCATTGCCCTGACCTTGGGCGGATGATTGTGGTTCTTAAAATACTGCCGCACACGATTTTTGAGCACTTTTGCCTTGCCGACATATATCACACTGCCGTCACTTGAGTGCATGATATATACGCCGGGTTTTTCGGGCAGAGTCTTCAATTTTGCCTCAAAATCAAACATACATCGACCTCCGAATAAAAAAAAGCCTCCGCATAGCCGGCGGAGGCAACGATATTGTTATCTTTCGGTAAAATTGACCTGAACAAGCTTTGCAAGTTCTTCAACGGCATCTTCTTCATCCGCGCCGTCCGCCACGATCGTTATCTCGCTGCCGCGCGTAATGCCGAGAGAGAGCACACCAAGCAAGCTCTTTGCGTTTACCTTCCTCTCGTCCTTTACAATCCATATACCTGACTTGAACTCATTTGCCTTTTGTATGAAAAATGTTGCCGGACGGGCGTGAAGTCCAACCTGATTCAGAACTGTAACATCTTTGTTAATCATAATATCGCTCCTTGTGCTATGTAAACAAAATTCATATTACATATAGAATACTAAAAAAAATCGATAAAGTCAACTGTTTATTATCATTTTGTTAAAAATTTTCACCCCTTTTATGTGATTTATGCTCAAAAGCCGATGTTTTTATCGCAAATTTCGGCAATTTTCTGGTCTTTTTTTGAAAAATCGCCTTCATCCCGAAAAATGAACATTTTGTGAACATTTTATGTCAAAATCTCTTGCGCTGAGATGACAAAACTGTTATAATATATTATTATAGTTATATAGTAGGCAGTCAGGTCTTGTCTGCCCGAGCGGAGGATACAAAAGTTTTGCATAAATCAAAAAAATGGATCATCGGTGAAACCGATGAAACCAAAGTCACACACATTTCAAAAAAATTCGGAATAAGCCGCCTTGCCGCAAGGCTTATTCTGCTGCGCGGAATAAACGATGATGAACAGGTACATAGGTATCTGTTAAAAGGCAACACGGAGCTTACGGATCCTTTTCTGCTGCCGGACATGGAAAAAGCCGTAAACCACATTCGCTGTGCGGCAGAGAACGGCACAAAAATCACCGTTTACGGCGACTACGATGTGGACGGCATCACATCCACATACATCCTCTGCGACTACTTAAAAACCCTTGGCGCCGATGTCAGCTATTACATACCCGACCGTGCGGCAGAAGGCTACGGATTGAATACCGCCGCGTTGCAAGCACTGTACGACGACGGCACCCGGCTGATAATAACGGTGGATGTGGGCATAACTGCCATGGAGGAAGTTCGCTTTGCGAAATCCCTCGGCATTGATGTTATAGTGACAGACCACCACACACCAAAGGAGACTGTGCCCGACTGCACAGCCGTGATAAATCCCAAGCTTGACTGCGAATATCCGTTTGATTCGCTGGCCGGAGTGGGCGTGGCGTTTTGCCTGGTGTATGCCCTGTCGGGGAAAGACGAATCCGTCGCGGAAAAATATTGCGGAATAGCCGCACTCGGCACAGTTGCGGATATGGTTCCGCTGCAAAATGAGAACCGCGTAATAGTGAGCCGCGGGCTGGAAAAACTCAATAAGAGAGACAACATAGGCATAAATGCCCTTTTGCAGGTAGCCGGTGCCGCCGACAGAGAGATAACGAGCACCACGGTCGGCTTTACCCTGGCGCCGAGACTCAACGCCGCCGGGCGCATAGCCTCGGCTGTACAGAGCGTGCAACTGCTGTTTGAAAAGGACCCCACAGCCGCAATGCAGATTGCCGAGCGGCTCAACAGCGACAACAATTTTCGCCGCAGTGAGGAGAACAGGATACTTGACGAGGCAATAAATATAATAAACAAAAACGAATATTACAAAGATGATGTCATAGTGGTCGCCGCAAAGGGATGGCACCACGGAGTAATAGGCATAGTGTCGTCACGGCTGACAGAGCTTTACTACAAACCTAGCGCAGTCATATCCGTAGACGATAACGGCACAGGCAAGGCCTCCGGCAGAAGCATTGCCGGGTTCAACCTGTTCGACGCACTGTCCGCCTGTGCGGACTGCCTTATAAAATTCGGCGGTCATGAACTTGCGGCCGGATTTTCGCTCATTGAGGACGAAATCGACAATTTCAGAAATAAAATAAACGAATATGCAAAAAATATCATAACAGACGAAATTGCCACGCCGAAACTCAGCATAGACGCCGCCGTATCTGCGGCGGATGTGAACGAAAAGACGGTGAAAGAGCTCGAGATTCTGGAGCCGTGCGGTATGGGCAACCGCTCACCGATGTTTTGCATAAATGACGCCGCAGTGGGCGGAATACGCCATGCGCGGACCGGCAACCATATGTTTGTAACCCTGTGCCGCGACGGAGCAAGTGCTGAGGCGCCGGCGTTCAACATGGCAGACGCGCTCTCCGGCCTTGCAGTCGGCGACAGAATAAGCGTCGCCGGGGCACTCGGTGTCAATGAATACCGCGGAGTGACGACGGCACAGTTCATCATACGCGACATACGGCAAAGCAAAAAAACACCGCTCGGGCGCGACGCACTTGCAAAGATTTTTGAAAGTCTCAAGTTCATTGTGGACTCGGGCAAGGATAAATGCAGCCTGTCGGCGCTGGGCGAAAAATTCGGCGGCAATGAGACGGCAAAGGCGGCACTTATGATATTCGACGAACTTGACATAATCAACTGCACATTCTGCGGTGCGGATTCTGCCGAAATCCATACCGGCAAAAACTACAAGGCAAAAAACAACCTGGAAAACTCGGAAACATATCGGCAATACAACGGTAAGGAGGGATGACATATGGTACAGGACTTTAACGAATTGCTCAAGGCAATGGAAGAATCACCTGTCAAATATGACATGGAAAAAATCAAAAGAGCATATGAACTGGCATACAGCGCCCACAAGGAACAAAAGAGAAAATCGGGCACGCCTTATATAACGCATCCCGTTGCCGTGGCAGGCATAGTTGTAAGTATGCAGCTCGATACCGACTCGGTGTGCGCGGCTCTGCTGCACGATGTTGTAGAGGACACATCCTGCACCACGGAGACCATAAAAGAGAACTTCGGCGATCAGGTGGCTCTGCTTGTGGATGGTGTGACAAAGCTTGACAAAATCAGTTTTAACTCCAAGGAAGAACGCGAGATGATAAACCTGCGAAAAATGTTCCTTGCCATGACATCGGACATAAGGGTAATCATGATCAAATTTGCGGACAGACTGCACAATATGTCCACTCTCATCAGCATGCCGGAGGACAAGCAGCGCGAGAAAGCGCGCGAAACGCTCAATATATTTGCGCCGCTGGCCCACAGACTCGGTATGTACAAGATAAAATGGGAGCTTGAGGACACCTCGCTTAAATACCTCGATCCCATAGCCTACTATGAGATTGTCGAAGGTATAAACCAAAAGCGCAGCGAGAGAGAGGCTTTTATCTCAAAAATCAAGCGTGACCTGAAAGAAAAGCTAAATGAAGCCGGCATAAACTGCACAATCGACGGCAGGCCGAAACATTTTTACAGCATATACCGAAAAATGTTCACTCAAAACAAGTCTCTCGACCAGATATACGATCTGTTTGCCGTGCGCATCATCACAGAGACCGTGAGTGACTGCTATGCGGCGCTCGGTATTGCCCACGAACTGTACAAGCCGATGCCCGGCAGATTCAAAGACTACATCGCCATGCCGAAGCCGAACCTATATCAGTCTTTGCACACCACGGTAATCGGCGACGACGGCAGACCGTTTGAGATACAGATCCGCACGCGCAAAATGCACGAATATGCCGAGAACGGTATCGCCGCACACTGGAGATACAAAGAGGGTGTCAGCAAGGGCGACGATAACTTGGACCAGAAACTAACCTGGATAAAACAGCTCCTTGATGTTCAAAACGATGTCAAGAGCGAAGAAGAATTTGTTCAGGCACTGAAGATAGATATGTTTACCGACCAGGTGTTTGTATTCTCGCCAAAAGGCGATGTATACAGTTTTCCGCTCGGCTCAACGCCTATTGACTTTGCATTCAGCATCCATAGCGCAGTCGGCTACAAAATGCAGGGTGCAAAGGTCAACGGCAAAATTGTAAACCTGGACTATCAACTGCAGAGCGGCGATATAGTGGAGATCATCACCTCGTCCGCGGTGCACGGTCCCAGCAGAGACTGGCTGAAAATAATTAAAACCAGTCAGGCGCGAAACAAAATCAACGCATGGTTCAAAAAAGAAAACCGCGCCGAAAACATTGTCAAAGGCAAGGAGTCACTTGAGCGTGAAATCAAGCGCGAGGGACTGCCGGGCGAACTTCTCGGCGAGGACTACCTGTCATACCTCATTAAGAGATACGGCTACGGAAACATAGACGACCTGTACGCAAACATTGGCTACGGCGGCATACAGCTCGTAAACATCATATCCAAGCTTAAAGATGAATACAAGAAAAAGAACGAAAAGAAAAATGCTCAGCAACTGCTTGCAGTCACCGCCCCGGTGCCCGCAAAAAAAGGCTATGACACCGGCGCAAGCGAGGGCGTCATAGTAAAGGGAGTGGACAACTGCCTGGTGCGTTTTTCAAAATGCTGCAACCCTGTTCCGGGTGACAAAATCATCGGTTACATCACGCGCGGCAGAGGTGTGTCCGTCCACAGGCAGGACTGCACCAATGTAGCGGCGCTCATCAGCGACCCGGACGAAAAAGCAAGGCTCATCGATGTGAGCTGGGCAAACGACAAAGAAAGCAGTTATGATGCAAACCTCAAACTTGTGTGCAACGACAGAAACGGACTTGTGGTGGAGGCAGTCAACATCATCAACGACCTCAAACTGCCGCTGAAAGCCGTCAACGGCCGTGCGGCAAAGGGCAATGTGTGCCTGATTGATGTGTCGGTGTCAATAAACAACACAACGGATCTTGACAAGCTGATAAACAAACTGCGCAAGATACCGGATGTGATTGAGGTAACGAGGACATAGCGCCGTCAGGTCGCGTGCCGAGCAGATACACAACATATACCCCTCGGCTCTGAGAGAAATATCATCACAGCAAAAAAGGAGACAAACCATGTACCCAAAAAAACTCACAATGGGTCTGTTTCGGACCAATTGCTATATATTCGGTGACGAGGTGACGCGCGATGCCGTCATCATTGACCCTTGCACCCACGCCGACAGAATAATGAACGAGATCAAATCAAACTCACTCACAGTGAGATATATCATCCTCACCCATGCGCACATTGATCACATGATGGCGCTTGACGAAGTGAAAGCGCAAACCGGCGCACCAATAGCCGTGGGCGCACCCGACGCCGCCTCAATAAACAGCGCCTCCCGTTCGCTTGCACAGCATTTTCACTCGACCGCACCGACATCTGCGGCAGACATAAAACTCTCGGACGGCGATGTGCTTACCGTCGGTTCAAAAAAGCTTGAAATAATAGCCACACCCGGTCACACCCCGGGCGGCATATCCGTATACTGTGCGGACGACAAGCTCCTTTTCTCCGGCGACACGCTCTTTTTCGAGTCAGTCGGCAGAACGGATTTTGACGGCGGAAGTTTTGAAAACCTGGCAGAGTCCATACGCAAAAAACTGTTTGTACTTCCGCCCGAAACCTCGGTGTACCCGGGACATGGTGAGCCGACAACCATACTTCACGAAAAGGAAAGCAATTTTTACATTTAGTTATGAAACTGATTACAAACAACAGAAAAATCGAATATGAAGTCAGAGAGCTCATAAACTCATACCTTCCTAAAACAAAATTTGAAACCGCCGACAGCCGCCCGGCCGAGGGTGACTATGCTGTTGCCATTGTCACAGAGAATGACGGCATATATGACTATTTTGCCGAGGTGTCAATCGGCGGACGCACAGGAAAATCCTCAGACTCGGCGGCAGAGATAAGCAAACTGCACATGGGCGCCCTCATTGCGGATATAATGGTGTCTCTCACAGGCATCACCCTGCCGTGGGGCATCCTCACCGGCATAAGACCGGCAAAAATGATTCGCGAACTGCGCGAGAGCGGACTGAACGATGACGAAATCTACTCAAAATTCATCGGCGAATATCGTGTCAGCCCAAAAAAAGCTGCGCTTGCCGCCGATGTTGCCCGAGCGGAAGAGAACATATGCAAATCGAAAATTCCAAATGCCGTGAGTCTGTATATCGGCATACCGTTCTGCCCCACCAGGTGCTTGTACTGCTCGTTCACCTCACAGTCGATAAAGTTTTCGAACACGCTTACAGAGCCGTATATGCGTTCGCTCATGCATGAGATAGACTTTGTGTCGCACTATCTTGCCGAGAGGAAAATCCCCATAGAAACGCTGTATATCGGCGGAGGCACGCCGACAGCGCTTGACGAAGGAAACCTTGCGGCACTGACGGCAAAAATAGAAAAATCGTTTGACCTGTCGTCACTGCGCGAATATACGATAGAGGCAGGCAGACCCGACACAATAACTGATGAAAAACTGCACATAATGAAAGAGTGCGGCGTGTCGCGCATAAGCATAAATCCGCAGAGTATGAATCAAAAAACTCTGAACATAATAGGCAGAAGACACACTCCGCAAGATATTATAAACAGTTTTGAGGCGGCAGAAAAATGCGGATTTCACCACATAAATGCCGACCTGATAGCCGGACTGCCGGGCGAGAGTGAACAAGACTTTGACCATACATTGGGTGAGATAAAAAAACTCAACCCTTCGTCCGTGACAATGCACACCATGTCTATCAAGCACGGCTCGTATCTTGACAAAAGCTACAGCATGTACACCAAGACTGCTGCAGAGACAGTCGGCGCCATGCTTGACACCGCAGACTCCGCACTGCGCGCCATGGGCAAGCACCCTTACTATATGTACCGTCAGAAAAATATGCTCGGCAATCTTGAAAATGTCGGTTACTGCGGCAACGGCGGCGAATGCCGCTACAACATATACATCATGGACGAGGTGCAAAGCGTCATATCCCTCGGCGCGGGCGCATCCACAAAACTTGTTGGAGCGGACCGCATAGAGAGGGTTTTCAATGTCAAGGAAGTATCAGAATATATAAAGAGAATTGACGAAATGATAGAAAGAAAGAAAAATCTATTTCTCGGAGGTTTGTTATGAAAGACGGATTTGTGAAAGTTGCGGCGGCAACCTGCAAAATCAAAGTTGCCGACTGCAAGTACAATGCGGACAATATCATAAAGGCAATGAAAGAGACCTCAGCATCGGGCGCAAAGCTGACCGTTTTCCCCGAATTGTCGCTCACAGGCTACACCTGCAGCGATCTGTTTTTTCAGACGGCAATGCAAACTGCCGCAATCGATCAGCTGCGCCGCATAGTGACCGAATCGCAATCGGCAGAGACTGTCTTTGCCGTGGGCGCACCGCTTGTACACGGCAACAGGCTGTACAACTGCACCGTCATGATATATGGCGGCGACATCCTCGGTGTAGTGCCCAAGTCGTTCATACCGAATTACAACGAATTTTACGAGGCACGCCACTTTGCCCCGGCACCGAAAACGAACGAAGAAATCTGCCTTTTCGGCAAAAAATATCCTTTCGGCACAAAGCTGCTGTTCAAGTGCTCGTCTCTGCCGTCGTTTGTCATTGCGGCGGAGATCTGCGAAGATTTGTGGACAGCTCAACCGCCGTCAATCAGCCATGCCGCTGCCGGCGCAACGGTCATCATAAACCAGTCGGCAAGCGACGAGGTTATCGGTAAGGACGCATACCGCCGTGCGCTTGTGTCGGGCCAGTCGGCTCGGCTAATCTGCGGATATATCTACTGCGACGCCGGTGACGGCGAATCCACCACGGATATGGTCTTTGCCGGGCACAACCTCATCTGTGAAAACGGCTCTGTGCTCAGCGAGAGCAAGCTGTTTGAAAATACGATAATCTACTCCGAGTTCGACACGGACAGGCTCCTTGGCGAGCGCATGAAGATGAACACCTACCCGTCCGCCGACAAAGAGGCTTACAAAGAAATAACCTTTGATATGCACCCTGTCGAGACGGCGCTCACACGCGCTGTTGCCCCGGCACCGTTTGTACCTGCGGATGAGAACAACCGCCGCGAAAGATGCAGCGCCATCCTCACCATGCAGGCAAACGGACTCAAAAAGCGCATAGAGCATACGAATGCAAAAAAACTTGTCATAGGCATATCCGGCGGACTTGATTCATGCCTGGCGCTGATTGTGTGCGTACACGCTCTGCGTATGCTCTCGCGCCCGACATCGGACATTCTTGCGGTGACGATGCCGTGTTTCGGCACAACCACACGCACCAAATCCAATGCGGAAAAACTCTGCGAATATCTCGGAACGGACTTTAAGTGCATAGACATTCAGCGCACCGTCAGATGCCATTTTGAGGATATAGGTCACGACGAATCGGACATGAGCGTGGTATATGAGAACGGTCAGGCGCGGGAGCGCACCAAGATACTAATGGACCTCGCCAACAAAGAGGGCGGCATGGTAATCGGCACAGGCGATCTGTCCGAGCTTGCGCTCGGCTGGGCAACCTACAACGGCGACCATATGTCCATGTACGGCGTGAACTCGTCCATACCGAAAACACTTGTGCGCCACCTTGTCAGGTACGAGGCGGATTTCTGCGGCAATGACGACATAAAAGCGGTGCTTTGCGATATCCTCGACACCCCGGTAAGCCCCGAGCTTTTGCCGGCGGACAACGACAACATTTCGCAAAAGACCGAAGATCTTGTCGGTCCTTACGAACTGCACGACTTTTTCCTCTACTATGCCGTGCGCATGGGGTTTGCGCCGTCAAAGATATATCGCCTGTGCGTATATGCCCTGGGCGACAGATACGCAGACGATACGATAAAATACTGGATGAAGAATTTTTACAGAAGATTTTTCTCTCAGCAATTCAAGCGTTCCTGTCTGCCGGACGGTCCCAAGGTGGGCACTCTCACCCTGTCACCGCGAAGTGACTGGCGTATGCCGAGCGACGCTGCATCAAAACTATGGATGGATGAAGTTGAAAGTTTATGAACCGATTGAAAAGACATTTGATTTTGCTGATGATGATTGCGGCAACGGTATGTAACATAATCTCATACAACAGCAGTTACGAACACCTGTGCGACAAATATGGGATTGCCGACAAAAATGAGTTTTATTTTGAATGTGTTGCCGACGAATTTCCCATAATCAAAGACGACACCATGCGCCTTTATTGCACGGTTGAAAAAACGGACTACCCTGCCGGAGACGACTGCAAAATCCTTGTGCGTCTCCCGGCAGAGCTCTACGGCAATGCAACAATAGGCAGCCGGCTCTGCTTCACATCAACCGTGCAGATTCCCGACACGGCGATGAACTACGGATCCTTCAGCTATCGCAACTATCTTAAATCCAAAAACACCATGGGTATTGCACAACCCGACGCCGACAAAGTCACAATCGCAGAGAGCACAAATTCCCTTGCAAAACATATGTATGAACTCAGGCGCACAGTCATAGCGAATATTGAAAAATATTTTGACGGCAGTGAATGTGCGCTTATGAAAGCCATCCTCACCGGCGACAGGGAGAGCATATCCGAAGATATGTTCAATTCATACAAAAAGACAGGGATTTATCACATCGTTGCGGTGTCGGGTCTGCACGCCGGAATATTTGTCGCACTGCTTGCCGGGTGTCTCGCCCGTCTGCCCTTTCGCCGCAGAAAAAAGGTTCTTGCCGTCCGCTCGTTTTCGGTCGGAATTGCCGTGCTGCTGCTCATGTTCACAGGCTACGGCGTATCGGTCATGAGAGTCATTGTCATGCTTATGATTCTTTTTGCAGCCGTGCTCATGCGCAGGCAATATTCTCTGACAAGTTCGCTCCTCTTTGCCGCGATGATTATTCTCCTGGCAGCTCCGTACCGGATTTTTTCGCTGTCGTTTCAGTTGTCGTTTTTGTCCACGCTCGGTTTGGCGACATCACTGGAAATCTACCGTCGCAGAGCGCGCCTGCTTGACGAAAACGACTTTGTAGCCACATCGGTCGCGATATCCGTCGGCTCTTTTGCGGCGACATTTATAGTCAGCGTGTACAACTTCGGTTTAGTGTCGTTTGCAAGCCTCATGGCGAACATAGTCATCATTCCGCTCGCGTCGGTTTTGCTGACGACACTTATCGGTTTCTGTGCCGCAAGCTTTGTTCTGCCGTCTGCACTGCTTAATGTGCTCAGGTACATACCGCTTGTCCCGGCGCGTCTAATCAACTGTGTGTCGGACATCATTTCAAAATTTCCTTTCTCGTCCGCAGAGCTTACACTGCGGGGCACATTATGGATATTTACCGCGGCACTGCCCATATTGGCGATCATATGCACTCTGCGCAGGCGCAAACCCTTAATGGCAGTTTGCATTGCCATTGTGCTGACGGCAAACAGCTCCGTCACACTGATTGGTGCGACAAGCGATGATGTGAAGGTGTCTTTTCTTAACAGCGGCAAAGGTGAATGTACCTTAATAACAGACAGCTTCGAAAAAGCCGTAATAGATTGCGGATCGGCATCGAGCAAAAGTCCGGCGGAAGATATCTTCGAACCGTATTTTCGCCACAACGGAGTATACACCATAAACAAGCTGTTCATAAGCTATTTTGACCGTGACCACACCAATGCCGTGAATGACCTGTTAAACGGCGGCTATGTCAGAGAGATAGTGATTCCGCCGACATCAAACATCAAAAACGAAAAAGTTCTTCTTGAGCGGCGCAAAATACTCAATGCCGCCGCAATTAGCGGAGTAAAGGTGTCTCAGATTCATGCGGGCTACCCCATACACGCCACCAAAAATGTTACAGTGTCGGTATATACGGATAAAAACCTTGACCTGAAGGACAAGAACGGCTGCGCAGTGTATGAGATTAACTACGGCAACACAAATTTTGTCCTCTCAAGCTGTCTCGGCGCCAAAGGGCAGGAATTGCTCTCGCAGATAGACTCCGACTGCGATGTGCTCAAAATCCCGTCATACGGCTCAGCGGTCAAGGCATCGGGCAAATTCATCAGTTCATTCGATCCCGATTATGCGGTCATAACTTCACCGCCCCAAAGCAAATATTACATATTCGACAGAAAGATGTCGGAGATACTGAGACGCCAAAAAATCAAATATGCGCGGACAGACAAGAACAAGACGATAACTTTTGTCACCGACGGAACCAAGATAAAATCCGTGTCCGCGTCCGAAGGAGAATTGCGATGAAAACGGTTATAAACGACATAAAGACAAAAAACTTCAAGAACCTGTATCTGTTCACCGGGGACGAACTTTTCCTTGCGGAATACTACCTGGACGCTATAATAAGGGCGGCGGTGGACGACCCGAGTGACAGTTTCAACTGCATGAAAATCTCGCACGAGGAACCCAATGTCATGGAGATTGACTCTTTCCTCAACTCCTACCCTTTTATGAGTGACAGAAAAGTGCTCGTGCTGCGCAGCACGGATATCATGAAAAAAGCGACAGATGAAATCAAGAAATATTTCTCATCAGCACTTGCGTCAGTGCCCGAGTACGCGACAATCATCTTCTTGGAGGACGCCATAGACAAGCGCAGTGTGATATACAAGGCAATAGCCAAAAACGGATATATCGCCGAGTTCCCAATGCAAAAAGGCACCACGCTCGTGTCGTGGGTTCAAAAGGCTTTCCGCTCATACGGCAAAAAGATTGACGACGCAACCGCGCAGTATCTGATAGATTCATGCAACCCGGGTATGATAAACATCAAATGCGAGATAGAAAAACTTGCTTTCTACAAGCACGAGAACGAGGTAATCAACCGCTCCGACATAGACGCTCTCGTGACAAAATCGCTCGAGAGCAAGGTTTTTGAAATGGCGGACGACATGGCGCGCGGCGACATGAAATCCGCCCGAAAGCGGCTTGACGATATGCAGCAGTTAAATGTCAAACCGGCGGAGATTTTGCCGGCAATTTTCTCAAAATTCTCGTCCTACCGCAAGATAAAACTCCTCTCCCACTTGCCGTCGTATCAGATCGCGCAGAGGACAAAACAGAGAGAGTATTTTGTAAAAAAGGACCTGTCCACAGTGAGAAATCTGTCTTTTGAGAGGATTGACCGCGTGCTGCTGCTCTGCCAGAGTGCCGATTATAAGATAAAATCCGGCAAGGCGGACGGCAAAACCGAGCTTGCGCTGATGATGACATGGGAATGAGGAAAACTTGTTTCAGAGAAAATTTATTCCCCAAAATCAAAATTTTTGATTTTGGGGTCAGTGTTCTTACTCCGAACGGTTTTTCCTTGTTTTCTCACATTTCCATTTTGCCATTGGGTGATCTTTTATATTTTCCAAAATGTCACCGTCAAACAATAATTCCGGCATAAAATGTCCTTTTCCAAATTGATTTATAAAATTCTGCTCCTGCAGATTCATATTAAGAAGATTTTGCAAATAATTTATCACCTTTTCACGGGCAGGCTTTAAGTCAAAATATGCACCGAAACGGAGAACAGGCAGTAAGTCTGTTTTTATTTTGTTCTGCGACATTTTATCAAGACTTTCAAAACTAAAATTGTTATGTACTTTTTCGGAGCCTATACAAGAATAAAATACAACACATTTTCGCAGCATATCCTGCTCACTTTCATCAAAAAGTCCAAACTCCAAAAGATTGTGTATATCATATAAATCCCTCGGTGCACTGCGGTTTATAAGCGCCACGATTTTCGAGGCAAATATCTCTATAGGCGCTACACTTAAAACCGACAAATCCTCTGAAAGCCACGGAAGATTTACTTTTCTTTTTGTTGCAGGCAAAATGTGGCATCTTATCATATAGTTGATTTCAATTTTCAGATTATCTTTCATTCCGCCGGCATTTTGATATTCAAAAACAAATGAATCCAATGCGTGATGCTGTTTTGATTTGCTGCTTAATACATAACCGTTTGCACTCATATATTTTGAGATACGCTCAGAAATTTTGGGGCGCATTTCAAGCATTTTATCACGGCTGAGATTTTCAGAAGAATCAAGGTCAATATCTACCGATAATCTCGGCAGATTAAATATAGTAAGATTTATTGCCGTGCCGCCTTTTAATGCAAGACAAGTTGATAAAATATCGTCACCATCAAAAAATTTCAAAACATCAGCAAGTCTGCAAACCTTTTCGAAGGTATCTCTTACAAATCCAAGTTCCTTTGCTTGTCTGCCGATAGTATTTTTGTCAAATTGTATCATAGTCACTCACTCCTTTATCTATAATATTTTTTATGTTTTCGGGTGCAAACAGTTTCCATTTCTTGTGGCGTATATACCCTGTATGTTCTTTTGTCAAATAACGCTTTGCATTGGATATATGCTTTTCGCACTCATCAAAAAAGCTATCCGGCAAATGCAGAGAGTCATTAAGCCCTTCTAAAATATATCCGCATTTTTGATACACAAATCCGTTATCGGTATTCTTTAATGCTTCAAGTAATTTATCAGCATTTAACGCCGGGACAAGAAGGATTGAACGGATTGTTTCTTCAAGACCGCCAATTTTTTCTATATCGCAAATGCTGTCAACAACAGTTTGTTCAACCGATGATACTTTAACACCGTTTATGATATTTATATCTGCATTTTCTTTAGGTGCGATGCGACGATACAATATTCCGTTATACACAAAATCCGAAAACCTTGTCTCACTTGCAACATACAATTCATAAAAAACTTGATTTGCATATCCGTAAACTTCAAATGCACTGTGATGCGATAAATAGGCGTCTTGTGCCAAACGACAACCTATCTGATATCTTGATAATATAGGCTGCTTGGTTTCAATGCTGACAGCAACATATAAATCACGGCGAATACGCTCAATGTATCCGTTTTTTATATATGCCTGTATCAGACTTGCCGCCGTTGAAACGCAGCAACCCAGTTTTTGGACAAGCTCTCCGAGAGAAAAGCAACCAAGTTCTACAATCTTTTCGTAGTTTTTCATTCATCGCACCTCATTTCTGTTTTAATTTTATCATAAAACAACTGAAAAATCAATAGTTTTGTGAAAATTCTAAAATGATTTTGTGCTTTTAAGGCTCCCACTTGCCGTCGTATCAGATTGCCCAGAGGACGAAGCAGAGAGAGTATTTTGTAAAAAAGGACCTGTCCACAGTGAGAAATCTGTCTTTTGAGAGGATTGACCGCGTTCTGCTGCTCTGCCAGAGCGCCGACTATAAGATAAAGTCCGGCAAGGCGGACGGCAAAACCGAGCTCGCGCTGATGATGGCACGAGAGTGAGAAAAACCGGAGTGAAATTTCTCTTTTTCACTCCGGTTTTCTTAATTAGTTAAGTTCTATAAGACCGTAATTTCCGTCTTTTCTCTTATAAACCACATTTTTGTCCTCTGTCTCGGCATTGGAGAAAATGTAGAACGCATGACCGAGCAGATTCATCTGCAAGATTGCCTCCTCAATGCTCATAGGCTTTGCGGAGTAAACCTTTGTCTTAACAACCTTAAACTCGGTTTCCTCGGGAAAATCCGCCGATTTAACATCCGCAAAAGCATCCTTACGCAGACGCTTCTCAAGACGGGTTCTCTGGCGGCGAATCTGCCTTTCGAGAACATCTTCAACCTTATCCACTGCCGCATACATATCGTCATTGGACACCTCTGCCCTGAAAATCATTCCGTCGTGGAATATAGTAACCTCAATTATGTGTCTGTCTTTTTCCACAGATATAGTTACATTTGCAGTGGCTGATTCACCGAAATATCTCTCAAGCTTGGATATTTTTTTCTCGATGTAGGATTTGAGACCCTCGGTTACTTCGATTCTTCTGCCTGTAATTTTAATTGTCATAAAAATCAACCCCTTGGTAAATTTGTATTTATATAAATTCCCGAAATCGGGAAAATATACACTATATTATCTTTGTGAGATGTCTTGTCACATGACAGCTTATGTTGACCGCCACGGGCAGACCGGCTATATGCGTGGGCGCCGCGAGTACCTTGACGGCAAGCGCAGTCGCCGTGCCGCCGAATCCCTGAGGACCTATGCCGAGACTGTTTATGCGTTTCAGAAGTTCTTCTTCGAGCGCCGCATATTTCGGATTCGGGTTCGGCACATCCAGTTCAAGAGTGAGCGCGCGCTTTGCCATGCAGGCGCACGATTCAAAATTGCCGCCTATGCCAACACCGACAACTATCGGCGGGCACGGGTTCGGACCGGCGTCCGACACGGTTTTTATGACAAAATCCTTTACTCCGTCTATTCCGGCTGACGGTGCAAGCATCTTTATCGCACTCATGTTCTCACTGCCGAAACCTTTCGGTGCTATGGTGAGCTTCAGCTTGTCTCCGCGGACAAAGCTGATGTGAACCACCGCCGGAGTGTTGTCGCCCGTGTTTACCCTCTCTATCGGGTCAGACACTATGGACTTGCGCAAAAATCCGTCCGTGTAGCCTTTTGCCACACCGTCGTTTATCGCCTCATTGAGCGGTTTGCCCTCTATGTGCACATCATTGCCTATCTCGACGAAAAACACCGCCATGCCGGTATCCTGGCAAACGGGCATTTTTTCTTCCTCGGCAATCTTGTAGTTTTTGATTATGTCAGAGAGCACATTTTTGCCCTCGGGCGATTTTTCGGCGGCAAGTGCCGCGTCTATCGCTCTGCGCACATCCGGCGGCAAGATTTGATTTGCCTCTGTGCACATCTGCCTCACGGTATCTGTAATTATGTCTGAATTTATTGTTCTCATAGTGCCGGTTCGAATCCTTTTCTCTCATTTGTAGATAATTCATATGTTTATATTGATATTGTAACATAAAATATATAAAAATACAACAGATTTAATCGTAATTTTTTTATTGAATTTCATATCAATATGGTGTATAATAAATAGTTGTAGATTATTTTTACGAGGAGGAACAGTTATGAATTACATGGATGTGTATAACAGCTGGCTGGAAAGTCCGGTTGTTGACTCCGAAACAAAAGAAGAATTACTTTCGATAAAAAACGATGACCGTGAAATCAAGGAGAGATTTTACAAAGATCTCGAATTCGGCACGGCGGGACTGCGCGGCATCATAGCTGCCGGCAGCAACAGAATGAATATATACACCGTCCGCAAGGCTACGCAAGGTCTTTGCGAGGACATCATCAACTGCGGAAAGGACGCAGTGAAAGCCGGGGTTGTCATTGCCTATGACTGCAGACACAAGTCTGCCCTGTTCGCCATGGAGAGCGCAAAGGTTATTGCGGCAAACGGCATCAAGGCATATGTGTTTGACGAGCTGCGCCCCACTCCGGAGCTTTCGTTTGCGGTGCGCCACTTAAAGGCTGCGCGCGGCATAGTGATAACCGCCAGCCACAACCCCAAGCAATACAACGGCTACAAGGCATACGGCGAGGACGGCGGTCAGCTGCCGCCAAAATCATCGGACTATGTTATATCCGTTATAGAAAAGACAGACATCTTTAACGATGTCAAAGTTATGGACGAGCAGGAAGCGCGCGACAAGGGACTCATCGTCACCATCGGTGAGGAAGTGGATAAGGCATATCTCGAAAAAGTTCACGAGCAGTCCATAAATGAAGAATCCATCAAGAACCTTGGCGAGGATTTCAGCATAATCTATTCTCCGTTCCACGGCACCGGCAACAAGCTTGTGCGCAGAATCCTCTCCATGATAGGCGCGAAAGATGTGCGCGTGGTCAAGGAACAGGAGCTGCCCGACCCGGATTTCTCCACCATGAAATCGCCAAACCCCGAGGAAAAAGAGGGATTTAAGTATGCCATAGAAATGGCAAAAGAAAACCCGGCAGACCTTATATTCGCCACCGACCCCGACAGCGACAGAATCGGCGCAATCGTGAAAGACGCATCGGGCGAATACATCACCCTCAACGGAAATCAGATGGGTGTGCTGTTGTGCGAATTTATCCTCAGGAACAAGCAGAAAAAAGGTACGCTCTCAAACAAGGGCGCCGTTATCAAAACAATCGTTACGACATCTATGATCTACCCGATTGCCAAGGCATACGGCGTAAATGTCATTGATGTGCTCACGGGATTTAAGTTTATCGGCGAAAAGATAAAAGACTTTGAGGAGCACGACTACTACAACGAATTTATATTCGGCTTTGAGGAGAGCTACGGCTACCTCGCCGGAACATACGCAAGAGACAAAGACGCCGTGGTTGCGGCAATGCTAATTGCCGAGATGGCTGCGGACTACAAGGAGCAGGGACTCACGCTCTATGAAGGTCTGCTCTCTCTGTACAAAAAATACGGCTGCTATCTTGAGGGCACAAAGTCAATCGTGCTTGAAGGAATAGACGGTACGGATAAGATAAACGCCATAATGGAGAAATTCCGCAGCGAGCCGATGACGGAGTATGCCGGTTCAAAGGTGCTCCGCGCATGGGATGTGTCGGCAGGCACCATAAAGGACATAGACAGCGGCAAGGTCACCGAGCTTGATCTGCCGAAATCGAATGTGCTCCGCTTTGACCTGGAAAACAACGGTTGGTTTGCAATACGCCCGTCGGGAACAGAGCCGAAGATTAAATTCTACTTCGGAGTGTGCGAGGACGGTGTGGATGCCGCTAACGCAAAACTTGAGAAGTATAAAGCGGAAATAGAAAAGATGTTGTAAAAGGCAACAATCAAGGGCAACCCCGACACAACAGCGGGGTGCCCTTTTGAATTATGTTTGCATAGGCAAGCGGGACCCGAACCCGTATTGGTTTAACATAGAGATTTTCGCCGTTATTGCGTCAAACACCTTGAAAATACGGCAAGTATTCTCTGCGGTGTTTTCCTTATACCGACAAAAATCTCTTATGTTAAACTGCTCGCACCTGACGCTGAGATGTTTTTCGCAAGATTTCAGTGCGGCAGGATGCAGGCAGGCTGACGCCTGTCAAATCCGACAAACTGAAAGATTGCAAAAGCATCCATCGTCAGGAAATGCGTGTTCGAGTCTCGCTTGCCTAGGCACACGCATTGCCTAATCGCAAAGACTTGTCATAACAAGAAAATCTTTCAGTTTGATGTGTCTGACCGCACTGGTGGAATAGTCGATGTCATCGTTGGTGATAATAATCTTCTGCGAGAGGTTGTCAATATTTCTGAATGCGTCAAACTCCCGAGTGTATGCCTTGTCCTCGGCTACGCTGTACTCCACCTGGACAAAATACTGCTTGCCGTCCTTTGATGCGAGGAAATCAATCTCCTTTCCGTCGTTGTTGTACACATATATCTCATAACCCATGTATATCAGTTCGTTGTACACAATGTTTTCTAAGTTGTGTGTGAGGTCATAGCGATTATTCATGCAACGGATTGAATTTAGGGCAACATCGGCATCATATATCTTGAAATAATACTTCAACTCTTTTTTTGCCTTTGTGGAATATTGCTTCACCGCCTCGATTATATATGCCTCCTCAAGGTACTCTATATACTTCATTATTGTGTTGATAGAGCATTTTTCATGTTCCTGTTTTATATACTTGTGTATGGAATTGACAGATATTATTCTTGCATTGCTGCGCAAAACGAAATTCACCAAGCTTTTGAACAGGCTGACCTTTTTTATATTGTATCTCTTGATAAGGTCATTGATAACTATGGTGTCGTCCAGATCGTTGAGATACCGTTCCCGAGCCGCTTCCGAATCAAACTCAAAGCGTTTCGGAAAACCGCCCCAAACCAGGTAGTCGGTGACGGACACTTCTTTTCCAAGCTGTGCGGCATATTCGAGTATCTCCTTGTACACAAACGGACGAACGCGGAAAGATACAAACCTGCCGCTCAGTTCTTTTATGAACTCACCCGACAAAAGTTTTGAATTAGACCCCGTAATAAAAATCGAATTGTCATAGAGCCTCAGCGTTTTGCACGCATCCTGCCAACCGTCGAGTTCCTGAATTTCATCAAAAAAGAGATAGCACTTCCCCGTTTTTCGGTTTTCTTCCACAAAATTGATAAGCATATCCGCCGTCGTGATGTTGGAGGAAATCTTCTTGTCCTCAAAATTAAGATAAATGATATTGTCGCTTTTGTTTCGTATTTCCTCGGAAATCTGCTCCATGATAACCGATTTTCCGCCTCGCCTGATGCCTGTTATGATCTTGATCAAATCGGAATCATAAAACGGGCGCACTTCTTCTATATAATGTTCCCTGTAAATCATGCAACTCACCTCGTATATCATTATACTGAAAGTTTTTGCGAAAGTCAACATTTTTATTCACTAAACTGAAAGATTTTTATGAATATCCTCAAATGTTTCAGTTTACTGAAACATTTGAGGATATATCGTTGTATATATTCCCAATGTAAATCATGGAATTATTATAGACATTTATTTTTTTATATGTTAGAATATAAAAAAAACGAAACGAGGAGAAACAAATGAAAAGACAAATCATATCTATAGACGAATCAAAATGCAACGGCTGCGGCGCCTGTGCCGCAGCCTGTCACGAGGGCGCAATAGGCATGGTGAACGGCAAGGCAAAGCTCATGCGTGACGACTACTGCGACGGTCTGGGCGACTGCCTGCCCTCATGCCCGACAAACGCCATATCGTTTGTGGTGCGCGAGGCGGCGGCATATGACGAGCAAGCCGTACTGAAAAATAAAGCGCAAAAGGAAAAAAGCAAAGCATCCCATTCTCCCCTCCCCTGCGGCTGTCCCGGGAGTCAATCACGCACCATAAGGAGAGAGCACACCGAGCACAAAGCGGAATGTGACGCACCGTCACAACTCTCTCAGTGGCCCGTGCAGATAAAACTCGTGCCGGTGAACGCTCCGTATTTTGACGGGGCAAAACTGCTTGTTGCCGCGGACTGCACCGCCTATGCCTACGCATCGTTCCATGAAAAATTCATCAAAGACCATGTGACGCTCATAGGCTGCCCCAAGCTTGATGACGCTGACTATTCGGAAAAACTCACCGAGATTTTGCGCTCAAACGACATAAAGAGCGTAAAAGTTGTCCGCATGGAAGTCCCCTGCTGCGGCGGCATAGAAAACGCAGTGCGCAATGCCCTGTCTGCCTGCGGCAAGCTGATACCGTGGAGCGTGACGGTAGTTTCGACAAGCGGAGAAATATTGAGCGAGAGCTGAATCAACGAATTAACCCCCAACTTGTCATATCAAAGTTGGGGGTTTTTTAATTATTTATACAACGGATGTTTATCGCACAGAGCCTTGACCCTTGCGCGGACCTCATCTGCCGAATTGTCAAAATCGAGAACGGCAAGCTTTATAAGCTTTGCTATCTCGCGCATATCGTCCTCGTCAAATCCGCGCGATGTGGTTGCCGGAGTGCCTATTCTCACGCCGCTTGTGATGAAGGGACTGCGTGTGTCAAACGGAATGGCGTTTTTATTAACCGTTATGCCCACCTCGTCAAGATGCGCCTCTGCCTCTTTGCCGGTTATGCCGGTATCGGTGAGGTCGAGCAGCATGAGGTGATTATCCGTGCCGCCGGAAACAAGCTTGAATCCCTCGGCAACCAGACCTTCGGCAAGCGCCTTCGCGTTCTTGACAATCTGTGCCTGATAAGCCTTGAAGTCATCCGAGAGCGCTTCGCGGAAGCAAACAGCCTTTGCCGCGATAACATGCATAAGCGGACCGCCCTGTATTCCCGGGAATATCGCCTTGTTAATCTTCTTGGCAATCTCCTCATCATTGCTGAGGATTATGCCGCCGCGCGGGCCTCTGAGAGTCTTGTGTGTTGTGCTCGTCACCACATCGGCATAGGACACCGGAGACGGGTGAATTCCAGCCGCAACAAGACCGGCGATGTGCGCCATGTCTACCATAAAATATGCGCCGACTTCTTTTGCAATCTCGCCGAATTTCTCAAAATCTATAATTCTGGGGTATGCGCTTGCGCCTGCCAGGATGAGCTTGGGCTTGTGTTCAAGGGCAAGACGGCGAACCTCGTCATAGTCTATAACATTCTCCCCTTCGGTAACTCCGTAGGGCACGATATTAAAATATTTTCCCGACATATTTACCGGGCTGCCGTGGCTGAGATGGCCGCCGTGCGCAAGGCTCATGCTCAGAACCGTGTCGCCGGGGTTGAGCAGCGCAAAGAAAACCGCCATGTTTGCCTGAGCGCCTGAGTGCGGCTGAACATTGGCAAACTTAGAGCCGAAAAGTTCTTTCGCCCTGTCTATGGCGAGATTCTCCACGACATCCACAAACTCGCAACCGCCATAATAGCGCTTACCCGGGTAACCCTCGGCATATTTGTTTGTGAGGGTGGAGCCCATAGCCTCCATAACTGCTTCGGACACAAAGTTCTCCGATGCGATAAGCTCGATTTTGTTGCGCTGACGGGAGGTTTCGTTCATAATTGCCTCGTAGATCTGCGCATCACTGTTTTTTACATGTTCCAGATTCATTAAATATCAAACCTTTCTGTATGCCGCAAGCAGCATGAATTTTTACATACATCTTTTTTAATTATACATCACAAACGGTCATGTATGCAACACTTTTTTTCAAATTCCGTCATTTTATCAGAATTTTTTCGGAAAACCATGTGATAATTCACTCATTAGATGATTGTAAAATTACGAACTAAAAAATGTGGATAACTTTTTGCGTATTTTGAATCCCTCAGACAGCTTTTTTCATATAATATTATTTTTGTAAAAATAATATTATATGCGCCGCCAGCTCCCTTTAGCAAGGGCGCCTTTCGCCCGGTCGATAGCTTGTGCCGATGGAGAAAGCCTCCCTTGCCTATGCCGTCATTTGTGCGATAGACCATTCCTATATCCTTCAGCATGATTTCGGTGTCTGTCATGACAATCCTTCCTTTCTTGGCAAAATGAAAAGCGACAGACAAAACCGTCCTGTTGTAGACGCCTTTGTCTGTCGCTTTATTAACTATGTGCCCATTATAAACCTCCGCTGTTCATCTGTCAATATGTTTTCTTATATTTGTTATTTCGACACAAAAACTTATGGTTCAAAATGTGCTCGGGCACAACACAGCCATTGAATCATCCGGGCGAAAATGTGGTAAAATATATTTTGAAAGGATGTGCATATAATGAAGACAAAGATTACGGACAAGATTATAGAAAACTTTCGCGTATATCTGCTCAACGCCGAGTGCAGCGAAAACACCGTTGCCAAATACACGCGCGATGTGCGCAGATTCGCACACTTCACAAACGGAGAGCGGGTAGAAAAAAGCGATGTTCTCCGCTACAAAGCTCAACTTTGCAAAACCTATGCGCCGCGCAGCGTAAATTCCGTACTTTCGGCGCTCAATTCTTTTTTCGGATATATAAACAGAAACGATCTGAAAGTCAGAACGCTCAAGATCCAACAGATGATTTTTGCCGACAGCGAAAGAGAACTGACTCAGAGCGACTTTTTCCGTCTGCTTGATGCGGCAAAAAAATCGGGTGACGACAGGCTGTACTGTCTGATGCAAACCCTCGCCTCAACCGGTATCAGGATATCCGAGCTCAGATACATCACCTGCAATGCGGTAAAGGAGAAGCAAACGGACATAGACTGCAAAGGAAAGATGAGGCGAATATTTCTGCCGAAAAAGCTGTGCAAACTGCTTGCGGAATATATCAAAAGACACGGTATATGTCACGGAGAGGTGTTTGTGTCGCGCAGCGGCAATACCCTCAACCGAACGAACATATGGCGAATGTTAAAACGGCTGTGCGGTGCGGCAGGTGTGAATCCAAACAAAGTCTTCCCGCATAACTTTCGTCACCTGTTTGCGCGGACATATTACAAAATGCAAAAGGACATTGTGCGCCTTGCGGACATACTGGGACACTCAAGCATAAACACCACAAGGATATATACGACGGAAAACGGCGAAGGACATATCGCCCAGCTTCAAAAACTGAGCTGTATTTTCATACGGGCATAAAAAATGCAACATAATTCACATTATGTTGCGCAAAAAATAATAAGTATTACATACTCTGACAAATATGATAACATATTTTACTCAATTAGTCAATATAAAAAACAATATTTGTTATGTATATTTCAAAATTTTGTTCTTTTTCTTGAAAAATCTGTTTTAAGTGCGCAAAACAGAGACCAACATGATCACTTTTTCATATATTGGCCTATTTGTGATATCAATTTTTAAGCCGACACAACTTTACGCACTTCAAAATCAACCGAATAAGCCTCAAAAATGACTCGAAGCCCCTAAAACTGTGTGCAATTGGCAACATAATGTGAATTTTGTTATCAATCGAATACAAGGAGAACGGAACATGAATTACACAAACCCCACAGACAGCGAAGAAATGAGCATTGCAGACATACTGACCGTGATAGGCCGACACAGGATAATGATAGCGATGCTTGTGATACTCTGCTCACTGTTGATGCTTTTCCAGACGATATATCTCACGCGCGATACATACACCTCATTCGGTGTGATGCACATCAGCAACAAGCCGGCGGAAAAAGAGGCGGAAACAACGATTCAGCAAAACGACATAGAAACCTCAAAAAGTCTGAGCACCACCTATACTGAAATTCTCAAAACACGGGTGTTTCTCGAGGATGTCAGCAAAGCTATCGGCAATAAATACACCGGGGAGCAGATATCAAAAATGCTTACCGTGTCTCAGGTGAATGACACTGAACTGCTCAAAATCTCCGTGACGACGCACGACGCATTCGATTCTTTCATACTGGCAAAATCCATCATGAACAAGGCTCCCGACAAGCTGACGAGCGTATACAAAAGCGGCGAAGTGGAGATAGTCGATCCGCCGCAATACAATGAAAAACCCGATGACAAGGGATTCACCAAAAACATTGCCCTCGGTTTTATGCTCGGGTTAATGCTAAGCTGCACATATGCCTTCGTATACGAATTTTTTGACAAACGCGTGCATAAGGCGGAAGATGTGGCGGCAAGATACGACATATCCATCCTGGGCGAGACGGCTCAGGGAAGGGTAAAAAAGCGCCGCAAAAAAGGCAACGATTTATCCGAGGAAGCGAAGAAAATCATCAACGCAAACACAGATTTTGACACGGTGGAAACATACAAATCAATTAGAACAAACATAATGTTCTCCATGCCAAAACCGGACAGGGCACAAAACATAGTGGTGACGAGCGCATCGCCCGAGGAGGGAAAGACCACGACAGTCATCAACCTGGCAATAACATTTGCTCAAACCGGGGCGAAGGTAATAATCATAGACTGTGATCTGCGAAAAGCACGCGTACACAGATACCTGGGGTTGTCGCGAAAAGACGGCGTGTCCAATGTGGTGTGCGGATATGCAAAACTGGACGAGGCAATAAAGCGCAATGTGCGCGATAATCTCGACTGTCTGACCGCAGGAGAGATACCGCCCAACCCGGCGGAGCTTTTGCAGACGGAGGAATATGTCCGGATGCTCAAAAATCTGGAGAGCCAATATGACTACATATTCACCGACACACCGCCGATAACCGTGGTGACGGATGCGGCAGTGCTGATGAAACACTGCGACGGTGCAGTGATTGTTGCGCGAAACGAAATGACAACCTATGATCTGCTGGACACTGCGGTGAACGAAGTGAAAAACAGCGGTGCGCCGCTGCTCGGCGCCATAGTCCACGACAGCAGCGAAAAGCAGAAAAAATACGGATATTACCGAGGAGGCAAAATCGGCAAGTATAAGTATGATTATGTATACGGAGATGCAAAAAACGGAGGCAAAGTATGATATTCATGATTGTTGTATTGGCGGTACTGGCATTTATGTGCCTGTACACAAGCGTAATAGCACCGTTTCTGGATGAGAGAAAATACATACTGACGGAGATGGAGCGCGCATATGACAAATCGGAATACATCCACTGGCAGCACGAGATGAAAAGGCTGTACAGAAGATATATTCCGATACTTAAAATTTTCAAATAATTATTTTATATTTTTCTCTATTGCATTGCGGACAGAAACGCCGAGTAATGTCGCACACACGGCTTTTACAAGATCAAGCGGAATGAACGGATAAACGCACACCGCAAGCAGATCCGCAAAGTTCTTGCCCGAGAGGACCATATACTGCAGAGTTCCGCAGATGTAGCACACCGCCGTGCCGACCACACAGCCGATGAAAGCGAAGATAAAGTTGAACGGTCTGACATCGGGCTTTATTCCCGAGAATGCACCTGCAATTGCCGCAAGGAGCACATATGACCACAGGTAACCGCCCGTGGGTCCGAGCAGCACCTGAACTCCGCCGTGCGCACCTGAGAACACCGGCAGACCTATAGCTCCGAGCAAAATATATGTAATCACGGATGCAACACCTTTCTTCACGCCGAGGACCACCGCTGCGAGCATGACGGCAAACAGGGCGAGTGTTATCGGTACGGGACCGACAGGAAATGATATCGGCGAAAAAATGCACAGCAGAGCCGTGAAAATTGCACATTCGGTAATTGTTTTTGTTTTGATTTTCATTTGTATTCCCCCATATTTTTTTTGACAAGAGTGATTATATCACTTTTTGTCCATATTGTCAACCTTAAAATATTTATTAGTTGACAATTGGTTGACAAAAGACTGTTGATTATTTTTAGAATTAGTGATATACTAAAGCAAAAGATGCAAAGGAGAGACTGAAAATGAAACATTTGAACATGGAAAATTTTGAAGAAACAATTTCAGCGGCAGACGGAATCGTGCTCGTGGATTTTTGGGCGCAGTGGTGCGGTCCGTGTAAGATGATGGCATCTGTTCTGGACGAAATAGAGGCGGAACACCCGGAAATAACGGTTGCAAAGGTAGATGTTGACGAGAACCCCAATATAGCGAGTCAATATCAGATAACGAGTATACCAACACTGATAGTTTTCAAAGACGGTTCACCTGCGGCAGTGTCAGTGGGATTTAAGCCGAAAAATGAGATAGAGCAGATGCTCGGAGATATGTAAAAAAAAGAGCGCATATTATTTTTTGCAAAAAATAATATGCGCTCTTTTTTTACAGAATTATCTGAGTCCCACAATATCTCCGAGTGCCTTATTCTTTTTAAGCACAGCCATAATCGCCAGCGCGGCAACTATACCCACAACGCCCTGAGCGATATTACCCGGTATGCTTGCCGCAGCAGCCCACGATTTGCCCATGAGCAGAGCCGCATAGAGGAAATATCCCCCAATCATGATAATCTCACTGATGATAGAGCCTACAAGCTGTGACGCAAAACCCCGGCTCTTTTTATAAGCAATTCCTGCGCACATGGCCATGAGAAATTTAATGACAAAAGTTCCGGGAGCGTATATCGGATAGCCGATAAGGTCGGCAATGCATGATCCGAGTCCGCCGGCAATACCGCCGTAAACCGGTCCGAGAACGAATCCCGACAGCAAGACGAAAGCGTCACCGAGATTCATGTAGCCTTCCATTGGCGAAGGTATGCGTACCGCCATTGTCGCCACGCAAACAATCGCCGCAAGCATGGCAGTTGTCACAGTCAATCTGATTTTGTTGTCTTTTGTTGCATTATTCATCATAATACACTCCCTCTCTTTTTTTAGTCAGAAAAACTCGGGTTTCCCGACTCTTTGAATGAGTATATCACAAAAAACGACAAGTTGCAATTATCCTTTGTCACAAACATTTACCCTTTATTCCTACTGTTTTTGTCGGTTTTTCTCGTTTTGAACGATTAATGTGCATTATGACGATTTTAACTGATTTTTGAATCTATGTATTGTAATGGGCACATTTATGTGATATCATGTAATCAAGTATAAGATGAGGTGATTGATAATGGACTGTAATATCGAAAAACTCAGAAACGGCATATTAAACACAGAGAACATCATCGGCAGTTATCCCCTTCCGACCTGGGACAGCCTGCCGCAGTTTGATCTCTACATGGATCAGGTGATAATTCTTCTCGGCGAATATCTGGGAATATTCACGGACGGCGGCAATGACGAAAAATTCATTACCGCATCCATGATAAACAACTATGTCAAACTGAAGATAATGCCGGCACCGGTGAGAAAAAAATACTCCCGGCTTCACCTGGCATACTTGATAATGATCTGCTCACTGAAACAAACGCTGAGCATGGCAACAATTCAAAAAATTCTGCCGTGCGACATGACGGAGGAAAGAATAAAAGAAGTGTACGGCGGCTTTACAATAAACTACAACCACGCGATTGAGCACATAAAAAAGCAGATAAGAGAATTCACATCACCCGTTATGGAACATGACAACCACCCGGATATAGGCGATCTCGTCATGCAGGTTGCCATTTTCTCAAGCATGACAAAACTGCTGACAGAAAAACTCTGCGATGCCGCCACGGCCTCTGAATCAAACACTCAGCCGAACTGACCGAGGCTCTGTCTGTAATCGGCGATCACAGAAAAAAGCTCGTCCGCACTGCATATGGTAAACACCCTCCGGCGCATACGCGCGCTCTCACGCATACCTTTCAGGTACCATGCGATGTGACCGCGCGCTTCTCTTATGCCAACATACTCCCCTTTGCGCTCTATAAGCAGTTTAATATGCTCCGTCATGCAGTCAAGACGCTCCTCCTGCGTGGGCTGACAGCTCACCTTACCATCCGAGAAAAGCTCGTTTATCTGCCTGAAGATAAACGGATTGCCCTGCGCTCCCCTTGCTACCATCACTCCGTCACAACCCGTCTCCTCTGTCATTGAAAGTGCCGATTCGGCGGTGAAAATATCGCCGTTGCCTATGACGGGTATCTTTACGCTGTCCTTGACTTTTTTTATTATGCTGCGGTTCGCCGTGCCCGAATAATACATGGCGCGTGTGCGCGGATGCACCGTTATCGCCGCCGCGCCGCCGTCCTCAATAATCTTTGCAATCTCGGATACATCGGCAACAGAGTCAAAACCACTCCTTATTTTGCATGTGACCGGCACATCAACCGCAGCAACCACGGCGCGGACTATCTCACCGATGAGTTTCGGGTTCTTGAGCAATGCACTGCCGTCGCCGTTGTTTGCAACTTTCGGCGCAGGGCAACCCATGTTTATGTCCAGTATATCCGCTCCGCTCGAGAGCGCTTTATATGCCGTCTGCGCCATGATAAGCGGATCCGAACCGAATATCTGCACGGCAAACGGAACCTCACTGCCGTCCGTCTCGATTAACTTCATTGTCTTGGCATCGTTGTAATAGAGTGCCTTGGAGCTGATCATCTCGGTGCACACAAGCCCTGCGCCGAATTTCAGACACATATGACGAAACGCAAAATCCGTCACTCCCGCCATGGGCGCCATGAGGATGTTGTTCTTCAATTTTACTCTACCTATGGTCAATTCCTTATTCATACAAAAAATTAAAGGGCATCGCAGAACGCGATGCCCCACACTCCTTATCAATTAGAATGTAAAAGTCTGTTCAGCTCGTCCAAAAATGTGCTGACATCTTTGAACTCTCTGTAAACCGACGCAAACCTGACATATGCTATGTCATTGAGCTTTTTCAGTTTTTCCATGACAAGCTCGCCGATCTCGGTTGACGGAATCTCCTTGTCCATACGGCTGTTGAGCACCGTTTCCAGCTCGGAAACGAGAGACTCCACCTGCGAATAGCTCACAGGGGTTTTCTCGCACGCACGCAGAATACCGTTGATGAGCTTTTGTCGGTTGTACACCTCGCGCTTGCCGTCTTTTTTTATGATAACAAGCGGGACAGATTCTATCTGTTCATATGTTGTAAATCTCTTTTCGCACTTGAGACACTCCCTGCGCCTTCGTATGGACGCACCGTCATCGACAGGTCTTGAGTCAATGACCTTGCTCTCCGTACATTCACAATACGGACACTTCATTCAAATCCGCCCTCCCGAAAAAAACTATCTTCTCGTCAAAAATGACGGAATCTCTACATCATCATCATCAAAAACAGACTTGGGGAACTTGTCCGCACCGTTGTTTTCTTCAGCAGCCGGCGCCGATTCCGGCTTTTTGCCGCCGGCAAATCCCGTTGCAATGATTGTTACAACAATCTCCTCGCCGAGAGAATCGTCAATGGAGTTACCGAAGATGATGTCGGCATCTTCATCAACAAGCTCGTGGATGAGTCCGCCCGCCTGGTTTACCTCGAAAAGAGTAAGATCCGCACCGCCGGCAATATTTACAACAATCTTGGTTGCACCGTCGATGGTTGTCTCAAGCAAAGGACTGTTGATAGCCATATTGACTGCCTTCTCTGCCCTGTTGTCTCCGCTTGCGCGGCCGATACCCATGTGAGCTATGCCGGAATTGCGCATAACCGTGGTAACATCGGCAAAGTCGACATTGATGTTTCCGGGTGATGAGATGAGATCCGCAATACCCTTGACACCTTGATTAAGCACGCCGTCCGCGAGTCTGTATGCGTCGAGGACCTTTGTCTGCTCAACACAGGCACTCTCCAGCTTATCGTTAGGTATAACAATGAGAGCATCCACATAATCCTTTAGCTGTTCAATACCCGACAGCGCACGGTTCATCCTCTTTTTGCCTTCATAGGAGAACGGTTTGGTAACAACGCCGACGGTGAGTATGCCGAGTTCCCTTGCGATGGACGCTACTATCGGAGCCGCACCGGTACCAGTACCGCCGCCCATGCCTGCGGTGATGAATATCATGTCGGCATCCTGCACGGCTTTTTTGATGTCTTCCTTGCTCTCCTCGGCAGCCTTCTGACCGATTTCCGGGTTGGCGCCGGCGCCGAGGCCCTTTGTCAGCTTTTCGCCTATCTGTATTTTTGATGTAACTTTATCTGCATTGAGTTTATAAAGTGCCTGTTTATCTGTGTTTATTGCAACAAACTCAACACCGGACAGACCTTCGTCAATCATCCTGCTGACAGCGTTGTTTCCGCCGCCGCCCACTCCGACAACAAGCATTTTTGCACTCATTTCTCTTTCGTTATCCAATTCTATCACGATTTTTCCTCCTTCACACCATACTACTTAGAATTATAACATATAATTTTCAATAATACCAGTGCTTTTTTTAATTTTGTGAAAATTAACATATTGTTAATAAATTTACTGACGAATATCATAAGTGTTTGTTCGCTCGGGGCGATACAACCCTATCGCAAATTTACACACATTGCAAAAACATATCTTCCCGCAACAGTGCGCACAATCAATGCGAACACAAATCTAAAACAGTGCGGCAGGAGTCGATGACCTCAAAGAGAAACCCTTTGCGCGTCGAAAGCACTCCGTCAAAGGATGTGTATGTGTTTTTTATTCTCGGACGACGAGTTCAGCGCTGCTGCACTGCTGTCCGAGGAGTCAAGAATAAAAAATGCATACACAGACGGCACAAAATTTTATGCGTGCATAATAAAATATACCTGTCCGAGACGGTACAGAATATTTGCGGGCGACCACACAGGGTCGCCCCTACAACCCTATCGCAAATCTAAAACAGTGCGGTAGGAGTCGATGACCTCAAGGAGAAGCCTTTTGCACGGCGAAAGCACTCCGTCAAAGGATGTGTATGTGTTTTTTATTCTCGGACGACGAGTTCAGCGCTGCTGCACTGCTGTCCGAGGAGTCAAGAATAAAAAATGCATACACAGACGCCACAAAATTTTATGCGTGCATAATAAAATGTACCTGTCCGAGACGGTACAGAATATTTGCGGGCGACCACACAGGGTCGCCCCTACAACCCTATCGCAAATTTGCGTTCATTGCAAAAACATTCCTTGCAACCCGAAACAGCGCACATAATCACTCTGCCCTATAGGTCACATTTTCCGTATCGGCAAGATTTATAACACCGCCCGACACATCTCCCAACTCGTCCAGCACGGACTTGAGATAAGCTATCTTGTACTTTAAGCTGTCGCTGTTGCCGAGTTTTACCTCAACTCCGCTTCGCAGCATCATGATTATGTTGTCCGTATCATTGATGTCAACCGAGAGTATTGCGTCCGTCACTCTGCTCGACTTCACCTGTGCAAGAATGTCCGACAGAGCGTTGCGCACCTTTTCGTCACCGATGGTGACCGTGGTGCCGATTTCAAAATTATCTATTTTCAAACCGTATATAATCGGCTTGTCAAGCTCCCCCTGTTGTTTTATCTCCAAAATTTTTCCCTTTTCGTCTATACCGACATAATTTCCTATAAAGCTTATGTAGGCGCACTCCTCGCCCTCGGTCACGCTGATTTTGATTTTGTTCGGAAATGAGCGTCTCACGCCGACCGCGCTTACAAAAGCCACTTTCGATACACGCCTCCTGACATCGGCAAGATTGATTTTGAATATATTCTCCCCTATGTTTATGCCCGAGGCGGCAACGATGGTCTGTGCATCGTTTTGAGCATTGCCGCTCACCTCAATTTTGCTTACATTATATATAGGTGTAAAGAACGACACCAGAATAATGCCGAGCACAAGACATACGCCGCCGACGGTTTTTCGTCTAATGTTTGCAAGCCGCAACTTGGCGGTCTTAGGTTTATCCATCATCGTTCATCCCCTCGATATTTGCTCCGATACTGCGGAATTTCTCCGTAAATCCGTCGTAACCTCTGTTAATATACTCCGCTTTGTCTATGCGAGTCTCTCCATCAGCGGCAAAAGCGGCAACCGCAAGCGCCGCGCCGCTGCGCAAATCACATGCGCTTGCGTGCGCTCCGTGAAGCTCGCCGCCGTTTATCACTGCGCGTCTGCCGTGCACACTGATGTCCGCGCCCATCTTGCACAGTTCATACGCATGGCGCAAACGGTTTTCAAAAATATTTTCAACTATAACTCCGCTGCCGTGCGACACACTCATGACAGACATCACAAGCGACTGTGCGTCCGTCGGGAAACCCGGGTACGGCCCCGTGGCAACAAACGGCGCACAATTCAGCATCCCGTCCGACACCACCAGCAGTGATGAGGCATAGCGCACCACCTTGGCTCCGCAGCCCTCAAGCACATTAAGCACAGGCGAAATATGCTCGGGCACAACGGGATTCATGTACACACTGCCCCCGGCGGCAGCCGCGGCACAAGCAAAGGTTGCCGCCTCTATCCTGTCCGGCATGACAGTGTATTCTATATCATAAAGTTTTTTTGCGGCATATATAGTTATCACGCCGCTGCCCGCGCCGAAAACTCTTGCGCCCATGGCGTTGAGGAAGTTTTGCAGATCCTCTATCTCAGGCTCTTTAGCGGCGTTATATATTGTGGTAACTCCCCTGCCGACGCACGACAGAAGCATGATATTCTCCGTTGCGCCGACCGACGGAAACGGCAACACAACGCTGCCGCCGTGAAGATTTGACGCTGAGCAGCAAACGGAAGTTCCCCGGGAATCCACATCAACACCGAGACGCGAAAATGCATCTAAGTGAATGTCTATCGGTCTTGCGCCTATGTCACAACCGCCGGGCATGGAAATGCACGCCGCGCCGCACCTGGACAGCAATGCGCCGAGAAAAATCACCGACGAACGCATTGCGCTCATCAGCTCGGGTCTCACGGTGTCCGAATTGACACCGGATGAATCTATGGTGAGAGTGTTGCCGCATATATCAGCCTTTGCCCCGAGATCACGCAAGATGGCAATAGACGAAAAAACATCCGAAAGCCGCGGACAATTATGTATCACACTGCGTCCGCCGCTCACAACAGATGCGGCAATTATCGGCAAAACCGAGTTTTTGCATCCCTGTATGCGCACACTTCCGTCAAGTTTGTTTTTTCCTATGATTTTTACAGCACTCATATAAATCCCTCCGGCAACGATGTCGGGCATGGCTCAGACAAAGTCCATACCAATTACATATTATGCCGAGAGGCGACTTGAAGTTACAAATCAGTCCATCGCTCCGAAACAGAACAAAAAGGAGCGATGGGCGATTGAGGCGCTCCGTATTTCAATTAGGTAGGTAGGTTGGGCAAACCGAACCCGAGGCCTTGTCGGTCGGGGCTCATGTGCCCGTGCGGAGCGTATAACAAACTGTCGGAGGAGACAGTCTATTTTGTAATGTCTGTCAATTGCTTGTATATGATATCAGTGGCATCGGCTATGCCGATTTTTTTTGCATTAATGCTCATTATGCGACTCTCCGATGCACTGCGCAGAATCCTGTCGACGGTTGTCGACAGAGAATCTATATTAAAATCTTTTTCCAGTATCATCACGGACGCATCGCGGTCATCCAGCACACGCGCATTGTATTCCTGATGATTGTTCGTCACATTCGGTGACGGAATCAATATTGACGGCTTGCCGAGGACGCACAGTTCCGACACCGTTATGGCGCCCGAGCGTGCAATCACAAGATCTGCCGCATTCATGACAATATCCATGTTGTTGATGTATTTCACAATTTCTATGTTATCTCCGGGGGTTATGCCCTTGGTCCTGAGACTCTGCAATACTCCCTCGTAATTGGCAATTCCGGTGGCAAAGCACAGCCTTACACCGTCTTTGCCGTTGATTTTTTCTATATATTGCACTATGACATCATTAATCTTCTTTGCGCCGAGACTGCCGCCGAAAGCGACAATGAATTTTTCTCTCCCGAGTCCGAGAGCCGCTCTTGCGCCGTCATAATTTATACTCATTATGTTGGGGCGCACGGGATTGCCCGTAAACACAACTTTTTTTGCCCCGGTGAGGTATTTTTGCGTCTCCGCAAAGCTTATCGCCGTAACGGTAGATTTTTTTGACAAAAACTTTATGGCGCTGCCCGGAAAAACATTTTGCTCGTGGATGAGCGTCGGTATCTTTTTGCGGTTTGCCGCAATTATCGCCGGGGCGCACACATAGCCGCCCGTGCCGACCACAACATCGGGCTTGAACTCATCTATTATCCTGCCGGTCTCCCTGACCGCCTCGATGAGTTTTATCATCGTCACGACATTGGAAAGGCTCACTTTGCGCACAAGTCCCTCAACATCGACATACTTAATGTCGAATCCCTCTGCCGGCACAAGGCGCGATTCCATGCCGCCGCGCTTACCGACAAACAAAATCTGCGTGTCGTTATCCATGCTCACGGCATATTTTGCAATGGCAACAGCCGGGTTTATATGTCCTGCGGTACCGCCGCCTGTAAGTAATATTCTCATGTAACGATACCGTCCTTTACTTGTAATCTATATTTTTCTGCCCGAATATCGGGATACATTGAGCACTATGCCCATTTCAAACAAATTTATCAGCAATGACGAACCGCCGTAGCTGAAAAACGGAAGTGTTATGCCGGTGCACGGCATTGCGGATGTCACCACGGCTATGTTGAAAATAACCTGTAGTGCAATCAGCGTGATTATGCCCGTCACAAGCAGCGACGAGAATTTATCCGGCGCACTTATGGCAATTTTATAACCTGTCACAATTAGTATGACAAACATTACTATGACAAGCATTGCACCCACGAAACCAAGCTCCTCGCAGGTGACGGAGAAGATGAAGTCTGTATGGGCCTCGGGCAGATAGAGATATTTCTCTCTGCTCTGACCCAAGCCGACCCCGAAAAGTCCGCCCGAACCTATGGCATAGAGTGACTGCACAGCCTGGTAGCCGGCTCCGCGCGCATCGTTAAACGGATTGACAAAGTTGAGCACACGCACAAGTCTGTACGGCTCTTTGATGACGGCATATGCCGCCGCCGGGACGCCGACCACAAGTCCGCTCAGGATTATGTGGCTGAGCTTTGCCCCCGCCACAAACACAAGCACAACTCCTGCCAAAACGATTATTATCGCGCCGCTCAGGTGATGCTCTGACAGCACTATGACCGCCGTAACCGCCGGCACAAGCATCATCAGGCAAAAGCCTTTGAAATATTTTTCTATGTTATATCCATAGTCCGTGAGCAGCCTCGACATGACTATGACAACAGCTATCTTCGCAATCTCGGACGGCTGAATCTGCACCGGTCCGACCTTTATCCAGCGCTTTGCTCCGCCGGCGACCGTGCCGACAAGCGGCACCGCAAAGAGCAGACCGAGCGTCACAACGCCGAAAACTATGTAGAGCTTATACCACATCTTATAGTTGAAAGATGAGGTCATCATCATTACCGCAACTCCGGCAACCGCAAACATCAGCTGCCTTTTGAAGTAATAAGCGGCGCCTTGGTCCTTGTAATGCGCCATGGGGCTTGATGCGCTGAATACCATAATGAGTCCGAAAGCAAGGAGCATCACAATCATTACAAAAAAAGTATAGTTTATGTCTCTGTTTTTTCTTGATGTTCTTCGGGTTCGTCTCGTTCTCTCAGCCAAGATAAATTCCTCCCAATGCCACAGCGCAGAGCAAGAGCGTTGTCACGACCGCCATGCACACAATTTTGTTCTCGGAAAATCCGCTCATCTCGAAATGGTGATGAATCGGCGTCATTTTGAATACCCTTTTGCCGGTGAGTTTGAAACTCGTCACCTGGATTATGACGGACACAGTCTCTATGACATAAACTCCGCCGACTATAACCAGGATTATCGGCATCTTAAGCAACAGCGCCATGGCGCACACCGAACCGCCGAGAAACAGCGAACCGGTATCGCCCATAAACACCTTTGCCGGATATTTGTTGAAAAGCCAGAATCCAAAGCATCCGCCAAAGACTATAAAGGCAAATTCGGCAACCTCTATGCTGCCCGTCATGAAAGCCGCCGCGCCGAAGAACACGCACACAACAGCCGTCACGCTCGCCGCAAGCCCGTCTATTCCGTCGGTCAGATTGACCGCATTTGTGGTGCCGATCATCACAAGAAGTGCAAACGGTATATAGAAAACTCCCAGGTCAACCGTCTTTGACGAAAATGGAATCAATATGTCCGATGAAAGTATGTCAAACCTCATTGCTGCGAACAGAAACACAATGCTTGCCAAAAGCTGCAAGCTGAATTTTTGCCTCTCGGTAAGCCCAAGATTGCGTTTTTTCACAACCTTTATGTAGTCATCGGCAAAACCGATAAGTCCGAAAGCTACCGAGAAAACCACAAGGCTCAGTCCCGTGATATTGCGTATAAACAGCGCCGCGCAGACGATTGTCGGTATGATGAATATCACTCCGCCCATGGTTGGAGTGCCGCTTTTCTTTTTGTGCCACTTGGGGCCGACTTCGCGGATCTCCTGTCCGAACTTGAGTCTGTGCAATGCCGGAATCAGCGCCGGTGCAATGATTGCGGCAAGAGCAAATGCCGCCACCGCCGCAAGTATAAGCTTGTATATATATATTTGGTCGTAAGTCTGCATTGCATTTCCTCCGTTTGTCCTTTACTGCTTTTATTTCAATATTTCGTGTATAATCTCTCTCTCATCAAAGTGAATCTTACCGTCGTGCAGAATCTGATATGTCTCGTGACCCTTGCCGGCAAGCACAATCACATCGTCCTTCTTTGCATTTTTCAGCGCATATTCTATCGCATCGCGCCTGTTTTCTATCACCGTATACGGTGTGCCCGTCTCCTCCACTCCGGGGATAATCATGTCGATAATTTTTCCCGGTTCTTCTGTCCTCGGGTTATCGCTCGTAACTATGCAATAGTCCGCAAGTTCTCCCGCCATGCGCCCCATTATCGGGCGTTTGGTGTTGTCCCTGTCGCCGCCGCAGCCAAACAGAATCACCACTCTGCCCTTGGCAAAGCCGCGCACCGTCTTGAGGATGTTCTCTATTCCGTCCGGAGTGTGGGCATAGTCTATCATAACCGTGTAGTCAGTGCCGGTTTTCACAACCTCTGCCCTGCCCTTGACGCCGGACGCATCTGCAAGCGCCTTTGCCGCAAGCTCTCTGTCTATCCCGAGCGCCTCGGCAACACCGATTGCACACAGTGCGTTGTACACCGAGAATCTGCCCGGTATGCCGAGCGAAAATTCTGTGCCGCCGACGGTGAAATCAACCCCGCTTTCATGCAGATTGACATTTTCGGCTCTGAGCGCACAGTCGGAATCTATTCCGTAGGTATACTTTGCTCCGCAGCCGCGCGCCATTTCTGCACCGTATTCGTCATCGATATTTATAACCGCCGCATCGCTTATCTCAAAAAGTTTTGCCTTTGCCGCAGCGTAATTCTCCATGGTTCCGTGAAAATCGAGATGATCCTGAGTGAGATTTGTGAAAGCCCCCACGGCGAATCCGCACCCAAACACACGGTTGAGCGCAAGCGCATGGGACGACACTTCCATAACCACATATTCCATCTTCTCATGAGCCATTTGAAAAAACAGTTTTTGCAGTTCAAAAGAATCCGGTGTGGTTCTGCCCGTCTCAAGCACCTTGTTGCCGATCATATTCTGGTTTGTGCCGATCAAGCCGACCTTGGCACCGTGAGCCTCGAGAATATGTTTTATAAGGTAGGTACAGGTTGTTTTGCCGTTTGTACCGGTTATTCCTATCAATTTGAATTTCTTTGACGGATTGCCGAAAAAGTTTGCACTCACCTGTGCCTCGGCAATGCGTGAATCCTCCACAATTATCTGCGGCACGCTTATTCCCTCGGTGTATTCCTGGGCAATGACAGCCGCCGCACCCATCTCACATGCGGATTTTACATATTTGTGACCGTCCGTCGCATAGCCCTTTATGGCTACGAACACATACCCTTTTTCGGATTTTTGCGAATTATAGCAAACACCCGTCACTTCGACATCTTCTTCATTATATGTCTTTTTTATCTCAACATCTTTTAATAATTCTTTCAGTTTCATTATAATTCCCCTCAATGAACATTATCCGAATAGCTGAACTGCACGCTGACAACAGATCCTTTCTCTACCATAGTGCCCGCCTCGGGCGTCTGTTTGTTGACAGTCGCCGTGCCGCGCTCCGAGTTGTTTTCGTTGACCTGTTTCAGGTTGAGTCCGGCGTTTGTAAGAGCAACATTTGCGGCAGATGCCGTCATGCCCATAACATTCGGCACAGAAACCTGCGTCGATCCCTGCTCCTCGGTATAGAGCACAACCGTAGAGCCGTCCGGCAATGACGAACCGCCCTTTGGCACCTGGCTGACAACCGTTGAACCTTTGCCTACTATATTGTAGCGCAGATTGCTTCCCGAGAATTTGTTTATCGCATCCGCCTTTGACATACCCTCCACATTCGGCACGGTGTTCTCGAGCGTCGCAAGTTCTTCCTCGGTATACTGCGGCTCAATGTTCATATATCTGAGCACATTGTCAAAGATATTCTTAAATGTCGGCGCCGCAGTGGCTCCGCCCATGTGTGAATCGCCCATGGGCTCGTCAAGCATGACAAGGCCGATAATCTCCGGGTCGTTCGACGGCGCAAAACCAACGAATGATGCAATGTACTTTCCGTTGTTTCTCGGTATCTTCTCGCTCGTTCCGGTTTTGCCGGCAACACGGTAGCCTTTGATATAAGCATTTTTTCCGGCACCGCGCGACACAACTCCCTCAAGGATGTTGCGCATGGTCTGAGATGTTTCCTCGGAAATAACCTGGCGGATAATATGAGTGTCAAAACTCTCCACCACATTTCCGTCGTTGTCTATTATCTGTTTTGCAATATGCGGCCGCACCATTCTGCCGTTGTTTGTTATGGCAGAATATGCCGTCACAAGCTGCAGCGGAGTAACGGTAAATGTCTGACCGAAACTGCTTGTCGCAAGCTCCACTTCGTTGAACCTGGACATATCGTGGAACGATCCCGACGCCTCGCCGGGCAGATCGAATCCCGTTGTTTCGGAAAATCCGAAAGCTTTGTAGTATTTGTAAAAATTCTTTGCGCCCACTCTTGCGCCTATCGTCATGAATACCGGGTTGCACGAGCCCTCAACGCCCTGGACAAAGGTTATAGAGCCGTGACCGACGGTTTTCCAGCAGTTTATCTTTGTGTCGGCAACCTTTAAGTAGCCGCCGCAATGAAACACCTCATTCAGACTGACAACGCCCTCCTCAAGCGCCATGGACGCCGTTATGCTCTTGAATGTGGAGCCGGGTTCATATGAATCAACGACGGCTTTGTTTCGCCATTGCTTGTTGATTTCTTCATTATACTTTTTCGTCTTGTCATCACCCGAGAGTGCGTCAATCTGTTGCTTGACAGTCGGATCGGAAACGGTGAACGGGTCGTTGAGGTCAAAAGACGGATATGTCGCCATGGCGAGTATGTCACCGTTTTTTGCATTCATGATTATGCATGCGGCACCGTTGCGCACATCGTGATCCTTGCACGCTTGCTCAAGTTCCGATTCCACAAAGTGCTGAATAACCTCATCTATGGTAAGCACCACATTGTGGCCGCCCTCGGAGCCTTCGTATTTTTCATACTGCATATCGGGCGAATCGTTCCTGTTGGATATGATTCTGCCCGGCAGACCCTTGAGGTATTTTTCATATACCATCTCAACACCGCTCAGTCCCTGGTTATCGGTGCCGGTGAATCCGACAACATGAGCCGCCAGAGAGCCGTAGGGGTAGAATCTCTTTGTGTCGTCCACAAAGAAAACACCTTTGAGTTCCTGTTCCCTCACCTTTGCGGCGGTCTCAACATCAACTTTCTTTTTTATCACTACATGCTCTGTGTCCTGATTGAGCTTTTGACTGAGTTCATCTTTGTCAAGTCCGAGCAGGTCCGCCAGAGTCTGCGCCGTCTCGCCAATCTTGCCGGCGTTTTTTACATCTTTCGGGCTGGCGGTGATTGTCACCACAGACGAATTCTGCGCAAGCACCTTGCCGTTTCTGTCATAGATAACACCGCGATTTGAGCTGACAGTGCTCTCACGCGTCTGCTGTTCTATCGCCATGCGCTGAAGCTCTGCCCCCTGGACAAACTGTCTGTACACCAAAAAGCCCAGGACATACAAAAGTCCCACGGCAAGAATCATCAGAACGACTATTATTTTCTTTTTTGAATTAAGTTCGTTGTCAGTCATCACATTCTCCTTGATATCACGGACAATCAATCGGCTTTCTTATAAGTTATATTTCACTTGCGCACAAAGTATGACTTGATTTTGTTGTCATTATCCCTGTCCGACACCACTTCGCCGTAGTCGTCCTGAACCACCTTAACATACACGGTCTGGTTTTTGTCAAGCCTCTGCATACCGTACTGTGATATGGCTATCTCCTCAATTTTCTTGAGGTCTATGCTCTGCTCTATACTTATTTTCTTGTTGCTGTTTTCTTTTGTAAGTTCCGCCAGCTCCGTTTCAAGTGCGGAAACATCCGTCTGAGCCTGGAGCACAAGAACCTTTGTGTATATTGTGCCCACGGCAAGAGCAAAAACTATTAAAAGGTAAAAGCACAGCGCAGCAACGGCTTTTTTCCTCTTTTTTCTTATCTCGTATATTTTGCTGTCATCGACAGCTACGGGACCTCTTTTTACAGTCTCTGTTGCTTCATATGTATCGATTTTATATGCGGACGAACCATAATAATATCTGTTCACTCTCTCATGTTCCCTTCTCGATTTTTTCTGTTACCCGAAGTTTTGCGCTTCTCGATCTTTTATTATTCTCACATTCCGCAGCGCTCGGAAGTATGGGTTTTCGCGTAATCAGTTTTGCCCGGGGCTTTTTGCCGCACACACACATCGGAAAATCCGGCGGACAGGTGCACCCCGCAGCAAGCGAGCGAAATTTTGTTTTAACTATCCTGTCCTCAAGCGAATGGAAAGTTATCACCGAAAGTCTGCCGCCGGGGTTTAGGCACTCAAACATATCTTCAAGTGCGTCTTTAAGCGGATCGAGCTCGGCATTGACTTCTATGCGGATCGCCTGGAAAACACGCTTTGCCGGATGCGAACCCTTAACCCGAAATCGCTCCGGTATGGCTTTATCTATGATTGATACAAGATCCAGTGTTGTCTCTATCGGCTTGTCCTCTCTCCGCAGGGCAATGAGGCGTGCTATTTTCTTTGAGAATTTTTCTTCGCCGTACTCAAAGAATATTTTCGCAAGGTTCTCCTCGCTGTATGTGTTCACCACTTCATATGCGCTCAGTTTGTCGTCTCGATTCATGCGCATATCGAGCGGCGCATCTTCCATGTAGCTGAATCCCCTCTCGCCGTTGTCAAGCTGATAGGACGACACACCGAGGTCGACAAGCATTCCGTCTATGCCGCCGATGCCCATGTCGGCAAGGATTCTTTTTATATTATGAAAATTATCGTGCACATAGCGCACATTGTTGTACTTTGCAAGTCTTTTTTTCGATGCGTCAAGCGCCTGAATGTCGCGGTCTATGCCTATGAGCAATCCGTTCTCCGACAAATTAGAGAGTATCTCCTCACTATGGCCGCCGCCGCCCATGGTTCCGTCAACATATATTCCGTCTTTTTTTATATTGAGCGCTTCGGTTGCCTCGTGCAGCATAACCGAGATATGCCTGAATTCCATTTTCACGAACCGTCCTTATATCATAATGCCAAGCTCACACAGGTTTGCCGCAATAGTGTCGGGATCAAGAGCGTTGATGTATTCATCCCAACTCTCGCTGCTCCATATCTCAACCTTGTTGCCGTTGCCTATCACCGTGACATCTTTAAGTATGGATGCATATGCACGCAGCGGCTGAGGAATGAGGATTCTGCCCTGCTTGTCCACATCGCACTCCACACATCCGGAAAGGAGCAATCTGTTGAGGGCGCGTGAGTTTTTATCTACAAATGGGAGTGAATTCAGCTTTTCGGATACTTTCTGCCACTCGTCGCACGAATAGACCAGAAGGTTTTTGTCAAGTCCCCTGGTCAGATAAAATTTGTTTCCCAAAGTTTCACGAAACTTTGACGGCATTATAACTCTGCCCTTTGCATCAACACTGTGACGATACTCTCCGCTGAACACACTCTCACCCCCTTTTCAACACAAAACACTCCACTTTCAACCACCAAGTGTCACCAATCCCCACTCGATAAATAAATTTTACCCCATTTTTTTGTGTTTTGCAATAGGTAAATCAAAAAAAGTTGCACGAATTTAATAAATTTTTAATTTTTGTGAAAAAAGCACAAAAACTCAAATTCGGTTTTTGTGCTTTTGGATATTCAAAATAAATTCTGATCGAAAAAGTGCGGATTTTACACTGATTTTCCACGGAATTTTCAACATGTTGCGGGGCAATAATCGGGCATATACCATATAAAGAATTGTGAAAATGTACACAGTTCCGCATTTATGCCAATATCTCACATTCCCCACTTTTGATTTGGGGCGGGGCGATTGATGAAATCGCAAAATTGGCAAAACACGGGCAGAGCAGAGCCCTGCCCCTACGATCTGTTGGGAAAATCACAGAAAATTAAAATAACGGAATTGTCCAAATTCATGGTTATTTGAAAACGGATATTATTTTGCGGGTGTGCGTAGGGGCGGGGTTCTACTCCGCCCGATTGGTGCAGAATTGGCAAAACACGGGCAGAGCAGAGCCCTGCCCGTACACTCTATTGGGGAAATCACAGAAAACAAAAATAACGGAATTGTCCAAATTCACGGTTATTTGTAAACTGATATTATTTTGCGGATGTGCGTAGGGGCGGGGTTCTACTCCGCCCGATTGGTGCGGAATTATCCAAAACACGGGCAGAGCAGAGCCCTGCCCCTACGGCCTATTGGGAAAATTTCAGAAAACAAAAATAACGGAATTGTCCAAATTCACGGTTATTTGAAAACGGATATTATTTTGCGGATGTGCGTAGGGGCGACCCTGTGTGGTCGCCCGCCGCCTTAATATCTGTTTAATCAAGCGCTTGTAGGGAACGGTCCGTGACCGTTCCGAAATGCAATGCACATCTTGACGCGAAACTGTCACGGACAGTTCCCTACGAAAAAAACACCTGTCTTTTTGATTTGTCCGGGCGACCACACAGGGTCGCCCCTACATGTAATTTGTTATTTTGTGCGTATGGCATGATGACATTTGCAATCTGATAAACATCTTTGCGGCGGAATGACACATAGGTCGTTCCCTCGACAATTGGTAATTTGCACAACCATGTATTAATTACGCATTTCTACCGTCCAACCGCCGTAGGGGCGGGGTTCTGCTCCGCCCGATTGTTGCGGAATTGACAAAACGCGGGCAGAGCAGAGCCCTGCCCCTACGGTCTGTTGGGAAAATTGCGCAATCGACGCAAACCGCCAATATGGTCGATTATCGGTTCAATTAAAGGACATTTTTAATTCTCTTTACCGCTTCCTCGGTCTTTTCTTTGGTGTTAAACGCCGTCAGACGGAAGAAGCCCTCGCCGTTTTCGCCGAATCCGGCACCCGGAGTGCCGACAACATTTGCCTCGGTGAGCAGCTTATCAAAAAAAGTCCACGAATCCATGCCGCCCGGGCACTTCATCCACACATAAGGCGAATTTTTGCCGCCGGTGTACCAAATGTCAAGCTCATCAAATGCGTCTGTAATGATCTTTGCGTTCTCCTTATAATAAGCGATGTTTGCCCTGATCTGCTGCTGACCCTCGGGGGTGAACACAGCCGCTGCGCCGCGCTGAACGATATATGACACGCCGTTAAACTTCGTGGTCTGTCTGCGCAGCCAGAGTTTGTTAAGCTCGGTGCCGTCCACCTTGAGGGCGTGCGGGACCACCGTATAGCCGCATCTTGTTCCCGTAAAGCCTGCCGTCTTTGACAGCGAGCAGAACTCTATGGCACAGGTTTTGCTGCCGTCTATCTCGAATATGCTGTGCGGATAATCGTCCGTTACAAACGATTCATACGCTGCGTCAAAAAGTATCAGAGCTTTATTTTTGTTTGCATAGTCAATCCATTTTTTGAGCTGTTCTTTGGAATATACCGCGCCTGTAGGGTTGTTCGGCGAGCAGATGTAGATTATGTCCGCCTTTGTGTTGTCATCCGGAAGCGGCAGAAAACCGTTGCTCTCGTTGGAATTTGCATAAACCACATTGCGCGCGTCCATTATGTTGGTGTCAACATAGACCGGGTACACCGGGTCGGGGATAAGCACGGTGTTGTCCTTACCGAGTATATCAAGTATGTTGCCTATGTCGCTCTTTGCTCCGTCCGATATAAATATCTCGTCTTCCTCAAGCTCCACTCCGTAGCCGCCGTAGTAGTCCTTGACGGCGTTTCTGAGAAAATCGTATCCCTGTTCCGGTCCGTAGCCGTGGAATCCCTCGGGTGTGCCCATCTCCTGTGACGCTTTTATCATCTCGTCGACAACAGCCTTGCACAGCGGTTTTGTAACATCACCTATGCCGAGTCGTATTATGTCCGCATTCGGATTCTCCTCGGAGAATTTTGCCACTCTGTGAGCAATCTCGGTAAAGAGATAACTTTCTTTAAGATTGAGATAATTCTTGTTAATTGTAATCATATATATTCCTCCGCTTCTTTAATTAATAATTCGCCGTCAAATACAAAACTTGCGCCGCCCGTCATTATCACATGACCGTCCGTGCGATAGACTATGCTGAGGTCGCCGCCGCGCAGACGCACCGTTATGGCGCTGCCGCGGTCGCAGAATCCGTTTTCGACTGCCGCCACAGCCACCGCACACGCCCCCGTGCCGCACGCCATGGTTTCACCGCTGCCGCGTTCCCACACGCGCATACGCAGTGTGTTCCCGTCCTTTATCTCCACAAATTCCGTGTTCACTCTCTCGGGAAAAATTTCGTCATTCTCGTAGCCGGGACCGATTTTTTCAAGGTCAAGGCTGTCTATGCCGTCCGTGAATATCACGCAATGCGGATTTCCCATGGACACACAGGTTATATTCTGCTCTCTGCCGCTTACTGTCATCGTCTTGCCGATAACAGTCTCACTGTCTGATTTTACGGGTATTTCTGCGGCGCTCAGCACTGCTTTGCCCATGTCTACAGACACTGTTTCCACTTTTCCGCCGACAACCGTCAGGGTCAGGTATTTTATGCCGCTCAAAGTCTCGAGGGTGAGCTGTGTTTTGTCGGTCAGTCCGCGGTCATACACATATTTGCCTATGCAACGCGTGGCGTTTCCGCACATTTTTCCTTCACTGCCGTCGGCATTGAACATCCTCATGCGAAAGTCCGCTTTGTCGGAGTTCATTATCATTACCAGCCCGTCAGAGCCTATGCCGAAGTGATATTTTGATATAATCTCGGAGAGTCTGTTAGGGTTCTTAATTGTTTGCTTTGTACAGTCCACATAAACATAGTCGTTTCCGAGACCGTGCATTTTTGTGAATTTCATGTCTGCCTCCTTGTGTGTAATACAGAAAACAAGCCGTATCATCAAGAGGCGGCTTGTTTATTTGTTTTTATCAATAGCTGTGTTTAAGCGCATTCTCCACAAGACCGAGGAACAGCGGATGCGGTTTGTTTGGTCTTGATTTGAACTCCGGGTGGAACTGCACGCCTACATAGAAATTGTTCTCGGGCACTTCCACAGTCTCCACTATTCTGTCATCGGGCGATGTGCCGCTTATTACAAGACCCTTTTCGGTCATGAGCTCTCTGTAATCGTTGTTAAATTCATATCTGTGACGATGGCGCTCGCTTATAAGCTCCTTGCCGTAGCATTCGAACATCTTTGTGCCGGGGCGCACCTTGCACGGATATGCACCAAGGCGCATGGTGCCGCCTTTTGCAATCTCGTCATTCTGGTCGGGCATAAAGTCAATCACCTTGTGTGATGTATTTTCGTCAAATTCGCCCGAGTTTGCGTCAGTCATGCCGCACATATGCCGAGCGTACTCTATGACGGCTATCTGCATACCGAGGCAGATGCCGAGCATGGGAACATTGTTTTCGCGGCAGTATTTTGCCGTGGCAATCTTGCCCTCTATTCCCCTGTTGCCAAAGCCGCCGGGAATGACAATTCCGTCGCAGCCGCTGAGCACTTCTTTTACATTGGCGTCGGTTATAGTCTCGGAGTCAATCCACATGATGTCAACAAAAGCGCTGTGTTTGTAGCCGGCGTGGCGCAGAGCCTCGGCAACCGAGAGATAAGCGTCGTGCAGCTGAACATACTTGCCGACTATGGCTATGGTAGTCTTTTTTGTTCTGTTCTCTATGCTCTCTATCATTTCGTTCCATTCCGAAAGGTCGGGTTCGGGAGTGTTAAGTCCGAGCTCACGGCATACTATGCTTGAAAAGTTATGACTTTCAAGCATAAGCGGCGCCTTGTAAAGGGTGGGGATGGTTATGTTCTCTATAACGCAGTCCGGCTTTACATTGCAAAACATGGCGATTTTACGGAAGATGGATTCGTCAAGCGGCTCGTCACTGCGCAAAACCACGATATCAGGGTGTATACCCATGCCCTGGAGTTCCTTCACGGAATGCTGAGTCGGCTTTGACTTGTGTTCTTCGGAACCGCGGATGTAGGGCACCAGGGTTACATGTATGTAGAGGGAGTTTTCGGTGCCGACTTCAAGCCCCACCTGGCGTATCGCTTCCAGGAACGGTTGACTTTCAATATCGCCGGTGGTGCCGCCGATCTCTGTGATGACAACATCTGCGTCGGATGTCTTGCCCACATTGTAGATAAAGTCCTTTATCACATTTGTGATGTGGGGGATAACCTGAACCGTCTCGCCCAGGTATTCGCCGCGTCTTTCCTTGTTGAGGACATTCCAGTACACCTTTCCTGTAGTTAGGTTGGAGTATTTATTCAGGTCCTCGTCTATGAATCTCTCATAGTGTCCGAGGTCAAGGTCGGTCTCCGCACCGTCCTCGGTGACAAAAACTTCGCCGTGCTGATAAGGGCTCATCGTGCCCGGGTCAACATTTATGTACGGGTCGAGCTTTTGCGACGCAACTTTAAGTCCTCTCGCCTTTAACAGTCTGCCCAGTGATGCGGCGGTGATACCCTTTCCGAGCCCCGACACCACACCGCCGGTAACAAAAATATACTTAGCCATTACTTTGTCCTCCCAATTTCTCCCTTGTTTATGCGGTCTTTCCAAAAAAAGAGGGCACTCACCCTATTTGACGGTAGAATGAACGCCCAAAAATTCCACACAATAATTATACAACTCATTTAATATGTTGTCAAGTTATTTTAAGTGGTTTTTCAATCTTTTTATATCTTCTCATATCTTCATTATTCCGAATGCTCCGAGAATGGAAGATATAAGTATAAGCACGATGCACACCGGTGCAATGTACTTTATTGTCCCCACAAAGAGTCCTTTTGCGCCGAATTTTCCGTTTGCTTCCGCCTCATCAATAATGGTTTGCGGTTTTATGAAGTAGCCGACAAAAATGCAGGTACACAGCGCCACGATAGGCATTATCACGCTGTTGCTTATGAAGTCGAAGAAATCGAGGAACTGCATACCGATTATCTTTACATTCTCGAGCGGACCGTAGCCGAGCGAGGAGAGCAGCCCGATTGCCATTGAGCCGATGAATACCACCAGGCAGGTGAATTTTCTGTTCCACTTGAATCTGTCGCAGAATATAGACACGACAGTTTCCATCAGTGATATTGAAGATGTCAGAGCCGCAAAAAGCACAAGCAGAAAAAAGAGCGCACCGATAAAATTACCTCCGTGCATACTCTCGAACACCTTGGGAAGCGTGATGAACATCAGGCTTGGACCGGAGCTGAGCGCCGATTCGTCACCGCCGGAGAATACAAACACCGCCGGGATAATCATAAGTCCGGCGAAGAAGGCGATACCGGTGTCGAATATCTCTATCTGTCTTACGGACGATTCAAGGTTTACTTCTTTTTTCATGTATGAGCCGTAGGTTATCATTATACCCATTGCCAGCGACATGGAGTAGAAAAGCTGCCCCATTGCCGCAAGCACGGTTTTGACCGAGAACTTGGAAAAGTCGGGTTTGAGGTAATACTCAAGTCCGGCGCCGGCACCCGGCCTGGTCACGGAGTATATCGCTATGACTACCGAGAGCACAACGAGCACCGGCATCATGAATTTGCTCACTTTTTCGACACCGTTCTCAACGCCAAAGAGCACAACAAGCGCCGTGAGCCCCATGAATACCGTAAACCAGAAAACAGGTTCGCCCGTCCGGCTGATAAATGCGGTAAAATAGCTGTCGTTTGCCGCTGCGAGTCCGTTGCCGATTGCAAAATCAAAAAGATATTTTGTGACCCATCCGCCGATAACGGAGTAATACGGGAGTATTATCATCGGCACGAGTGATGTGAGCACGCCGACAAAGGCAAATCTTTTGTCAAGCGCCGCATATGCGCCTATGGCGCTGAGTCCGGTTTTTCTGCCGAGAGCAATCTCTGCCGTCATCAGGGCAAAACCGAACGAAACAGCCAATATAAGATATATAAGCAAAAAAATTCCGCCGCCGTACTGAGCAGCAAGGTACGGGAACCTCCACAGGTTGCCGAGACCTACTGCCGAGCCGGCAGCCGCCAGGATAAATCCGATTTTTCCGGTAAAACCGCTTCTTTCATTGTTCATAAAATTTCCCCCAAATTGTAATAATAAATCTATTATGCCATACTTCTGTCAAAAAGGCAAGACAAAAATGTTAATCTGCACAAAATTAAAACAATGCCGGGTGTCATCGGTTTTCATCATGGACGAATTTACGCCATGGCCGGACGGCGCAAAAACACACAATACTTCCCACCGCGGCAATAGAAAGCCATGAAAGAACCGTGGCGTTCCACCCGAGTTTTTCGGATATCACAGCTATGCCGTAAGTGGAAATCGAACTGCCGATGTATGTGCACGAATTGAGAAGCCCGGAGACTGTCGATACGCCGCCGCACTTTTTGTAATATGATGGTATCATACATATGAGCAGCAGATTGACACCATGCATACACCCGGTGAGCAATGCGGAGAAAAACACTGTCAATGCAGTGTTTTTGCCAACTGTCACAAGCAGAATTGCGGCGGATAATGTTCCGGCGGCAAAGATTATCCCAGAGCATTTCACAGGGTTGTCCGGGGAGATGCGATAAAGCTGTTCCGCCGCTCGGAAACAGATGATGCTGAATATCGGCAGAGCAACTCCGGTGAGAATCGACAGTGAATTAGACAGATTATATGTGTCGGATATTAGCGACGGCATCCAGGTGGTTACCCCGTCGCGCAGCATTCCCTGCAGAACTATGGCTGCCATAATCATAAACATGAGCGCAGAAAACAGGCTGTCGGATGATTTGCCTCTTACCGATGACGCACCTTTTTTGTCGACGGGCACATCAATGCATTGTTTGTGCCACACCACCGCAGTGATGAGTCCGAGAACGCCGCAGACCCAAAATATGCTCTGCCAGTTCATAAAGGTGATGAAAAGCGGCGACGCAAGGTACATTATTATTGTACCCACAGAGCTGCCCCATGATACCACAACGGTTGCATGTTTGTATTCTTCTTCCGTCAAAAGCTCGGTCATGAGCTTGACAATCGGCGGCCACATGAAAGCCTGTGCCAGTCCGTTCACGCCCCACAGCACTGTCATAAGCGCCGCATTGAGACACAGAGGTATCAGAAGATTGACAATTCCGGTGGTGATAAGTCCGCCGAGGCACAAAAGTTTCGGGCGGACATGATCGCCGCAGAAACCGCTGACGAGCTGACCGCAACCGTATGTGACGGAACTGCAGGTTATCGCTGCGGCGAGCGCCGAGCGGCTAAATCCCGTTGCGGACACCATCTCGGATATCACCGCACCGAAGTTTATACGCGTCATGTAGCTTATCATATATGTAAAAGCAAAAAGCAGAGAAATTCTCCTTGAGTCATTTTTATGTTCCATTTTTGTCTCCTCATTTCGTGATGATCTTGAGTCCGTTTTCGGCATATAGCTCCCGTATGCCGTTCGGCAGTGCGTCGTCCGTTATGTAGATGTAGGATGACGCGTCGCCGATTTTAAGCAGCGCTTTGGTTTCGAATTTACTGCTGTCGGCGAGGGCATAAATCATCTCGGAACGCTCCGCCATTTTCTTCTGCACGGAGAACATCTCGTTTTGCCAGTCGCACACGCCGAATTTGAGCGAGATCGCCGATGGACACATGAACATTTTGTTTATATAAATGCCGTCAAGTACGCTCTCCGTAATCGATCCGTAAAAAGCTCTTTCATCCGCAAGATATTCGCCGCCGCACAGAATAAGCCTTATCCCGCGGTCACTGCTCAGCTCCGAGAACACATCGAGAGAGTGGGTGACCACTGTCAGATAGGAAAATTTGCCTTTCAGCTCACGGGCAAGGGAAACCGCAGTACTGCCGGAGTCTATGCCGATCACATCATTTTCGTCAATGTATTTGACTGCGGTCTTTGCCAGCCGCATTTTTGCATCGGTGTTTTCTTCGAGCCGCCTGTGCAGTTTGCGTAACCGGTGCATTGGTTCGATGCGCACCGCACCGCCGTGAACTTTTTTCAAAACGCCGTTCTGCTCCAGAATGAGCAGATCGCGGCGGATTGTCTCAAGCGATACTTCTAATTGTTTTGTAAGTGCGGCGGTAGTCACTGCGCCGTGTTTTTCAATTTCTTCTTTTATGTATTGTTGTCTCTCTTGTGAAAGCATTGTTTATCATCTCCCGATTAAGTATAATATCACACATATGCACATAAGTCAACACAAAATCACAATAAACCACATAATTGCTAAAATATATTGCCGCGCAAATCAGATTTGCAGGGAGAAAATTCAAAAAAAATTAAAAATATACATTTATGTGATTGACAAACAACGGATGTATATATATAATATTAATTAATTTGTTGCGGAGGTGAATTATATGGAATTTGAAAAACTGAAAGATATAATTGCGGGACAGCTGGGCATATCAGGTGATGAAATCACAATGGATTCGTCTTTTGAGAACGACTTGGGGGCGGATTCACTTGACCTTGTGGAGATTGTCATGGGTATAGAGGAAGTGTTCGGATTTGAGGTTGCCGAGGACGATGTCGAGGATATAGATACCGTCGGCAAGGCGGTTGAGTATATCAAAGCGCACGAACAGGAATAGGGGATTTGTTATGAACACCGATTTTTCACTGCTTGAGAAACGGCTTGGATACAGTTTCAAAAATTCCTCCTTGCTCAAAACTGCGCTGTGTCACAAATCATACATAAATGAGGCAAAGACACCGGGTGTCCGTTCATATGAACGGCTCGAGTTTTTGGGAGACGCAGTGCTCGGAGTGGTTGTCAGCAGATACATCTACGACAACTATTCCTCTTTCCCGGAGGGGGCGCTTTCCAGACTGCGTGCATCCGTCGTGTGCGAGTCTTCGCTTGCAGCTGTTGCGCGCCGTCTCGGTCTGGGTGAGTTTATATACCTGAGCCACGGTGAGGAGTTGACGGGCGGTTACGACAAGGACGCCATTTTGTGCGATGTGACCGAGTCTGTTATTGCGGCTATGTATCTTGACAGCGACATGGGCACGGCGGCGGAGTTTATAATGAAGATACTGCGCACCACCATTGAGGAGCACGCATTGCTGCACAGTGCCATGGAAGATGATTTTAAGACGGCGCTGCAAGAGGCGGTTCAAAAGGACGGCGGCACAGTCACATACGATGTGCTCTCCGAATCGGGACCGGACCACGAAAAGACTTATGTGGTGGCGGCGTGTGTCAACGGAAACAGAGTTGCGACAGGCAGCGGCGGCAGCAAAAAGAAAGCTCAGCAGGATGCTGCGGAAAAGGCACTTGAAAAGCTTAATAAGGCATAGTTCGGCAGGCAAACGGCTATGCTTATTGTAAAAATCCGTTTCGGTTTATATGACCGGGGCGGATTTTTTTGCGTTTTGAATTTTGAAATTGTGCGCCGTCTCGGGCAGATATATTTTATTATGAACGCACAAATAAAAACATGTTCGCAAACAACGGGCGTAGGGGCAATCGGGCGGAGTAGAACCCCGCCCCTACGGCGGTTGGACGGTAGAAATGCGTGATTAATAAATGGTTGTGCAAATTACCAATTGTCGAGGGAACGACCTATGTGTCATTCCGCCGCAAAGATGTTTATCAGATTGCAAATGTCATCATGCCATACGCACAAAATAACAAATTACATGTAGGGGCGACCCTGTGTGGTCGCCCGGACAAATCAAAAAGACAGGTGTTTTTTTCGTAGGGAACTGTCCGTGACAGTTTCGCGTCAAGATGTGCATTGCATTTCGGAACGGTCACGGACCGTTCCCTACAAGCGCTTGATTAAACAGATATTAAGGCGGCGGGCGACCACACAGGGTCGCCCCTACGCACACCCGCAAAATAATATCCGTTTTCAAATAACCGTGAATTTGGACAATTCCGTTATTTTAATTTTCTGTGATTTTCCCAACAGATCGTAGGGGCAGGGCTCTGCTCTGCCCGCGTTTTGCCAATTTTGCAACAATCGGGCGGAGTAGAACCCCGCCCCTACGCACATCCGCAAAATAATATCCGTTTTCAAATAACCGTGAATTTGGACAATTTCGTTATTTTTATTTTCTGTAATTTTCCCAATAGGGTGTAGGGGCAGGGCTCTGCTCTGCCCGCGTTTTGGATAATTCCGCACCAATCGGGCGGAGTAGAACCCCGCCCCTACGGCGGTTGGACGGTAGAAATGTGTGATTAATAAATGGTTGTGCAAATTACCAATTGTCGAGGGAACGACCTATGTGTCATTCCGCCGCAAAGATGTTTA
>CAKSFP010000003.1 GCA_934454585.1 uncultured Clostridia bacterium
CTCCCGATTTGCAGCGCACGATGCGCTGCTTGTTTCGACGACAGAGCGAACCAAAATAAAATATACCTACCCGAGGCAGTGCACAACCTTTGTGGAACGGGCAATGCAATGTTTTTCAATTAGTATTAATTCGTGCGAAACTGTATGGGCGGGTCGATGTGGTCATCGACCCCTACCGCTCTATTAATAGTTCATCACAAGGGAAAAACCCATCTCAAAGGCGAGGGTAGGTGTATTTTATTTTGTGTAAGCGAGTTCAGCATAGGGCTCCCAAAAAGGTGGTAGCGTAGCGCGCCTTTTTGGGAAAGAGGAGAAACAGCAAAGCAAGTAAGCTGTAAATCTCCCGATTTGCAGCGCACGATGCGCTGCTTGTTTCGACGACAGAGCGAACCAAAATAAAATATACCTACCCGAGGCGGTGCGCAACCTTTGTGGAACGGGCAATGCAATGTTTTTCAATTAGTATTAATTCGTGCGAAACTGTATGGGCGGGTCGATGAGGTCATCGACCCCTACCGCTCTATCAATAGTTCATCACAAGGGAAAAACCTACCCGAGGCGGTGCACAATTTTTGCGGAACGACACACAGGTCCGTTCCCTACGGAAATCACAAAAACGCAACAGAGAGAAATATTGCGATAAATCGACCCCACACGGACGAAAAATTACGCAAAGGCGAAGGGCGTATGTTGTGTGTCAGCGAGATCCATAGCACCGTCAGAGTGCGTGTCGAGCAGATACATAACATATGCCCTGAGCCGATATACCACCGGATGGCACAGGGATTATTTAACTATTCATCAATTTCATGCACTGTTCCCTCACCGCACCGACAAGATACAGCGACCCGACAACACACACAACACCGCTGCGCGGTGCGCTGTCAGCCGCAGCGCGCACCGCGGCGAAACAATCTTCTTCGCACCTGACCCGAGCCCCGTTTGAGCGCAGCTCGGTAACAAGTCCGTCACAATCCGCAGAGCGCAGACTCGGCACTGAAGTGACGATAAAACCGATATTGCTCAGCTTGCACAGGCAACGGACACTCTCAGCAAAATCCTTCTCGCCGAGCATACCGAGCACTACCGTCTTTGGCACATCACCGAGTATACTCTCGGCCGCAGCGCAAAAAGCGCCCATGCCGTGCGCATTGTGCGCGCCGTCAAGGATAATTGTTCTGTCTCCGTTTCGCATAACCTCAAAGCGGCACTTCCACTCGGTGCTCATCAAGCCGTCGGCAATGTCGTGGTCGTCAACCGGCAATTTTCCGCTTATGCTGTCCAATGCCGCAACGGCAAGCGCGGCATTATATGCCTGGTGCGCTCCGCAAAGCGAAGTGTGCAGCCGTCTGCCGCCGAGTGTGAACGATGTGCCGCCAAGGCTCGTCTCTATATCCGTCACAGCGGCGCACTCGTGCAAATCACTGCGGCGCCGCAGGCAGATGTCGGCAATCACGCCGCGCACTGCGGAATCCATGTCGCCGTAAATGACTGTGGGCGATCCGCTCTTGATTATGCCGCCTTTCTCGAAAGCGATTTTCTCTATGGTATCGCCGAGGATGGCGGTGTGGTCATATCCGACGGCGGTTATGACGGCGGCAAGCGGATTTTTGATTATGTTGGTGGAATCCAGCCTGCCGCCGAGACCCGTCTCAAGCACAACAAGATCGCATCCCTTATCTGCAAAATAAAGAAACCCCATTGCAGTGATAAACTCAAATTCTATGGGGTGAACATCTGCGCTCTCACAAGCAGCCCTGACCGCGGCGGCGTATTTCACCAGGTCGGGCGCGGAAATGTTTTCTCCGTTTATGCTTATGCGTTCGTTAAACATCTCTATGTACGGCGAAATATACAGCCCTGTGCGATAGCGGTGCGAAAGCACCGATGCAATCATGGCGCAGACGGAACCTTTGCCGTTTGTGCCGGCAACATGGATGAAATTCAACCTATCCTGCGGGTTGCCGAGTGCGGCGCAGATTTTTGTGATGTTGTCCAATCCTGATTTTTCGCCAAAACGCGATAGGGAATGGATGTATTCTATGCAGTCTTTTTCCGATTTCATGATATCAAGCCTTTCATTCCGAAAATTCGGGTTGCCGAAACGGCAACCCGAATTAAACACTATCTGTTCATACTCTCTATGCTTTGAATTACCTTGGCAAGCATCTCTTTATACTTCTCGCCCTTTTCGCGCTCCTCGGAAACAATCTTCTCCGGTGCCTTCGCTACAAATCCGGCATTGCCAAGTTTACTCTCGACTCTCTTTATCTCCGCCTCAAGGCGCTTTTTCTCGTCACTGAGCCGTGCAAGCTCCTTGTCGCGGTCAATTAGCTCATCGAGCGGTATAAACAGCTCTGCCCCCTCGGACACCGCAGATACGGCGTTATCATCTATGCCGCTCTTGTCCGCTTGAATAACCGTCTCGGACGCACTCGCAAGTTTCTCAAAGAACTGCTCTGTGCCCTCAAAGAGTGATTTATCCTCGGTCACGATGATGACCTTTGCCTTCTTGCTCGGCACGACATTCATCTGTGTGCGCACATTTCTGATTGCCTTAATGGCGTTCATGACAATGTTCATGCGCTTTTCGTCCGCCTCGAAACAAAGTTTCCCGTCAAACTCCGGCCATGAAGAGATCATGATGCTCTCCTCGCCGGTGGGCAGATATCCGAAAATTTCCTCGGTGATGAAAGGCATAAACGGGTGCAGCAGCTTGAGCGAATTTTCAAGCACATATGCGAGCACCTGCTGAGCAGCCTTCTCCGAGCCGTCCTTTGCATAAAGACGGGGTTTGACAAGTTCGATGTACCAGTCGCAATAGCTGTCCCAGATGAAATCGTACAGCTTGCTCACAGCTATGCCAAGCTCAAATTTGTCTATATTCTCGCCGACCTCTTTAGCAACTCGGTTGAACACAGAGAGAATCCACTTGTCCTCAACGCGCAGCTCAGATTCGTCGGGTAATTCTATCTTGTCTATATCAAGATTCATGAGCAGAAAACGCGATGCGTTCCATATTTTGTTTGCAAAGTTTCTGCTTGCCTCCACCCTCTCTTTATAGTAACGCATATCGTTGCCGGGGGAGTTGCCCGTCGCAAGGGTGAAGCGCAGCGCATCGGCGCCGTATTCCGCAATTACTTCGAGCGGATCTATGCCGTTGCCGAGCGATTTACTCATCTTTCTGCCCTGGCTGTCACGCACTATGCCGTGGATGAACACATGGTCAAAAGGCGCCTTGCCCGTCTGCTCCAGCGCGGAAAAAATCATCCTTGCCACCCAGAAGAAGATTATGTCGTAACCCGTAACAAGCGTCGATGTGGGGTAGAAATACTTAAAGTCCTCTGTCTCTTTTGGCCAGCCGAGTGTCGAGAATGGCCACAGCGCAGAACTGAACCATGTGTCAAGCACATCGCTGTCCTGTTTCACTGCACCACCGCACTTTGGGCACTTGGTGACAATATCCTTGGAGACAGTGGTCTCGCCGCAGTCCTCGCAATAGAACGCCGGGATGCGGTGACCCCACCACAGCTGACGGGAGATGCACCAGTCATGCACATTCTCCATCCAGTTGAGATAGGTCTTGGAGAATCTGTCCGGCACAAACTTGACAGTGCCGTTCTTTACAACCTCAACCGCAGGCTCCGCAAGGGGTTTCATCTTTACAAACCACTGTTTGGAGATGATGGGTTCCACAGTGGTGCCGCAGCGGTAGCACTGACCCACATTGTGCTTGTGCGGAACAGTTTTGACAAGCAAGCCGAGGTCTTTCAGTTCCTCTACCATAGCCTTGCGGCATTCGTAGCGATCCATGCCTTGGTACTTGCCGGCATATTTATTCATCGTCGCGTCATCGTTCATAACCTTGATTTGTTCGAGATTGTGGCGCAGACCGACTTCAAAGTCGTTCGGATCGTGTGCCGGGGTGATTTTTACACAGCCGGTGCCGAACTCTTTGTCAACATACTCATCCGCAATGACGGGAATCTCCCTGCCGACGAGCGGCAGAATGAGGGTCTTGCCCACAAGATCGGCATACCTTCCGTCATCGGGGTTGACTGCAACGGCTGTATCGCCGAAAAGAGTCTCCGGACGAGTTGTTGCAATCTCCACAAACCTGTCGGAATCCTTTACCGGGTACTTAATGTGCCAGAAAAAACCGTCCTGCTCGGTGTACTCCACCTCAGCGTCGGACAGCGCCGTGATGCAGTGAGGACACCAGTTGATGATTCTGTGACCCTGATATATGAGTCCTTTGTTATATAGTTTTACAAAAACCTCTTTCACTGCGTCGGAACATCCATCATCCATGGTGAAACGCTCGTGCGACCACGCACATGACGAACCGAGTTTTTTGAGCTGATTTATGATGCGGTTGCCGTATTGACGCTTCCAGTCCCACACCCTCTCAAGAAATTTCTCTCTGCCGAGGTCATATCTTGTAAGCCCCTCTTTGCGAAGTTCCGCCTCAACTTTTATCTGAGTGGCAATGCCGGCGTGATCCGTGCCCGGAATCCACAGTGCGGCATAACCCTTCATGCGCTTGTAGCGGATAAGTATGTCCTGGAGAGTCTCGTCCAGGGCGTGACCCATGTGGAGCTGACCGGTAACATTCGGAGGCGGTATAACTATTGTATACGGTTCCTTTTTGCTGTCCGGTTCCGCCTCAAAATACTTTTTGTCAACCCAGTTGGCGTATATCTTGTCCTCCACCTCAGAGGGATCGTATGTTTTGGGTAATTCCCTTTTTGTCTGCACTTAATTTTTCATTCCTTTCACCGACACGCCTGTGTCAGATTGTAAAAGTTATCACGGCGGCGATTACAACAAGCACAAGCCCCGCCGTCTTTATTATCACCTTGTCTTGGTCGGTTATTCCGTCTCTGCGAAAAACTTTCGGCGCAATTTTTGCCGAGCCGAAACAGAGCACACAACCGAGGACAAGCAATACAGCGATTAAAATCTTCATTATATTAAATCTCCGTTAAATGGCGAGCATACTCGAAAGCCTGATCTCCTCGTCGTCTATGCTCTTTTTCATTGCAAGAGCTTCGTTGACATCAACATCGTCAATTCTGCCGTCCCTAATGCACACAATGCGGTTGGACTGACCGGCAACCAAAAGCTCAATTGCCCTCTGACCCATCTGCGCCGCAACAACACGGTCTTTGCAAGTCGGACTGCCGCCGCGCTGCATATGACCGAGAACGGACGCACGGGTATCTATGCCCGTAAGCTCGCCGATTTTCTTTGCCGTCTCCATGACATCCATGTCGACGCCTTCGGCAACGATGATGATGTGGTTCTTCTTGCCCGCAACTCTGGACTGCTTGACCGCCGCGAGCACATCTTTTTCAAAATCATACTTGCGCTCGGGGATGAGCACAGTCTCCGCACCGGTGGCAACTGCCACATTAAGTGCGATGTAACCTGCATTCCTGCCCATAACCTCTACCAGACAGCAGCGGTTGTGGCTCGTCATGGTGTCGCGGATTTTATCCACAGCCTCCATGGCGGTGTTGAGCGCAGTGTCGTAACCGATGGTATATTCACTGCACGCAATGTCATTATCTATAGTTCCCGGAATGCCTATTGTGGGCAAGCCGAGATTTGTGAGCGCCCTTGCGCCCATAAAACTGCCGTCACCGCCGATTACGACGATGGCGTCCAATCCGTGCTCCCTGGCAACCTGCACGCCCTTTTGCTGACCTTCGAGAGTCTTGAATTCCAGGCAACGGGCCGTTGAGAGAATTGTGCCGCCGCGCTGGATGATATCGCACACGCCGCGCGTTGTGAGCTGTTCTATCTCACCTTTGAGCAAACCGTTATAGCCGTCGTATATGGCGAACATGTTCATACCGCTTGCCAGTCCGCACCTAACCACGGAGCGCACCGCTGCATTCATGCCCGGAGCGTCCCCTCCGCTTGTCAATACTCCAATATTCTTTACCATAATGATAACCCCCTAATCAGTCTCCGGAGAGAATCTTTCCGTGACTTGTATAAATTTCTGCTTTTCCTTTAATCTTCATGGCGGAAGTTATCTCCGTAAATTCGGCGATATACACCTGACCCGCATCGAGGATCTCGGTGTGATGAAACTTTGTGTCACGGCCGCGTGTGAGTCCCATGATGTTCACTCCGTTCTCCAGAGCCTTGATTACAACATAATCTCCATAGCTGCTTACTTCGTTCATGTCTCTCCCTCCTCAAAGACATATGATATCAGACGATCGGGAATATTATCCTTAAAAAGAAGTCTAAGGAAAGCCAATCGCCTACACTATATAATAAAACATTTTTGAAAAAAAATCAAGCTATTTTAACCTTTGTTAACGATTTTTATTAACTTTTTAAGTAATTTTTATATTTTCGTCACCAAATTTGTCGCAAAGCTCTTTAATCAGTTCATTGCACAGGCTCACTTTTCTGTCGTCCGCCGCGCGCAAAACCGTCTTTGTGGCGCTCAGATAGATGTTGAGTTCGCTCTTGCCGCGGTATTTTGCCGTGATCTCAGTCACATCGGCGACATATGAGTCATCTGCCACGCGGACATAGAGTTTTTTTGAATCCGGCACAGCAAGGTCATCGAGCGGAACAGCACTGCCGAGGGTAAGGCTGAAGTTGTTCCTGCCGCGGTCGTTCACATTTGCCTCCGCATAGATCACCGCACCGTCCTTCAGGCACTGTGAATACATATTGTATTTATTCTCGAATGCCACAAGCTCTATGTCGGAATAATAGTCGCTCAGCGTCATGGTGACTATGAGAAGGCCTTTTTTGGTGCGGCGTTTCTGCAATCCGTTTATCACTCCGCACACTTTCACCGTTGCACCGCCGGAAACGGAAATTCCCTCTGCGACGGAAAAAATATCTGCGTTCGAGAATGCCTTTGCTTTGAGCAGATATCTGTCAAGCGGATGCGCCGTGAGATACATTCCCGAAAATTCCTTTTCGTAGTCGAGTTTGTCCGAATCGGTGTAGTCGCTCACTTTTTCTATCATGGCATCGGTCACTGACGAGGCGCCCTCTCCGAAAAGGCTCATCTGACCCAAACCGAGCATGCGCGAATCCGCCGCAGCGTAGTCGAGCATTTTTTCAAAACTCATTACAAGCGCCTTTCTGTTGGGACAGAGCGAATCAAACGAACCGCATTTTATGAGAGTCTCTATGGTGCGGCGGTTGGTGTCATACGCACTCATGCGCGAGATAAAATCAGAAAAACTCCTGAAATCGCCGTCGCGTTCCCTCTCCGACACCACATCCTGGGGAAACTGAATACCCACATTTTTGAGCGCGGAGAGCGCAAAACGAACATTCCTGCCCTCGACCGAAAACTGCACGCCGCTCTTGTTGATGTCCGGCGGCAGCAGATATATGCCGTACTTGCCGAAAACACGGATGTACTTGTTTATCTTGTACGAATTGCCCGTAAGACTCATGAGCAGAGCCACAAGAAACTCCACGGGATAGTGCCGCTTGAGGTAAGCCGTCTGGTAGGCAACCGTGGCATAGCACGCCGCGTGAGATTTATTGAACGCATAATTGGCGAAATCTATGAGGTAGTCGAACACAGCGTTTGCCGTCCCCTCATCCACTCCGCGATTGACTGCGCCGTCTATCACGCGCACACCGTTCTCGACCAAACCGTGGATGAAGATAGCGCGTTCTTTCTCCATGACAGCGTGTTTTTTCTTAGCCATGGCACGGCGCACAAGGTCTGCCCTGCCGAACGAATAACCGGCCAGAGAACGCACAATCTCCATGACCTGTTCCTGATAGATAATCGCACCGTAAGTCGGGCGCAGAATAGGCTCAAGCAGCGGATGCATATATTTTATCGCGCCGGGGTCTTTTACATTTTTAAGGAACTGCGGAATCTGTTCCATCGGTCCGGGGCGGTAAATTGATGTCGTCATGATAATATCCTCTATGCTGTGCGGACGAAATTTTTGCATAAATGTGCGCAGCCCGGGGTTTTCGAGTTGAAACACACCGTCCGTGTCGCCGTCCGATATCATGTCAAAGGTCGCCTTGTCCTCATAATCGAGATTCTTGAGGTCCACCTTTATCCCCTCATACTTTTCAACCATGGCAACGGCATCGCGTATGACGGTAAGGTTGCGCAAACCGAGGAAGTCCATTTTAAGCAGACCGAGCCTTTCCAGTGCCGCCATGGAGTACTGGGTGATCATGCCGGTATCCGCCGTCTGCAGCGGCACATAGTTATCCAGCGGTGCGTCGGCAATCACTATGCCGGCAGCATGGGTGGACACATTGCGCGGAAAGCCCTCCAGAGCCATTGCGGTGTCAAGCAGGCGTCTCATGTCCAGGTCGCCGTTGTACATAGACTTCAGTTCCTGATCCATCTCTATGGCATCCATGAGCTTTATGTGCAACATCTCGGGCACGGACTTTGCCGCCCTGTCCACAAGGTCCGGCGGGCACCCCATAACCCTGCCGACATCGCGAATTGCCGCACGCGCCGCCATTGTGCCAAAGGTAGCTATCTGCGCCACTCTGCCTACACCGTATTTATTCACCACATATTCCTTGACTTCATCGCGCCGTTCATAGCAGAAATCCACATCTATATCCGGCATACTGACGCGCTCCGGATTGAGGAAACGCTCAAAAATGAGGTCGTATTTGAGCGGATCAATCTCGGTGATATTGAGCGCGTAGGCAACCAGGCTGCCCGCCGCCGAACCTCTGCCGGGTCCGACCATTATTCGGTTGCGCTTGGCATAAGCTATGAAATCCCACACTATGAGAAAATAATCGGTGTAACCCATGGAATTGATGACACCGAGCTCATAGTCGAGCCGTGCGAAAATCTTTTCGTCGGGATTTTGATATTTTTTGAAAATCCCGTCCGTGCAAAGCTCTTTCAGATAAACATCGTGGGGCTTGTCCGTATCGGGGATTGCCGCCGGCAGATGCATTGTGTCAAAATCGAGAGAGACATTGCACCGTGCAGCGATTTTTCGTGTGTTTTCTATCGCCTCGGGGTATTTTGAGAACAAGGCGCACATCTCGCCCTCGCTCTTAAGATAAAATTCGTTGCCTTGGAACTTCAGTCTGTCTGTATCGTTAAGCTTTGAGCCCGTCTGTATACAGGTGAGTACATCCTGCAAAAAAGCGTCGTCGCGGTTGACATAGTGCACATCGTTTGTGGCGACAAGACCGACGCCGCAGATGCGAGCCACCTCGGCGAGTCCGTCGATGATTCTCTCCTCCTCGGGTATGCCGTGGTCCTGAATCTCTATGAAAAAATTCTCCCGTCCGAAGATATCGCAGAATTTTCGTGCGGCTTCCACACCGGCATCAACTCCGCCGCGCAGCACTGCCATGGGCACATCTCCGCGAAGGCAGGCACTCAGGGCAATGAGTCCGTCAGAGTGGGCGCGCAAAATCTCCCCGTCCACTCGCGGTTTGTAGTAATAACCCTCGGAGTAAGACAGTGACACAAGATGCATGAGGTTTCTGTAACCGATATTATTGTACGCAAGCAAAACAAGATGCCCGTAATGGGAATCCACTCCGTGCACCTTGTCGAATCGGCTGCGCGGAGCCGTGTACACTTCGCAGCCGATAATCGGTTTTATTCCTTTTGATTTTGCGGCAATGTAGAATTCCACCGCACCGTACATCGCGCCGTGGTCGGTAACGGCGAGAGAATCAAAACCAAGCTCTGCCGCACGGGTGATAAGTTTTTCTATTTCGGCGGCACCGTCGAGCAAGCTGTACTGTGTGTGCACATGAAGATGAGCAAATGCCATGTCGGCACCCCCCTTTCAATCAGCAATTTTCGGCAATATCCATTATCTTGCGCAGCCTGTGGTTCACGCCCGACTTGCCGATTGGCGGATTGGCAGCTTCGCCGAGCTCTTTCAGACTGTAGTCGGGATATTTCAGCCGCAGCTCGGCAATCTCGCGCAGATTGTCGGACAAGGTGTTGAATATCCCCTTATCAATCAGTTTTTGTATACACATTGTCTGCTCGACGGATGCGTCTATCATTTTGTTCATGTTCGCCGTCTCGCAGTTGATTGTCCTGTTGATATTGTTGCGCACCTCTTTGACGATTTTGGTGTTGTGGTAGTCCATGAGGCTGTTCACCGCGCCCAGGACCGTGAGCACATCGGTTATGTCGTCGCAGCTTTTATAATAGAGCACATATTTTGACTTGCGCATGACGATTTTCGGCGCAATGCCCAGCTCTGCCAGAAGTGATGAAAAATCGTTTGCCAGTCCGTAGCGGCTTGTGGTGAACTCCAGGTGATAATTTTTCTTGGGGTTCATGACCGAGCCGCCCACAATGAACGCACCGCGCACAAAGGCTTTCTTCGTCTCGCGGTTTGGGATGATGTGCGGCGAGATGCGATAGCTGACAAAGCCGTCCAGTCCGCGGTCGCCGTCTGTGAGAGCACATTTTTCGAAAAGTCGCTCTATGTCCGCCTCGTTATCGGTGAACACTTCATAGTATGTGCTTTTTTCCGAAGTTTTTCTTATTTTTATTCGGGATGATATTTCCAGTGCGCCTTTGAGCAGAGAATACACTCTGCGCGCAGTGCACGGATTCTCCGTGAGGATATAGAAAAAATATCCGTTTTCGTTTTTCTTGAGTTTGCCGCCGAAACACACCATGGCGGTCAGCTCTGCGAGAGCGGATTTTTCATTTGTGTATTTTTTGGTTATTTCGTTTTTTACATCAGATGAAAATGACATCGTATCCTCCGAAACAGTTTAATGCGTGCAGCGCAATTTTTCATTGTATTTCCAATTTGCCCGGGTCGATGAGGTCATCGACCCCTACCGCCTTAATGAAGACCTGTCAAATAGTGAAAATCCATCTTAAAGGCGAATGGGAGTGTATTATATTTTGAAAATTGCAAACAACTGCCATTAGGCGTCCTCAACGCTTACATCAAAGGATGTGTATGCGTTTTTTATTTTCAGACGACGAGTTCAGCGCTACCGCACTGCTGTCCGAGGCGGCGGGAATAAAAAACACATACACAGACGGCACAAAATTTTGTACGCGCTCAAAAATATAATACACACCATGAACCGATACACATTATTTGCGGAACAACACATAGGTCGTTCCCTAAAGATAAGCCTCAATTATACGCAAGTTTCAATTTGCCCGGGTAGATGAGGTCATCGACCCCTACCGCCTTAATGAAGATTTATCGAAAGCAGAAAAAAACACCTCGGGCAACACAACAACGAATAATGAATTGACAATGTGCGCGGCGCAATTCATGCCGCAAGGCAATTCATTAAACCATCACATACACAGCCTCAATATCTCCCTCGCAAGCTTAACATAATCATGCCTTACGATGAGATTCTCCTTATCATAAAAAACAAGGTTTTTCTCTATCAGCTCTGTGCGGCACCCGTCAAACCGACTCTTATCGAGCCGCACCGGCACTGAGTTTTGCTCCTCATACTTGACTGCCGCCTGCGGCGGAATATCTCCGCTGTTGGCTATGCAATAGTCTATGTAATTTCCACCCATGTGTTTCTCGATCGCCGCCACATGGTCATATGCCGAAAAGCCGTCCGTCTCGCCCGGCTGAGTCATCACATTGCACACATACACCTTCTTTGCAGCCGATGCGGCAAGTGCAAAAGCAATGCCGTCAACAAGCAGATTCGGTATGATGCTTGTGTACAGGCTGCCCGGCCCGAGGATGATAATGTCGGCATCGTTTATCGCTGCGATGCACCTGTCAAAAGGCACCACATCTTCCGGCAAAAGTTCTATGTGGTCTATCGGCGAATGTTTCTCTGCCGCCGCAACCGGTATGTGCGATTCGCCCACTATGCGACTGCCGTCGCGCAGGACTCCCACAAGGTTTACATCGTCCTTTGTCACCGGGAGCACATTGCCTGTGACGGCAAGCACAGAGCTCATCTTTTCTATTGCCGTGACAAAATCGCCGCTGACATCACACATCGCCGCAAGGAACAAGTTGCCGAACGACTGTCCCTCGAGTCTGCCGCTCTTGAAACGGTAGCGGAAAAGCTCCTTCATGAGCGGTTCCGTGTCGGCAAGCGCCGTCAGACAGTTGCGGATATCGCCCGGAGGCAGAATGTTGAGTTCCTCACGGATCATGCCGCTGCCGCCGCCGTCATCCGCCACGGTCACTATTACATTAATATTCTTTGTGTAAAGCTTGATTCCCCTCAGCATGGTGGACATACCCGTACCGCCTCCAAGGGCAACAACCTTTATATCAGATAATCTTTTCATTTTTCGGACACCAAAATCGTTTACTGAGCAACGACCCTATCTTTGTTTATATCTCTGTGGTTGACAAAGGTGTTATATCCCTCTCGGCACAAGTGGCTTGCAAGTTCGTTTGCCACAGTGACCGAGCGGTGCTTGCCGCCTGTGCAGCCGACCGCAATGAGAAGATTTGATTTGCCTTCCTTGATGTAGTTCGGCACAAGAAAATCGAATATATCATTAAGCCTCGCCACAAAATCCTTTGACACATCAAAATCCATTACATAGCTTGACACCTCTGTGTCAAGACCCGTCTTATCCTTGAGTTCGGGGATATAGAACGGATTCGGCAGAAAACGCACATCAAACACCAGGTCGGCATCTATCGGTATGCCGTACTTGAAGCCGAAAGACTGCACATTTATCGCCATGCTCTTTTTGTCGTCAAAATCCGCAGCGAACACAGTGCGGATGTAATCACCGAGCTGCTTGGGCTTCATGTTGGAAGTATCCACAATGCAAGTCGCCCTTTTGCGGATGTCGGCAAGCAGTTTTCTCTCCGTGTTTATTCCGTCGAGCACTCCGCCGTCGCCCGAGAGCGGATGTTTGCGGCGGCTCTCCTTATATCTCTTGATGAGGATCTCGTTGTCCGCATCGAGAAAAAGTATCTCGCATTTTCCGTTTGTTCGTTCAAATTCGTCCAGACAGCCCGGCAACTCACGGAACATATTTCCGCTGCGCGTGTCTATGGCAAACGCAATATTGCTGAACACGCCGTCCGACTGGGCACAGATTTCGGCGAATTTTGAAAACAGTTTCGGCGGCATATTGTCTATACAATAGTAACCGATGTCCTCAAATACCTTGATTGCCTGACTCTTGCCTGCGCCCGACATTCCGGTTATAATAACAAATTTCACCTCTTACCATCCTCTCTTTATCTGCCGTTTTACAATTTTTCAAGTTTTAATTTTTTAATATTTTTACTTCCGGTTCAAGCATGACACCGGATTTTTCAAAAACGGTATTTTGTATGTGCTCTATTAACGCCATTATGTCTGCGCTCGTTGCGCCGCCTTTGTTTATGACAAATCCGCAATGCTTATCCGACACCGCCGCACCGCCGATTGAGAATCCGCGAAGGCCAGCATCCTGAATAAGCTTACCTGCAAAATATCCCTCCGGCCGCTTGAATGTGCTGCCGGCACTGGGGTATTCAAGCGGCTGTTTTTCGCGGCGACGAGCGTTAAACTCTGCCATGCGTGCCTTTATCTCGGAGGGGTCCGCGTGTTTTAGTTCAAACACCGCAGATGTGACAATGCCGCCGTTTTCGCAAAACACGCTGTGCCTGTAGCCGAAGTCAAGTTCGGCTGCACTTATCTCTTTTATGCATCCGTCCGTGTCTATATACCTTGCCGACACGATGATATCTTTTATTTCGCCGCCGTAAGCGCCGGCATTCATATACACAGCGCCTCCCACCGTGCCGGGAATACCCGACGCAAACTCCATGCCCGATAGAGAATTAGCAAGCGCCTCTGCCGCCGCTGCGGAAAGGCTTGCCCCTGCCGCGGCATATATGCGGTTTCCGTTCGTTCTGATATCAGACATCCTTTTGCCTATGCTGATTATCACACCGCCATATCCCTCATCCGAAACGAGCAAATTTGACCCTCTGCCGACAACGAAGTAAGGCACACCCATTTCCAAAAGTGACGATATGAGCCGCGCTGTCTCACCCTCGCCGGACGGTTCGGCAAATATCGCCGCATTTCCGCCCGTGCGAAAAGTGCAGTGCGCACTCATAGGTTCATTCCGCCTTACTCCGTCCCCGCCGAGGATTTTTTTCACAGAGTCATATATTCTGTCGTCCATATTTTCAACATTCTCCCGTTTTTTCACGATTTCTCAATTCCCGATTTTTCAATTTTTATTTTTTCTGTTCCCAATTTCCTATTTTGTATTTTTGAGTTTTTGCCGTCTTGCGATTTTACCTGATATCAGAGTGCAAGAAGCGCCGCACCTATTATGCCGGCGTCATTGCCGAGCTTGGCTATGACTATTTCCGTTGGGCGCACCAGATTGCCGCCGTAGCTGCCTTCCCTGACATATTTCTTCACAGGTTCAAGAAGTTTGTCACCCTGATTGCTTATACCGCCGCCGATGGCAACATACTGCGGCTGAAATGTGTTGATAAGGTTTATTATGCCCTCGGCAACATATCTTATATACTTGTCCACAACCTCTTTTGCGGTGGCATCGCCGCCGTTTGCGCAGTCGAAAGCTATTTTGCCGGTAGCCCTGCCTCCGTTTGCCGCAATCTCCTTTGCAAGTGCGGAGTCGGGGTTTTTATCAGCCGCGCGCTCTGCGTCGCGGATGAGTGCGGTCGCCGAGGCATATGCCTCCCAGCAGCCCTTTCTGCCGCAGGTGCATTGCTCTCCGTCCATGGCTATCACGGTATGACCCAATTCTCCGGCGACGCTGTTGAATCCTGTGTAAATCTTTTTGTTGATGATTATGCCGCCGCCAACCCCGGTGCCGAGGGTGACCGCCACAAAATCCTCTATGCTGTCATCGTCCATGGCAAAATATTCGCCCAGCGCGGCGCAGTTGGCGTCATTGCCGATGTACACCGGCTTGTCAATATACTTGCGCACCTGTGCGCACAGCGGCGCATTCTTGAGGTTGATGTTGTTGGCATAGATGACCACGCCGTTTTTGTCGTCTATGGAACCGGGGCAGCCCAGACCTATCGCCGCCACATCATCCAGAGAGATGTTTTGATTCTCCATGACCGATTTTATGAGGTCGGCAATGTCTTTTGCAAGCACTTCATAACCGAGTGCCGCCTGTGTGGGTGCACTCTGCTTGTACAAAAGCTTGCCCTCGGGGCTGACTACTCCTGCCTTAATTCCTGTTCCGCCAATGTCTATTCCAAAGTAAACCATGTCAAAATTATCTCCTTATATATTAGTTGTCGCCCATCTCGTTCATGAGCCTCTTGTTAAGTTCCTCCGCCGCATTGTAGCCGAGTTTTTTCTGTCTGTTGTTCATGGCGGCAACCTCCACCACGACAGCAAGGTTTCTGCCGGGTTTCACAGGCACGGTGAGTGCCGGCACATCCACGCCGAGGATGTTGTTATACTCGGTGTTGAGCCCAAGGCGATCATATTGCTTTTTCTCTTTCCACTGCTCCAGATTGATTATCATGTCAATCTTCTCCGCCTGCTTTATTGCTCCCATGCCGAAAATCATTTTTACATCTATAATGCCTATGCCGCGCAGCTCCACAAAATGCCTGATTATATCCGGCGCATTGCCCACCAGGCTGATATCGGACACGCGCTTGATCTCCACTGCATCATCGGCAACAAGACGGTGACCGCGCTTGACAAGCTCTATCGCAGTCTCGCTCTTGCCAACTCCGCTGTCGCCCAAAAGCAGTATGCCCTCGCCGTAGACCTCCACAAGCACGCCGTGCATGGTGAGCCGCGGCGCAAGGTGCAGATTCAGATATGCTATGAGCGCGCTGACGAACCGCGATGTCGACATGTGGGTGCGCATGAAGGGCAAGTTGTATTTCTTGACGAGATACATCATCTCCTCAGGCGGCTCCATGTCACGGGTGATGACAACAGCAGGAATATCCTCTCGAAAGAGCGCATCAAGAGCGCTCATACGCATATCCGATGTCATCCGCTCCAGATAAGATATTTCCACCTTGCCTATAACCTGCATACGGGTGTTGTCGAAATATTCAAAAAACCCTGCAATCTGCAGACTCGGTCGGTTTATCTCATTGTTGGTTATCATTATTTCATTCATGTTGTCAGGCTCATTTAGAATCTCCAGCTTGAACTCACGCTGGATATCCGAGAGCGACACACTGAATTTGTGATCTGTCATATGTTCACCGTCCCATCAGTTATTTTTTCGTACAGATATATTATATATCATATCTTGCCGAAATTAAATAGCTTTTTGACATTTGATTTATTTTTTTCTGCAAAAGTTATTTTTTGATGTATTTTTTGTGCATTATGTATATTTACAATCGCAAACGGCAAGTTTTTGATGTGCAGACATACATTTTATCGTTTTAGCGCTTTACTTTGCTAAAATGATGTGGTAGTATATATCCATAAAACAAAGCAAAACAAACGGAGGAATTTATCATGAAAAAATTATTGACAATGATTATGGCAATCGTTATGGTGTTCACTTTTGCCGCTTGCGGCACACAGACGCCCAAAACAGCCGACGAAACTACGGGCACAGCCGCAGCATCGGATCTTGACTACATAAAGAACAAAGGCACAATGACAATAGGTATAACCGAGTACGAGCCGATGGACTTTCAGGATGCAAACGGCGAGTGGACGGGATTTGATGCGGAGTTTGCAACAATCGTTGCGGAAAAGCTGGGTGTCGAGCCTAAATTTGTGGTTATCGACTGGGACAACAAGGCTCTTGAGCTTGACGCGAAGTCTATCGACTGCGTATGGAACGGCATGACCCTTACGGAAGAAGTAAAAAACTCCATGGAATGCACAAAGCCTTATGTTGACAACGCCCAGGTGGTTGTTATGGCGGCAGACAAGATTGAATCATACAAAGACATCGACTCCATGAAAGAGCTTAAATTTGCCGCAGAGTCAGGCTCCGCAGGCGAGGCGGCAATCAAGGAAAACGGACTTGACTCAAGCTATACCGCAGTTGCGGCTCAGTCGGACGCACTCATGGAAGTGGCATCCGGTTCGGCAGATGCGTGCGTTATTGACATAACCATGGCAAACGCAATGACAGGCGAAGGCACAAGTTACGCAAGCCTCAAATCCGGATTGACGCTTACTTCGGAGAAATATGTTGTAGGTTTCAGAAAGGGTTCCGACGCGGCGGCAAAGGTTGACGGAATCATCGACGAGCTGATGAGCGACGGCACACTTGACAAGCTGGCGGAGAAATATCAGCTGAACCTTGCAAAATAATTGATTGAAGCCTGGACTTCGGGGTGTATGCCGCTGCGCGCGGTGTGCACCCCTTGTCTGCGAAATGTGGTTCGCTGTTGCGTAGTTATGTTCGGTTCAAAGGAGCGGTGTGTGTTTTTTATTCTCAGGCGACGAGTTCAGCGCAGGGTTCCCAAAAAGGTGGTAGCACAGCGTGCCTTTTTGGGAAGAAGGAGAAACAGCAAAGCGAGTAGGCAAGAATAAAAAACACATACCGAACCGCCGCAAAAATGTATGCGTGCTCCGATAACACACATCAGTATCGTTACGAAAGGATTTTACTATGTTTATGACGGTTACCGCCTCCCTGCTCGAAGGGTTCGGCACAACACTTAAAATATTTGCCCTCACCCTTCTGTTTGCTCTGCCGCTCGGACTTATCATCAGTTTTGGCTCAATGAGCAAATGGAAACCCGTGAAATGGCTTGTCAAGACATTTGTCTGGATAATACGCGGCACTCCGCTTATGCTCCAGCTGATTGTCATCTACTACGGACCGGGACTCATCGGCAGGTGGGCAGGACAGATAGAAATGAAAAACTTCATCACTGCATATCTATCCACATGGAGCGTGCTTGACAGGTTTGCGGCGGTACTTATTGCCTTTATCATCAACTACGCATGCTATTTTTCCGAAATATACCGCGGCGGCATAGAGTCCATCCCGGTCGGTCAGTATGAAGCGGGCCAGGTGCTCGGCATGACAAAGGCGCAAACCTTCTTTAAGGTGGTGCTGTTCCAGGTGATAAAGCGCATCGTTCCGCCCATGAGCAACGAGATAATCACCCTGGTGAAGGACACATCGCTTGCGCGCATCATAGCGGTGTACGAGATCATATGGTCGGCTCAGGTGTATATAAAATCGGCAGGACTGCTGTGGCCGCTGTTCTACACCGGGGCATTCTACCTCATATTCTGCGGTCTGCTCACCATATTGTTCGGCAGAATAGAAAAACGGCTCGATTACTATAAAGGATAAGGGGGAAATTGACCGTGGCTATACTTCAGATAGAAAACCTTACAAAAAACTTCGGCGGACTCGAGGTGCTAAAGGGCATTGATTTCTCCATGAACGAGGGCGAGGTGGTGTCTGTCATCGGTTCGTCCGGCGGCGGAAAGACGACATTTTTGCGCTGCATCAATTTTTTGGAGAAACCGAGCGGCGGCAAAATCATCTGCGACGGCGATGTGATATTCGACGGCGCCGACGGCAAAAAAATGACCGCAAAGGAAATCCGCGAAAAGCAGCTTAAATTCGGATTTGTGTTCCAGTCGTTCAATCTGTTTCCGCAGTACAGCGTGCTGGACAACATAATGCTCGCGCCCAGACTCCTTGCCAAGGAAACGGACGGCTACAAGAAGAATAAGGCAAAAATCATTGATGACATACGCAAGCGCGCTCTGGATCTGCTTGCACAGTCGGGTCTGTCCGAAAAGGCGGACAGCTATCCGTGCCAACTCTCGGGCGGTCAGCAACAGAGGGTTGCCATTGCAAGGGCGCTCGCGCTTGAACCGAAGATAATGCTCTTTGACGAACCGACATCGGCTCTCGACCCCGAGCTTACCAATGAAGTGCTCAAAATTATAAAATCGCTTGCGGACAAGAACATGACCATGATAATCGTCACGCACGAGATGAGTTTTGCAAAGAATATCTCGGACAGAGTGGTGTTTATAGACGGCGGAGTCATTGCGGAGCAGGGAACAAGCGATGAGATATTCCTCGCACCGAAAAGCGAAAGACTGAAAGAATTTTTGAGTAATACAAGACTGTAAGAAAATATTGCGGACAAAAAATTTTTGGCTTGACACATCGGCTCATATGCTATAAAATAATAGCATATGAGGTAATGTGTCATTTTTTTGTGAATACATATATAATATATATTTTCGGAGGTCATTGAATGAAAGAAAAGACGACTGAAACAATCAACCTGACAATCAAAAAAATCCTGGAAAACTACGAAAGCAAAGAACTGCTCACCTGCAAAGACGGCAGAAATATGCCGTCCAGAGCGGCGATAATAGATATCATCCACGAGGTAAAGAACATTGTTTTCCCGGGATATTTCGACAGGGAAAACATTGCCGGAGAGTTCTCCGGCTACTTTGCTGCGGAAAGACTCGCCCATGTGTACAGCTCGCTTAAATCGCAGATAAAGGCTGCGCTGATCTACAGCGGCAGCAGCGCGTCCGAAGCAAGCGAGAGCGCCGAGGATACAAGCGCACACTTTGTGGCGCAACTGCCAAACATCCAGGACAAAATGCTCAAAGATGTGCAGGCAGGATTCGACGGTGACCCGGCGGCAAAAAGCAAGGAAGATATAATCATCTCCTACCCCGGACTTTTTGCGATATTTGTGTATCGCATAGCACATGTGCTCTATTGCAGTCAGGTGCCGTTCATCCCGCGCATCATGACGGAATACGCACACAACAAGACCGGCATAGACATCAACTCCGGTGCGCAGATCGGCGAATATTTCTTCATAGACCACGGCACGGGCATCGTCATCGGCGAGACTTGCAGTATAGGCAATTATGTTAAGCTCTATCAGGGAGTGACGCTCGGCGCACTGTCCACCAGAAGCGGTCAGCAACTGTCGGGAGTTAAACGCCACCCGACAATCGGCAACAATGTGACAATCTACGCCGGTTCAACGATTCTCGGCGGTGAGACTGTCATCGGCGAGGAGTGCATAATAGGCGGAAACTGCTTTATAACAAAATCCGTTCCGCCCCACACCAAAGTCAGCCTGAAAGAACCCGAGCTGGTGTTCAAAGGGCCGAAAAAACCCGGAATATGCGGATGGGAAATATAAAATGACAAATAAAGAACGGATTTTCCGCACGGAGAATCCGTTCTTTAATCTTTGTTCCTGTTCGTACAGCTTTTTGCCGTCAAGCACCGGCATTATATAAATCCTCAATCGCACTCAAAGCACTCTTTAAGCAATCGGACAACCTTGTCATACTCTGCCTTGACCGCATCGTACATCGCCTTGCCGTCATCAAAATTACCCGCGCGAAGCAACTCGGTCATGTCGGCGCTGACATTGCCCAGATCGCCGTAACCAAGGTTGCGGCACACTCCTTTAAGAGTGTGTGCCGCACGAAAAGCCTCATCACATCTGCCGGTGGCAAACGCTGCGTCAAGCTGTGAAAAACTCGGGTCGCCCAAAAATTTTTTGCCGAACCGTTCCACCATTGTTTCGCCGCCGAAACGCTCTGCAACATCGTTGTAATCGCCGCCGATTTTTTCATAAAAGTCTTTCATTGTCATTTTGGGTATCATCCTTTCGTCACAAACTTGTTTATAATCTCTATTAATTTGCCGGCATCTATAGGTTTTGAAATATGCGCGTTCATACCGGCGTCAATGCACATCCTGACATCATCATCAAAATCATTCGCCGACATCGCGATTATCGGTACAGTGCCTGCGTCCGCCCTGTCAGATGCGCGTATTGCCTTGGCTGCGCCGAATCCGTCCATATTCGGCATCATGAGATCCATGAGTATCACACTAAACTCACCGACGGCGGATTGCTGCCACGCATAGACCGCCTGTTCTCCGTCATTTGCACAGGTGACAACCGCTCCGTTTTGGCTTAGTATAAACTCGGCAATCTCCATGTTGAGTTCATTGTCCTCGGCAACAAGCACTCTGATGCCGTCCGGCAGTGTGTTGTCGTTCTCATCGCCCGAAAAATCATTCTGCGCGTTTTCATTGTCGTCTGCGACAAACGGCAGACGCACCGTGAATTTGGTGCCGACCCCACGCTCGCTGTCGACAGATATGGTTCCGCCCATCTTTTCGACAAGTTTTTTCACTATGGCAAGCCCAAGCCCTATGCCGCCGTACGGATTGTACTCATCGGGTGCCTCCTGGATGAACGGCTCAAACATTTTTTTCTGAAACTCGCGGCTCATGCCGATGCCGTTGTCCGCACATTCAAACTCCGTCACCGCAACACGCCCGTCAAACGACACTTCGCGGAATGACGCGGTTATCTTGCCGCCGTTAGGCGTATACTTGATGGCATTGCTCAATATGTTCATTATCACCTGGCGCACATGGAGCGGACTGCCGATAAGATGGCAGTGCGGTGCGTCGAGCGGAGTGATGTTGAAATCAATATCTTTCCTGAGCGCCTGTGTATCAATGACAGAATACACCTCACCCAGGCACTGCCTGATGTCAAACCGCTTTTTCTCCAAGGTTAATCCGCCGGAATCTATGCGGTTGAGCGAGAGAACATCATTCACCAGTTCAAGCAGCAATGCCGATGCGGAATGAATTTTCTCACGGCAATACTTCTGCCTCTCGGCGTCATCAGGAAATCTGTCTCCAATGTCGGTCATGCCCATTATCACATTTATGGGTGTGCGTATGTCGTGGCTCATGCGCCGCAAAAACTCCGTCTTGGCGGCGTTTGCACGCAATGCATCTGCAGTGGTGCGCTCAAGCTGTTTTTTATACTCAATCTCTCTTTTCTTCTGCTCGCTCACATCCCGCACAACGAATATCACGGAATTAATATCACCGTTTTCGTCCGTTGAATCGGGAATAATGATGCTTTTGTACCATGTTCCGTCGGCACCCATGCAGTCGTGCTCTATGTAAGTGTTGCCCCACAGCCTCGCACTGAGGGTTTCGGCATTGATAAATTCCCGGTAATCCCCCCTGCCGTCATCAGCGACAAACCGATTGCACAGCACCTGCGCAAGCTGTCGCAGACTTATCTTGCCGTACAGATATTCCATAAACGATGAAGGAGCGCGGATTATATCGTAGCTGTCGTCCTTTAAGTTCACCATAAGGCAGATTACATATATGCTGCTTATGGATTTTATCGTATCTATCCTTGCTTTGGCTTCCTCTAAATGCCGCCGCTCTATACGCACCTGCAGCATATACCCTACCAGGCAGCAGAGAAGATACAAACCTATCATAAATGGTATGAGAACCCGGCAGGTGGAGAACATCTGCGAGTGCGGATAGCATACATAAAGGGTGTACTCCCTGTACCTCAGTTTTCCGCCGTAGCACACGCCGCCGGCGGTTTTGACGCGCACAAGACCGCCGAACAGTTCGCTTTTGTCAAGTTCGGCAAGCTCGGGAATATCCTCTACTTTCTTTTCGTTCATATCTGCGGCATTTGTCCCGTGAACCACTCCGCCGCTCGTTATGTACACCGTGATACCGTTTTCCGTTTCAGAGCCGGATATAAGGCTGTCGAGAGACGAGCGGCTCTCGGCGACAAGCAAAGAACTCTGATGGCGCCAGCCGACTATTATGCCCTTGGCATCAAAGCGCGACACCGCCGCCAGGTCATACAATCTGCCGTGATAAACTCTCTCGCAATACACTTTTTTTGAATAATTCATAATGTTGGCTATCGCGTCGGAGCTTATCGTGCTGCGCCAATCGTCAAAATTGAATGTATCGTCCGCATAGAGCACATCCGGCTCGAGGTTTTCATTTAGAATTGCAAGAGCCGATATCCTCTGCTCGCGCGCAAAACTCCGCAACGATTCACCGTCCGGCAGTGTGCCGGACAGCTCTATATCACGCCTTACCTCCGTAATCTGTTCAGCAAGACGCATTATGCTCTTTGTCATATCGGCTGTGACTATGGCGTCATAATTTATGCACTGACTGCGCAGATTGGCAAGCGTGGCGTCAAGTTTTTTCTCCATGCTTGCGACATCAATCACCTGACCGACAAAAAAAGTCACCGCTGTTATCAAAATGCCGACCGCAACCATTCGCATGGCAAATTTATTTGTACCTTTTTGATTTGTCACACTATTCACTCTCCGTTACAGGTGTTGTGGTGTACTTTTTTAATATGCTGTCCACAGTGCCGTCATTTTTCATTTCAACAAGCGCATTGCTCACCTGTGACACAAGCTCGCTGTCTCCGTTTTTTGCAAATGCGACGCCTATCCGTGAGACGGCAATCGGCTCGTCAAGCACACGGTATGACTCCGCAAGATTTTTCATGTGATACCTGAGTGCCTCCTCATGACCGCTGCAAGCGTCAACATAACCTCTGCTGAGCGCCGCAAAAATCTCATCTATGCCCACAAAGCTGAACACCTTGTCAACAGAGGGCACATTCGAATTGCTGCGATTGAGAAAGATTTCCTCCGGTTTGGTGCTCGACTGAACCGCAACGCGCTTTCCCTCAAGTTCGGAAAGCTTGGTTATGCCGCTGTCTGTACGCACCACAACCACCTGTCTGCTCACATTGTAGGGTTCTGTCCACATATAGTCGTCCTCCCTGCCGTTCATTGAAAACGAACCCCACAGACAATCGACATCACCGGACTCAAGGTAGGAATCTTTTTCGTCCCACTTTATCTCTTTGAACACAAATTTTCTGCCGATGCGGCGGCAGACTTCCTTCGCCAGTTCCACATCTATCCCCTCGATCTCGTTGTTTTTGCCGTAGTATACATACGGGGCGTACTCGTCGCTGCCGACGACAAGTTTCGGCAGGTTTTCACCGCTGCCGGTCACACCGTGCTGCATTTTGCAGGCGGCAAGGCAGAGCATGAGCAAAGCAGCAAGAGCCGCAAGGATAAAATTTTTCACTTTTTTTGTTTCTCTCATCTTTTTCGGTTCCAATGTCTTTCTCACTTTCAGAAAATCACTCCCCGGCATCATAGAAATTCTTCTTTTCAAGCTCATATCTCAGCTTTTCGCCAACTTCCTCCAGACATTCGATGAGAATAGGGTTAAATACTCCGCACTCTCCGCCGATGATCATGGCGACAGCCGTATCGTGGGAATATGGGGCTTTGTAGACCCTCTTGCTAATGAGAGCGTCGTACACATCAGCAATCGCCACAACCTGTGCGCCGATGGGTATATCGTCACCCTTGAGTCCGTCGGGATAGCCTTTGCCGTCATATCTCTCATGGTGCCAGCGGCAGATTTGCGCGGCAATCTTCACTATCTTTTCGCTCTTGTATTCACGCAGTTCTTTAAGCATCTTTTCGCCGTAGACCGTATGTTTTTTCATCTCCTCAAACTCCTCTGCGGTGAGCTTTCCGGGTTTATTTATGATGTCGTCGCTTATGGCAATCTTGCCTATGTCATGCAGTGACGCCGCAGTGGTGATGAGTGATCTGTCGTTCCACGACAGGTTATATTTATCTGTCTTTTGAATCAGCTCCTCAAGCAGCATACCGGTTATCAGATTCATATGGACAACATGGAGTCCGCTCTCACCGTTGCGGAACTCCATGATGCGGCTGAGGATGTCTATCATCAAGTGGCTGTTTTTCTCTTTTTCTTTCGCCTGGTTGGTGATGAGCGTAATGAGTTTGCGCTGTTTTGAATAGAGCGCAATGGTGTTGTATACGCGTCTGTACACCACCTTGGAGTCGAACGGACGGCTTACATAATCGGACACACCGAGCGCATAGGCGCGGCGGATGTACACATCGGAATCCTCTCCGGATATCATGATGACCGGAATGTCCGCTATAATGCCGGTTTTGTTCATATGCGCCAGCACTTCAAATCCATCCATAACAGGCATCACTATGTCAAGCAAAACGCACGATATGCCCGTGCCGTAGCGATTGAGCATATCCAGTGCCTCCTCCCCGTCGGTCGCCTCAAGTATGCGGAATTCATCGCCGAGCATCTCGGAAAGTATGGCGCGGTTCATCTCGGAATCGTCCACAACAAGCACCTGTTGTTTGATTTGGGTGCGGTCTATACCTCTCACATCACCGATGAAATTATTCTCCGTCACCACCATGTTTTTGACATTCTTTGCATTATACATGAGTTTATCGGCGCGCACAACCGCCTCGTCGGCAGTCTCGTTGTCGGCAATCACTCCGCCTATGCTCACGGAAAGACGCACCCCCGAATAGCCGTGCACCGAGGACTCGCGCACGGTGCGGCGTATCTTGTCGAGCAGTTCTCCAAAATCCTTCTCCTGTGCATCGGGCACGATGAGCAAAAATTCATCGCCGCCGTAGCGGATAATCATGCTGCCGTCGGGAGCGGTTTTCTTGATTATGCCGACCACGGTGACAAGCGCAATGTCGCCGCAGTTATGGCCGTAGATATCGTTGCAAAGTTTGAAGTCGTCCATGTCTATAACGGCGACTCCCATGTCCATGCGGATGCTGCGGATCTTTTCTTCATAGTATTTTCTGTTGTATGCGTTCGTGAGTGCATCGTTATATGACTCACTCTTGTATTTTCTGATTTTGCGTTCGTATTCTTTCGCAATGTCGCTTATGTCCATACGGATGAGTGTGATTATCTTTTTGTCGTCATCCAGGTAGGAGAACACAAACTTTTTGTATGTAATTCTGCCGTCAGCCTCATGCATGGGAGAATAAACTCGAAATTTTTCGTCATTTTCGAGCATTGCTTTGACATTTTTCAGGCTCAGCTTGCCGATGAGTATCTCCGGGTCGTCGTCATACATAAATTTGCGCACAAAGACACCGATCATCTCGTCATAATTCTGATTGGCAGACGGCGGCACAGTCTCGGCGTAGGTGTAGTGCACAATGTAGCTTCCGTCGTCGGCATCTATATACACAATGCTGTCGTACACCCTCTCCGCCGCCTTGAAAACGGACATCTCGATTATCCTGTCATATATGTTTCTGCAAAGTAATATAAGCTTGTCCTTGCCGGAGCGCTCTATGACAACCTCGTGCCAATGCATTTCTTTTTTTTTGTTCATGAAACGGAGAACAAATTTCTCGGACTGATTTTCACTCTCGCAAAATTTCTTCAGTGCTTCACTCGTCAGGTGGCTGTCCCACACTTTGTAGTCAATGCCGAACAGCCAGCCGTTCTTTGCAACTGCAGTCAGCTCGTCAGGACTGATCCAGTTACCGACAAACTCTGTAAGCAAAATGGCGCAATGGATAAATATACGGTCTTTTTGGGCATCATATTCCAGTATGGTGTCCCAGCCGTGTCTCATAAGTATATTTGACTTGCTGATATTTTCCATGGCGCACCTCCGGTTAATAATATAATAAAATTATACTATAATTACGCAAAAAAAGCAATATGTCGCGTCGATTTTAGTCAAAAGCCCACATTTTCAGTACCGCAAGACTCTCCCTGAGGTAACATGGCACTATGTTGTACCACTCTATGCCGCCGTGAAGATGGGTCGCGGCATTAAACCCCTCTTTGCGTGCAATTGATGTGCCGCGGTATATGTGAAATGCATTTGTCACCACGGCGACTCTATAGTTGTTGCCGAGTTTTTCATCGAGAAGCGGTTTGGTATACTCCATGTTTTCGCTTGTTGATGTCGCCCTCTCCTCGGTGATTATCTTGTCATCGGGCACTCCGTTTGCCAGGAGATATTTACGCATGGCGCTGCCCTCGGTGACTGTCTCCTGGGGGCCTTGACCGCCGGTTACGGCGATGAGCGCCGCGGGGTTTTTGCTGTGGTAATCCAGTGCGGCGTCAAGCCGCTTTTGCAGAATATATGTAACCCTGTCACCCCGCACTCCGGCGCCGAGCACTATCACGGCATCCTCGGTATAGTCCGCAGTATCCGCATTACCGTAGGCAAAGATGAACCCGACAAGCACAAGCTCGGCAGCAACCGTGACGAATATTATGTATTTTATCGCCCTCGGTGCGCCGCGCCTTGTGAGGCGGCGAATCCCGTCACTCCAAATACCGAGTGCGGAAAAGAACAAGCCGAGTGCCACGGTAAGCAAACAGCCGATGTTGAAATTTGCAAATATTGCAACGGCAATGCCGTTTATGAGCAATGCCGCACCGATTATGATGAGGATTATGTTCATTTTGTCATCTCCTTTTCTTGCATCCTTCCGCCGCTTTTTAATCAGTACAATCTGACTGACGGGCGAAAGAATCCATTGCCGGAATAATATGTATAAAAATCCGACTGAGGTATTACGAATCTATCGATTTTTATTATAGAAAAACATTGCCACTCCGGCTCCGCATATCAGGCAATAGCCGATAACACTGAAAACATCGGGCACCTGGTCAAATATGAAGAACCCGAAAATCGCCGCAAAAAGCACCTGGGTGTAGTCATAGACAGATATCTCTCTTGCCGGAGCATATATATATGCCCTGGTTATGCCGAACTGCCCTATGCAGGCACTGAGCCCGGCAATGATGAGGCAGACTGTACTTTTGACGCTCATAGGCGCCGGGTGGATGACCATAAACGGCAGACACGCCAGGCAAGAGAACAGCGAAAAGAAGAATATTATCCGCGAGCCGTTCTCACCCCTCTTGCCGAGGTAGCGGACAAAAGTATAGGCAATGCCGGCACCGAGTCCGCCGAGCGCACCGATGAGCGCCGAGGCCGACGCATAACCGGTACCGGTCGGCTTGATGATGAACACACTGCCGACAAAGGCTGTGAGCACGCCGAGTACCTGGACAAAGGTTGGTTTTTCTTTGAGGAGAAAAATCGAAAAAATAATTGCAAAAAACGGTGAAAGCTTGTTGAGCATATTGGCGTCTGCGAGCACAAGGCGATCTATGGCATAGAAATTGCACACAAGACCCATTGTACCGAAAGCGGAGCGCCCCACGAGCGCCGGGATGTTTTTACGGTCGGGAATGAAACCGATGTGCTCTCTGAGCATTATGACAGCGACGACGACGAGCGCCGCAAAGTTACGGAAAAAAGCCTTTTGAAACGACGGCAAATCGCCCGACAGATGAACAAACACGCTCATCATGGAGAAACCGAATGCCGCCGCTATTATATAAAATATACCTTTTGTTTTGTTTGTTTCTTTTGTAATTTTAGCGTTATTCATAATAAATCCTATCCTTCGTATCTTTGATTCCAATTGTATCACATCGGTGCAAAAAAATCAATCACCTCTCGCTGACTTGTTTCACATTCTGCCATGAGTATATATAGTCGTCAATGTCACCTTTATCCGCAGTCTCACGCGGACGCACGGTTATATACCGGAGCGGTGCCTTCATTTTGTTTTTTCTTTTGATAAATTTTCTTTTCATTGATGATGTCTCCCTTAAAATTTTTTGGTGCATAATTTATATTATATGCGCAGTTTGAAATGATATTACCGAATCTGATTTACAAAGGCAAAAAATTGTGATAGAATGAAAAAAATGAATCGTCTGCCGGCATGAGTTGAGATTGAAAAATTTCATGAATTGTGCCGAGCAGCACATGAATTGCACCCAAAGGTGCATTGAGGGGAGAAAAAACATGAAATACATTGACCTGTGCGGCATGAAGATGTCGCAAATCGTCCTGGGGACGGACGGCTACGGCGAGAGAATAAGCGAGGCAACCGCGCGCGAGCTAATGACAGAGTACATCAAATGCGGCGGCAATGTGATAGACACCGCACGCCTGTACTGCGGCGGCAAAAGTGAGGAGATCATCGGCAGATATCTTGCCGACACGGGACTCAGAGAAAAGGTGTACATCTCCACAAAATGCTCTCATCCGCCGCTCGGACACATGGAGATAAGCAGGCTCGACAGGGACAGCATAGAATACGATGTGGAAAAGAGTCTCGACGCACTCGGCATTGACACGATAGACATACTGTGGCTGCACAGAGACGACATTTCAAAACCAGTAGAGCCGATTATAGATGCGCTGAACGATATTGCTGATTCGGGCAGAGTCAAAAGAGTGAAAAATTTCGGCGCGTCCAACTGGAGTTTTGAGCGCATAGCGGAAGCGAACAAATATGCAAAATCCGTCGGAAAGCGTGGTTTTATGGCAAGTCAGGCGCTGTACAATATGGCTACCTGTTCAAAGGTGTGGGACGATACACTTGCGGTAATCGAGGGCGGGGAAAAAAAGAAATATGACGAGAGTCACTTCCCCGTGTTTGCATTCTGCTCACAGGCAAAGGGGTTTTTCGAAAAATATCATGACGGAAAGCTGTCCGAAAAGGCAAAAGAGAGATATCTCAACGCAGAGAGCCTGAAGACATACGAGAAGATTTTCGCAAGAGCGCAAAACGAGAAAAAAAGCATTTCGTGTACGGCGCTTGAGATGTTATCGGAGCAGAGTGATTTTGATGTTTTCCCGATTATCGGTCCGACGGGGGTGGGGCAGCTTCGGCAGACGATTCTGTCCGAAGATGATCGATGAATTGCCTATCAGCATGAATTGCGCTGCGCGCAAACAAAAAAAACACGCATATCGTTTTTTGCGATACGCGTGTTTTTTTTACAATCATATTACCAAAGCATAGCCGACATCTGGTCAAATCGCTTTTCGGGGATCACATCCGTATGCTCCTTCGGTGCCTTTGTAAACACCTCGCGGATCATATCCAGATACTCAAATCCGGCGTGATTTGACGGTGCGAGAGTGTGTCCTTCGCAATATTCATTCCAGTTGTCGAGCGATATTGTGTTGCCAAGCAGCGGATCGTCCGCATTTGCCGGCATATACACATCCCTTGCCCATTCAAGATCTGCTCTGAAATCCTTCACGGGCAATGTCTGCTTGCGCAGATATCTGCCCCACGCCTCGGCGCCGAATCCCTGTGACGCCGTAAAGATGAATTTGTTATTCTCGTTGTCATAGGCATTCTGCAGAGCGGTGTAGCCGTCCTCGCTGCCGCCGAAGGTGTAAGCATAGCTATAATCCCAGCCGGAAACCAAGGTCGCATTCTCCCGCGTGATGGCGAATATCGCACCGTCGAAACCATCTGCACGGCACGCCTCGCGGATTTTATCGAACACTGCCGCCGTGCCGTCATTGCCGAATTTGTTTGAAAATTCGGTCACATTGAATATGAATATGACAGGCTTGTTGTCTACCACAAAATATGACGGATCTTTGAAATAGTGTTCAATCCAGTACGGAACATAGTATTTAAGAAAATTCTCCTCGCCCTCGTTAACTCCGGCATATGTCAGATTGATGCAGTATTTTATGTCGTCATGAAACTTGCTGTTCATGAATCCCTGATCGAGACGATAGCCGTTTCGCGGATTCTTCGGCGCAGACATGGCGTCGTTCGGCATATACCAGCACGGAGCAAACACATTTACACCGTGCTCCACCATCCACTTGGTCTCCCAGTCGCACGCCTCGGGATTGCCCTCCTCATGATAGCCGAGAAACGGTGTGCGCGCCGCAAACGGGTGAAGCGCATCATAGCCGAAATGTGTGCCCTCGCGCCACATATCGCAGGTCTGCATGACTATGTTGTAGTCGCCGTATCCCTCGGGAATCTCAAGATCGGGCACTTCGTTGTCGTCATTGTAAAATCCGTCGAACACCGCAATGTCGTCTACCCATATGTCGCCGCTGCCGGCGGTTATTTTCACTGTGTCCGCCGCAGATATGGTTATCGGCACGGAAATCTTTTTGAAACTGTTCACAAAGAAATCGCAATTCTTTGACGACAGATCAATCTCAAATTTATATTCATACCACACATTTGTCTTGTATTTGTCCCAGAGAAGTCCCGTTTTTCCGCCGCCGGCATCATACCATATGCCGCCGTTCTTTGTAAACAGTGCAATCTCGCCGCCGTCGCACCCTATGGCAACCCTCGCCCCGTCCTTAATCTCCGGGAAAAGGATTTGAGTCTCATAGGTTATCTTGCCGTTTCGCTTGTCAAATTTCTTCGAAATCGCCGTACCGGAGGGAATACCCCTGTGGAACGGATCGCAGTTCTCCGCATTGTCTGTCACGACATATGTCGGTTTTTTGCCGTCGACCGTCCAGTTGTACAGCTCGATTCCGTCCGCACTCTCGCAGCGAAAATCTTCGAGAAGTACATAGCCTGCCTTAACGGCAAACGGATATGCCCTGAAATACGATTCGCTCTCTTTGTCCGTTATCAGCTTGAGGATGTTAAACTCACTCACACTGCCGTCAAACACTGCGCCATCGGCAATCACAACGCTGTCTGCTACGACGGAATATGTCCGCTTGTCGGTATCGACAGCTATGCGCAAAAATGTCGGTGCGCCGTGTTTCATCACATCGGCATATCTCTTGCCGCCGACTATTATGTCGTACCCGTCAAACTCTACCGATACGGGGTACTTTTCGCTCTTGCCGTCACTCATGCCGACGACAAGTTTGTATTTGGACGCCGCATACTGCTGATAATTATATTCTATCACAAACGGCGCACAGAATCCGGTAAGTCTGCGCTCTGCCGTCACACTCCCGTTCGCGCTTGTGTCGCGCAAAAGTATGCCCTGACTTGCCACACCTCCGACATTATCCGCATCCCATCCGGACGAGAGCCAATAAGCCGGCGCACGGTTTGCATCGCCCACCAGGTCGCCGAAACGGAAATCCCTCTTTGCGCCGTCCGTGAACTCCACATAATCAAGCTCCGAGGGGTCCGCTCCGTATGCACCGCGAATCATGAATCTGTCGCCTTTGTTCACATACCAATAATCCTTTGAATTTCTGTTATATCTGCCTACTTCGTCATTCTGTGCAAGCCACCAGTCAATCAGCTTACCGTTCTGATACAGATAAAATCTGCTGTCAATCTTGCCATCCTCCTCAAGATAGCCGACATCTATCCGCTTGTAACCGCTCTCGCCGTTGTAGACAAACTCGGCTGTTCCGCAGCCTGTCGCTGCCACTCGCACGCCGTATTCGTTGTGAAAATTGAGGTCCTTGTACACCTCATAATTGGCGAGCTGCATATCCTCCGCCTCATATATCTCTCCGCTCGGATTGCGGCGAAATGTGTTTATCCATTCGTTGTTCTTCGGGGCGTCGTTGTTCGGGTTATAGCCGGCTGCGGTCTTTTTTGCGCCGTCTTGCATGGTGTTGAGCCGCTGAATATGGAAGTTGTCTACATCGTAACTCGAATCCTCGCCCGCCGATATTGATATGCGGAAACTCGAAAAACCTTCCACAGGCTGACGAAGAAGCGCATAGCCCCCATCAGGACTTACTGTGGCGCCGTCTATATCAACAGAGTATGTCTGCTTTGCAAGATCCGTTATAATCTGCACATGATACCATCTGCCTGCCTCAAGACCGGACATAACAACCGGACGCTCCCCCTCAGACAGATTAAGTTGCATTTTGTCGCCGGAGAAATATATCGGCACGGCAAATAAACCGTTGGCATCATTCAGATACAAAAGCTTGGTCGCACTGTTGGTGTTGCCAAGGCGGAAATCCAACTCCAGGCTGACATCGCCCTTAGTCTTTGGAAAGGCAAAATTTGTGGTGCAGCTGCCGGTGCCCTTGGTGCGTGTTGCGCGCACAAAGGTGTTGCCGTCCTCGCGTACATATGACACATCTCCGGATGTGCCCTGGGAGATAAGCCCCGGTACAGTGCTCTCCAGGTCATTGTCGAATATGACCGCCGGGCCGTCGTCTTCTGTCTCCTCAACAACTTCTTTTACCGGCTTCTCCGCATCGGTATAAAAGCTCGTGCGCATACTGTCTATGGCAAAGTCCGCCGTATTTCCCGCGGCAACATCTATCTCATAAGAGCAGATCGTACCGGTGGACTGTTTCATCTGCACCCCCTCGACAAACACCGCGCCGTCCACAAGCACATCGTAGGTGTGCGTATCAAAATCATACAGCAAAGCAAAGTTGTACCACTGATTCATGTTTACCTCGAGCGACTTTCCGCCGAGGGCTATTGAACCGTCCGAGAATGTCACCATGTCCATTATCGTGTTAGCGTCACGCGCCGTGGGGAACATCCGAAGTGAAAACTTGGTGTCGGGCGAATAGAAACACATCTGTATGTCGAACCTGAGGTTGCCGCCAAGCGATGTGCCGAACCACTTGGTGCCTACAGCGCCGCGCGCGGTGTCTTTTTTATAGCGGAGCACCTTGCCGCCGCAGAGGCTGTCATCTTCGACACGGAGGTAGTCTCTCTGATTGTCAAAGAGTATTCCGTCGCCGATGTCACCGTCGGCAAAATTATCAAAGCTTACGAAATCCACAATGTCTTTCTCGTCCTTTGCCTTGAGGTTGTACTTCATGTCAGGCTCGGCAACATATGATTTAACCGCACCGCTGCCGATGTCTCCTATCACCGCCGCATCAACATCCGCACGGGTTGCGCAGATAACGCCGTCCGCCGAAACAGGGTTTTCGGTCACAAAGATGACCTCGGCATATCTGTTCACTTTGCGCAGCTTGTCAATCGCAAGCTGTGCGCTCGTGTCGTTTATGTCCGCAAAATCGAGCACCGCAAGATCTATCGTCCGGTCCTCGGTGAGGTTGTAGAAATTGCTTACAAAGGCATTCATGCCGCCGAGAGCGGGCAGTCCTTTGTTGATGTAATTAACCTTGGCGCCGCTCTTGGCCGCTATGGCACGGGCAAATGCGCCGTAAGTCTCTATGTCTGCCGAGTCGCCGCCGAACACATACATATTTATCCCCTTGCCGCTGCCAAGGGCCGCGCTCACATTCGGCAGTGCGCCGATGTTTACCGCATCGCCGCCTTTTGATGCGTTCGGCGTCGGATTCTTCGCCACATCGGCTATCGGGTCGCAGACAAGAATATTCGGCTTGCACACGCCCTCTCTCGAATCGAAGTTAAGCGCAGTCACAGATCCGGCATTTGCGCCGACAGAGTCGCCGCGCAGCGAGAGCGATATCTCCTTGCCGCCGTTTCGCGCCACATACTCGGTTATGTCTATCCTGACCCAGCTGTTTGCCGCGTCGTTTGAGAAGATCTTTCTGCCGGCGGTATCCTCAATCACCGGTCTTGCCTCGCCGCTGCCCAGAGCCTCATCCCAGGCGTTATCCACGGCATACACCCCAAAAGGCTCTTTGTCGGTCGCATACTTTGCCGAATCGAGATACAGATTGAGATAAGCCCTCTTGCCGTCCGGCACGCTCGGTGCGTCGAACTTAAAGAATGCCTGAGTCTCCGCCGAGGCATTGTCTCTTGTGACGGTCACGGTGTTGTCGTAGCCTTTCATGGCGGTTTTGCCGTTGGTCGTCACATATGTGTCCGCCTTGGCGAGCGTGATTGTCTCGCCGTTCGCGGCGGTTATCATCTCTTTGACAATCTCGGGAGCGTTGTCCGTCGGCTCACTTGTCGGCTCCGACGGTTTCACATCCGTTGTGCCTTTGGAAGTGCTCGGTTTTGAGGTTATTCTGAAATTATCGAACATTATGTCATTGTTGGCTTTGTCAACAACTATTGACATATTTGAAAACGCACCGGGGGTTCTCATGGACACGCCCGAGCCGCATTTGTTATAATCGACATAAACATCGTACTTACCCGAGGGCACATCGAAATCCACCTCAACATCATGCCACTCACCGGCGGTTATCTTACTGTGCGCCGGAGTGGATGTGCCTATGTGCGAACCGATTGCACCGTTGGACAGATACAGGTTTATAGCCTTGTCAAAATATATGGATGTCCAGTCGTTCGACTCGGCGTACTTCACACTGAACGATATGGTGCCCGCCGCAGACAGAGTAGAAAATTTCTGCGAAAGGCTCACCTTGGAGTTCGCCGTGTCGCCGTTTGCAAAGCGCAGAGAACGCACATAATCGGCATCGGAGACTATCTCCGCAACGGCATCTCCGCTGCGTGCTATACCGCCGATTGACTTTGCATCGGAGATTTTATCAAAATTCTCCTCCCACACAACCTTTTCGGCGGATGCCGCAGCAAACACGCCGAAATCGGCAACTGACAAAATCATGAGTGCGGAAAGCATCAGAGCGATTAATCTTTTTGTTTTCATGTTTACCTCCCTATCTGTAAATCACGACATCATACACTCTGCCCTGATTTGCGAAGTAATATATCAGTGAATCCGCGCCCGGATTGACAGACACATGGATTGTCGAGAGTGAACCCGGGGTTACGGAAGTATCGCGCGATTCATTGCTGACCTCATACACATTGGGGCTCACAAGCGAAAGTGTATCCACAACAGGTGACGAGGGGTCATTGATAAACGCAATGCGCTCGCCGCTGAAACCGCACAGATATGCCTTGCCGAAATACGCATATGACTGATAAGCATTGTAGCCGGAATTTATCCATGCCGAGATGCCGTTTGAATTTTTCAGCTGTGTTTTGATGTTTGCCGCCTTTGCCACATTGCCGTGCCAATCGGTGTATATTGCCAGAATATCGCCTTTTTTCATCTCGGGGAACACGCAGTCGTCCGAGACGGTGTATTCTCTCAGCGAACCGTTCACATACAGGCTGATTTTTCGCTTTATGTCTCCCTTGTCGTCGGTGAAGCGCACCAGTTTGTCAAATATAAAAAGATTTGTCTGCGCCGCCAGATCCGACATGTTTGTCATCTGCGGAACTCTTGCCGTCATTGCCGCCGCGGCAAGGCTCTCGTCAAGGTCATAGTACTTAATATCGGTAAACTTCATCCTGTCCTTCACTCTCCCAATGGAGACAACGGATACATCGCCGGCGCCGACCCTGCCCGCGCCGCTGTCATCGAGCATGAACACTATAGTCGACGAATCGGGCGAACCTTTGACATCGCCGCTGCTGCTCTTGTAAAAAGACCTTATCGTGCTGTTGTAAGTTGCGTTCGTCGCTGCGCCGAATTCATAGTCCAGTGTGAATTTGCCGGTATCGTAAGAACCGAGAACCGCATCGGGATCATCGGCTATCTTCTGTGCCACATTGAGCTTGACAAGCTTTCTGTCATCGTTCGCCGTAAACTGCACCAACTGCTGTTCGCCGAGCATGGCAATCACGGCTTCGGGTTTCGTCTTGGCTGCGGTGCCGTCGTAATTATTCACCTTTATGCCCTTGTCGGGGATATCCAGTTCATATATAACGCCGTCCTCGCCGACTATCTGCACCCTCGCCCTGCCGGAGACACCGCTCTCGGTGTATGCCCCGGTAAGGAATCCGTACATCATGGACGAGGGATAGTAGTGAGCATATGCCACATAGCCGAATGAATCGATATAGAACTCGCCCTGCGCCCCCATGCAGGGATAGGGAAATTCGTCGCTGCCCCAACCTGTGCCCAGGCGGAACATCTCATATTCAACGCCGTCTATGGCGATTTTCACTCTTGCGCCGTTTTCGTCAAGCGCGGTCACCTCGCCGTCAATGCTGTTGCCCGACAGCACGGCTTTTATGTAACCTTTGTCCTTTGACGAGGTGACGGAGAGCACATCGTTCTCCTTGAGCACGGACGGCTTGAACACTCTGCCGTTCGCCCTGGTCAGCTCGATATATGCTCCGCTCATCTTGTCCTCGTCCACACATATCGACATCGGGTCGCCGTTTGCGTCTTTCAGTTTGGAATACACCGTTCCCGTTGACGAATCGTAATAGTCCACAACATAGTTTTGATAGGTGTCTATCTTCACGGTGTCATAGATACTGCCGCCCGAATTGCTGATGAGCGTGACAGTGCCGGCATCGATATTAAAGTCCGCCTTGGTGAGCGCACACATCCTGCCGTTGTAAAAATAGTCCGCCGTCTTGGACACAGACGCACTGCGCGACTTTTTGCCGTCATCATACACTATGTTCGACAGCGAGAAAGCCGACGAATCGGTGTTGAGCTCGTCCGCGGTGAGCGTGAGGGTTTTCACTTTGTCGGCATAACCGATGCTGAGCACGGTTCCTTTTTTGCCGTTCTTGCCCTCTTTCACATACACATCTGCCGCTGTGCCAACAAAGTCCGCCGCATTTGTGTCTCCGGTGTAGAATCTCATGCCGTCCAGTTCTATCTCATCCGAGCCGAGACCCGTGACGGACGACAGAGAGGTATATTTGTTCGCGTCAATCATTCCCTCATACTCCACAACAGACATATATTCTTCCATCATGGTGACTTCGGTGTTTTTGTCAAACGCGATTTTATTCGGCGAGTAGTCCGTCTGATATATCATATCGCAATGCAGACCGTCGCTGAGCATAACGGCAAACTCCGCCTTTGTCATGGGTTCGTTTGCACGGTAGTTCACATTCTTTGTAAAATCTGCCTTCGACACAAGCTTGTCAAGTGCCGCCGTGCCCATGCCGGTCGCCTTGGCATAGTTGACATAGCCGAGCATTGCCGCAATCGCATAACGCATATCGGCATATGTGAAATGCTCCGACGGATTGAACTTGCCGTCCTCAAGCGGTATTATGCCGTATGTCACAACAGTGTACACCGCGTTGGCGTATGCCGACCTTGCGGTGACATCTGCGCACACCGCACCCGTTGGTGACGGCATGACAAACTCCGTGCACACCACATCGGCAAGCATCTGCGCTGCGTCGGCGCGCGACACGGTTTTTGTTATCTCCAGTCCCTCCCACTCGGAATCTATGGCGCCTATATCCGCAAGGAAGGATATTTTTTCTTTGTAAAGTGCGTTGCCGTCACTCGAATCTGCGGCAAACGCAGCAATTGAAAGACCGTTTATAACGAGCGCCGCAGCAGTTATCACTGCCGCAAATCTGAATTTTTTCATGTATTTGCCCCCTTACTTTGCAAGCTGCACAAGTCCGTCTATGAGTTTTGCCGCCTGAGCCCTGGTGAGAGTGCCTTCTGCGTCAAAGACTTTTTCGGAAACTCCGCTGACAATTCCGCTCTGGTAGAGCCTGAGCACGCTGTCGCGTGCATACGGCGCTATGTAATCGCCGAAAGTATTCAGCGCGGACACATCGTATTCGAGCGTCTTGCCCATGTGCGCCGCCGTGCGGTCGAGTATAACCGCAGCGTCCTGTCGGGATATGCCGCTTCCCACGCCGAATGAAGTCTCGGATATTCCGTTTACTATTCCGTTTGAGAAAAGCGCCGCTACGAACGGAGCGTACCACTGAGCGCCGTCCACATCATCAAAGTTTGCTGCGCCGCCGTTTATGCCGAATGCGCAGGCAATCATCTTGGCAAATTCCTCTCTTGTGACAAATCTGTCAGGCTCAAAATGAGCAGCATCCACGCCGTTTATAACGCCTCTTGCCCTGAGCCTCATTATGCTTTCCCGCGCCCATTCTGCCGAGCCGAGATCGCAAAATTCGTCCGAATTTGTTGTAAGCGGTGCGTCCGGCTCAACATAAGGCTTGTCAACGGTGATTGTCGAGTTTGACCCGAAACCGCCGCCGGTCACCTTGGAGCCGCCGCCACCGCCTCCGCCGCCTGCGGCACCGCTGCTGCCCGATGCCGAAAGCGCGGAATTGTATGCCGCGACAATATCTGCCACGGAATTGAACACTGCTCCGTCCGCCGTGAGAGCCTTGTTTACATTGGCTTTGTTGTTTATATAAGCTGCCGAAGCAGTGTCAATCCCCGTCACGGATTTGTATTTTGTCAGAACCGACTCTATGGTGGTTCTGTCCGCTCCGTTAAACTCCGCAAGCATCAGCGCCGTGTCAAACTCCGATGCAATGTTTGCCGAAGTGAGTGCCGTCCTCTTTGCAAACAGGCGCGATACCGTCTCCGCCTTGTTTGCCGTGTATGCGATGTCGGTTATGTCTATGCCGAAAAGGGCGCCGTTTGTCTCAAACAAAGCTTCAAACTCCGCTTCATCTGCCGAATTTTGCAAAGCGGCAACAACATATGCCACGCCGAGCAGCTCCTTTACATCGGACACTTTGTTTATCTTCGATTTAGATCCGATAAGGATTTCATTGACAGTTGACTTGTTTGCCTCATAAAAAGAAGAAAAATTGTCAAAATCATTCATTATCGGATATGTGTTTATATATTTGTTCATTATCGACTCGGCATTTGACTCCGTTATACTGCGGAAGTCGGCTACAATGCCGTCTGCGACAGCGTTGCCGCAGTAGTATACCGAAAATTCCTTTTCAAACGCCGTGCCGCCGCCGTTTTGGCTGACAAGATATATCCTGTAATCTCCGCTGCCGAATCTTTCGGCAATCACGGCGGAGAAATTTATGTTTTCGAGAGAATCCGCCGCTGCGAAGTATACAATGTTTTTCGGATCGGCAATTGCGTCCGTCTCGGTTTTTCCCGGTGCAAGTATGAGCACACGGAGAACATCGAACGGCATATCCCCGCATATAACAAATTTGTGTTCATCATAGTCCGTTGTCACCGACGCATTTATCTCGCCGCTGCCGCCAAACGCCGTGTCCGCACCGTAGTTAAGACCGCCGGAGAGCGAATCGAGCATATACGGCAACACGCAAAATTCATCGCCCGACCCATAGTCCGCCGCATCTGTGGTCACAGTCATCGTGCCGCGCAGCGCCGAACCGTTTGCAATATCGAATTTCTGCGTTTCTATGCCTACGAGCTCGTCATTTTTGTATACAAACAGGTAAAGTGTCGGTTGTCTGTCGGTTTTGCTGATATTCATAAAATCCACATCATAGCGGTTTTCGCCCGGCAAAAGGCTCTTTGTGCCGCGAACGGAAAAGAATAAATCATCCTTTGCATAAGATACCGTCTTTATGTCGTCAATGCAGATTTTGCTCGCGGACTGCGATTGGGCACAGCCTATGGTCAGATTGCCGAGCTGAGAAACGGAATTTCTGTAGGCGACATCTTTCATGTCAACAAGAGTGGTGCCGTCGTCTCCGGTTATCTTAAGATTATATTTCTGTGCTGCTATGTCAAAATCGCTCACAACGGTGTACCAGACACCTGCTGTCACGGTGCCGCTTATATTTGGCTGGGAGCTTCCCATATTGAGCGAAAATTTATTGTCAAGCAGATAGAGATTGGACGCACCGCCGATATAGAATGTCGTCCACCCCGGATTGAGTTTGTCTATCCTCACACGATATGACACGGTCGCCTTTTTGAAATCGGGCAGTTTATATTGCAGATATATCGTGTTGGATTTTTCCTTGCCGGCATTCTGATCAAGACAAAGATATGTACTGCCGTTCTCGCGCACATAGCCGACCTTGCCGTCCGATGTCAACAACGCAGAATAGCCGTCGCCATTGATTGTGGAATCGCTCATGCCGGGAGTGCAGTCCTCAAAGTCAAGCAAAACCGTGTCGGCACTGTGCTCAAGTAGAGTTTTACGGGTGAAATCTCCGTTTATGGTTGCGGCTTTCTCCACCGCATTGTCAAACGCCGTCTTTATGTCATCAACGGTTGCAAACGGAATCTCATTTGCAACGAGGTAGTCTATATATGCGGATTTTACTGCATACTCACCCTCACAGTCGAGCTCCAGGACATCCGCAAATTTTCTTATTACATCTCCGATTGAATCCGCGTCCGCCGCATTAAAGGCTTTGAGCGCCGCTGCTTTTTCATCGGTACTGCTCATTATGTCATCCACATCATACACATATTCCGCCGTGGTCGCCTCACCCGGCTGCATATTTTTGTTCCATGCGGCGTTGTGCGGAATGTAAAATCTGCACTCGCCCATGTTTGCCGCCGTAATGCTGCCATTGGGACTTCTGAAAGGCACGCCTGTTGCCAAGCCGCTATCGGCAATCTGACTGTTGCCGTCTGCATCGGTAACGCTCAGGTCATACGACTGATCTGCAAAATCTATCCTGTAGCTCACCGTATACCAGATATTTGCCCTGGGTTTGAACAAATCCACCGAGTAATTCTTGTACTTTGCCTGTGCCCTCGGGTTACGGGCAAAGTCGCCGCCGTAGTTTATGCCGAACACACCGTTGTTGAAATATGTGGCAGACACATTACTCTCGCCTATGTTCACGGGAATCCAGTGTACGGGCGCTTTGTCCACAAACCTTATCCTGTACGAAAGGTTCAACACATCGCCTGTCTTAACGGCATTATACACCAGTCTTGACGAAGAACTGCCGTCATATGCCGCATTTGATATGCGTGCAAATTTGTTGCCGTCCTCGCTGCAGATGCCGAAGCTGTCAATCTCGGGCTGATCGTTATTTATGATGAAATTCTCTCCCCTGTAGCCGTGAGAAAGTTCTCCCTCCTCTTCGTTTTCGAAATCCGACACTACCGCAAACGGGCTTGCGGCAAACAACTCCGCCTCCGAATCAAAATCCGCTTCGTATTCGTCCGCAAGGTCAAAAATCTCCCTGCCGTATTCCGGCAGTTCAATTTGGGCGTCCTGCGCATAAGGCGAAATCGGAAACGCCGACAGAATCATCGTAAGTGTCAAAATGAAAGATATATTTCTTTTCATGTTTTTCCTCCCTCCGCTGCTGTTGAAAAGTCACAGAATTTGCGTGTGATATTATACATAAATTATATCAAATGTTTTTGTCAAAAACAAACCACAAAATTTGTTTTTTTTAGTCCAAAATTCATACACACCCCGTTTCAAGGCAAAACCTGCAGGACGGTACAGGCTATGAGAAAATATATTGAATAAAATACGCAGAAAAGCGCATCTCATTGATTGGTTGCTGCTGTTTACAACTGCACACATTTTTTCATGAAGACGATCTGAGCGAAGATGACAAGCAAATATCCCCATGGTCATTCCTATTTTGCAAAACTGTTTTGTAAGACAAAAGCAGATAATACCGTGTAAACGATACTATCTGCTAAATGTATTTGGGTTATTTGAAAGTCGGTTTGTGTCTGTTTCTCATATTACCGTTTTATTATCATTGGCACACATTGTCAGTTTATATCTTTTTGCAGATCAGCCCCGACGGTTGCGGTTAAATAGACTATGAATCTGAATTTTAATATTTTTCAGCGTTCCGCAGTTCTTGTTATTTTGTTATATGCTGAAATTTATACAGCGGCTTTATATTTCCCATGATTTCAAATGCGAACGCTTTGATTTCGGTCTGTTTTATCAAATCCTCGTCGGTTATGGTAACAAAATCGGTTTCGATTATATCCTGCGATTCGTTCGGTTCGGACATTTTTAACTCTCCGAGTCTTCCGTTAACATACTTCGCAATGATAACTGCCGCTGTTTTCCGTCCCTCCGACAAAACAAGCCTTGCTTTGAATTTTCCTGTCTTTAATGTCCTATCCGCTTCCTTACCGCTTTCATCTGTAATTGTAAACGGAGCTGTCGGGCGGTCATCTTTTGCCTTATAATAGCAGGTAACGGTCAGTCCTCCGTTACCAACGGTCTTGTCCGTCCCCTCCGTTTTGACAAGAATGTAACCGTTCAGTTCCTTTGGGAACTCCCAGTCAACCCTTGTTCCGGCGGCAACCGGGAATACGGCAGGCTTGGTATTCGGGACATCACTTCCATCCTCCAGCTTGTATTCGATGGTAATATCGGCATAGGTTTTGCTTTCCGAGTCATCATCGGCAAGCGTCACGCCGGCATCATCGTCCACCACCTCAAATCCAACGGTATCACCGGTTTGCAAAACGGCGTTTTCCGGAATCCTGTAAACAAGCGAACAGTTGACAAGTCCGGAATCGAAGTCGCTGCCGGTGTAGTCCAATGCCCCATTCTGCCAGAACTTGGGCTTTTCACTCCAGACCGGAATGTCAAATTTCTTCTCGGTCAAAACTCTCTTGCCGTCAGCTGTAGCAGCTACCGTTCCGTCAGAATGCTCTACCCACATCCGCAGAGTTACAGTCTTTTTCTCGGTATCCGAAAGATTCTGAACAATGGTGCGAAGCTCAATCTCGCTGCCCTTAAGCCCGGGATTAAATCTGTTTTTATTTGCACCGCTCAAAAGACGATTTCTGCTGTCATTATCATATTTGGAATAACCGTAAAGTGTCGCATCTTCAAAAGCAGAAGAGTTCTCTTTCGGGTTCTTGTAGTCGCCGGTATACATTTTCACTTCCGGTTCCGCAACATAGAGCGAATGAGGATTCTTAATCAGCTGGCTCATGCGCTTGACGCCCTGAAGTTTGCACACCTCGCAGAACTCAGTCTTATAAGTGTCTCTCATCAGGCACTCCCTGCCGGAATTATACATATACGAGTTATCATAATGCGGGCAGGTATATGTGCTGCGGAATCCAAGCATATTCTTCCATTTTACCTTTTTGGGATCCTTGGTGTCAGAAATATTCAGCGATGTCCGAAGTGTTCCCTCTGCCAATGGCTGTCCAATCGTATTATACTCATCGCCAAGACGCAGTAGTCCGTGTCCCAGTTCATGCCGCTGGGTAAACGGGGACAGTATATTATTCGCCGATGCCAGAATATAATGAATGCCGCTTTTCATATTGTCGTGAGATCCTCCGAAATACTCGCCGCTGTTTGCCAGGATCACGAACTGATTTATGTATTCATAAACATAATAATATTGGCTGTATTCATCATCCCATGAGAATTCGTTCGGCTTTGTTGTGTTGGGAATATGTGCATCATGTATTTTTTCAATAAAAGCAGGTCCTATAATGCGCTCCAACAGATGGTTTCTCCACTGCCCTTTGTTTACGGAAATGCCGGTTTTGCTTGCAGCAAAAAAAGTGCTGTTACCACCGTAACCATCCACCGAAGCTGTGCAGAGTGCGTAGACATTAAACCGATCCGCCATGCTGCGGTACGGTTCCGTCTTCAACACCTCCTGCCACAGCCGCCGGACATCATCAACAAACTGTTTCTGCTGACTTTTGTTATAGCCCTCGGCCAAGTACAAAATTACCATGTTTTCCGTATCACTGCGAGGTTTCTGGATCACATACACAGGAATGGTTGAGTTGGCATATGCACGATCTGTAGAATACAGTTCGCTCAGTTCCACCTGAAGGTACCGATCCGTGTCAACATCCCAGTTTCCATCTCCCGTGTCCCGTTCTGCACCGGAAATGCCGAGACTTTCCGACGGCTTGTTTTTCACAGTACCGACATATGGGGCGGACTCTGTGCCTTTGCCCTGCGAAACGGTGTAATACTCCGAGTCCAGATAGAATGCCGGGCGGACCCCGTAATATCCTTTGCAGGGAGCGTCACGCAAAATGCTCCCTCCGGCGGTCACATAGCGCATATCATGGTTGCAGTCCGTAATCGGAGTCCGCAGCCAGTAGTTCCAGTTTTGTCCCGCCTTATTTTTTCCGATATAGTAGTTCCCAAGATTCTGCTTAACCGTATTGAGCTGCTTCACATCAAGCAGAAAAACCTTATCGGTGATATTTTCATAATATGCGCTTTCGTATCCGTCAGCAACCGTATCAATATCGGTATTGTAGGGAAGGTCGGTTCCCGGCTCATCAATATAGCCGGCAGTGTACTCCGGGTGGGAAACAATGGAGCGCTGCGTTACCGTTTTTATTGCGCCGATTTCATCCGAGTTGAAACTACCGAAGAATCCGGCCCTCCGGTCATACGCCGTTCCTGTTGAAACATGGTCTGCATCAGGCGGATTACCGCACAGCCAATCTACATTTCCGGTCTCGGCGCCGGAATTGAGCCATGAACGCATATTGCTGTCGCGCCAGTGATTGGAACCGTATTTGCTCCGCCAGCTATTACGCCGATGAGAGCCTGTCTGATCATTAACTCCGGTCCGTGCGTCGTATGGCATATAATCCTCTATCACCCTGTCCGAGAGCATCAGCGGACCGTTGCCGTCAACAGCAACGCAACGCCACAAGACAGATTCGTTATTATAGGTTCCCAAACGAATATAGTCTCCTGTCTTGATGTTTATCTTGGTATCCGCCGCCGATGCCGGCAGAATCGTCAGGCTCAGCAACACTGTTGCGGAAAGCAGCACAGACAACATCCTTTTTCTTTGGTTCATGCAAATTCTCCTCTCTTATCAAAACATATAATATATTCTATATCCGGAGCAAAAGCAATACCGAATATTCGTGTTCCTGTATTTTTGTGTACAAGACCTTATCTGCTCAGCATCGCATTTTTGCCGAGGGGCAAAAGTGAAACATCTCTCCATGAAAACAGCTTTATGCAGTCATACAGATCCGTGTCTGCCTCTATATTGCACAGAGAATATCTTCCGCTCGTCTGCAATGTCGGTTTTGACAGCGAAACCAGCTTGCCGTCCTTATATGCCGCAACGGTTATTTCCGCACCGCCGTCCGAGAGCACCGCAGCGGTCAGCACTCCGTCCGACAGTCTGCCGTCCGTTGCCGCCTCGCCATATGCAAAGGGAGAACCGGTGTGTGTCACATGAATGTCATACGATGTGAGCGCGCCGGCGTTTTTCAGCGCCATAATTGTGCCGTCGGGCACTATGCCGTTAATCGGCTGCACCTGCACTCCATCTTTCACAAACTCTATCTGCACCGCGCCGCCTACTCCAAGCACACTGCGCAGCTGTGCATAGCGCACATCAGACGGCAGATACAAGTCGCGGTTGAACAGAATGTACTCCACACTCTGCGGCACCACTGCCGCCTTTGCCACGGTTGGCCGCAGGTCCGATTCATATACAATCGCATCGTCGGCAACAATCCTTGCGCCGCCGCTCGCCTGATAGATAAATCGCAAATCTTTTCGAGAATCCGTCGGGAAGTTCACCGTGCTTTTCTCGGAGATAAAGTTGCCGTTGACATAGAATGCGGCGGTGTCCCTCTCTCGGTTTACTATCAGCACAAATCTGTTCCACTGATTCGGTGTACAATCTCTGCCGACAACCGCATATCCGCTGAGGGCGGCGTGGCCGTTTGTGGCAAAGTATATCTTTCCGTCATTTTCGGGATAGACAGACACTTCGTATGCAATGTAGTTTTTACCGCTGTAGCCATTGTCGATGTATCCGATATATCCGTCCTTGGCGCCCGTCACGGTGAGCATTATGCTCTCGTCGCCGTTCTCTCTGCCGCCGAATCCGCTCACCGCTCCGACTTCGGCATCGATTACGCTGAGTCCCGCGCCGAGCGAAGCATCGTTTGCCGTAGCAAGAATCCGTTTTGATGTGTGGCACACCGCCTCATAATATGTCAAAGTCTTGTTGACATCTTCCGCAACTATCACATTGCCGTCGGCTATAACCTCATCATCATCGATCAGATGTGAAAAAGTACCGTCGGAATACACGCGCAGTGTCAGCGCGCCCGATTTGAGCGATGACGGAGTGGTGTCGGCATCTATGTTCACCTTACCGTCGGATACATAATAGTTTGAACCGATATCGGGCACGGTGATAACAGGCAAGCTGTCTGTCTCATATATTTTGTAATCGTCTATATAGAGTAATCCGCCTTTTTCTTCGGCATAAGCAATAAGCCTTACCACACTGCCCGATGTGAAGTCGGTATCCGTAGTGCCGCTGTACTTTCCGTTGACATAAAGATAGGTCTTTCCGACAGCGCCGTCATAGCTCGCAGCGTCATATACAGCAACAATCTTGTTCCACCGTTCGGGCACAAGACCTCCGATTGTCGGAGCAAACACCCTGTGACCGTTTGTGGCAAGTGCCGGAGCGGCGCCGGCAGTCAGTACATTGAGTTCCGTCACCAGAAAACCTTTGTATCCGTCGTGAATCCACTTATATTCTTCATATGCATTATTGCTTTTGCTGTCGGCATTGTCAACGACAATTCCCACGCTTTCATCCCCCGACGCTTTTCCGCCGAGTCCCGATGCCGATTCCGTATAACCGCGGATAATCCTGAGCGGAGTTGAATTGTCGTTTATCTCGCGCAGAATTTTCTCGCTTCCGCTTGCAGCAGTGTAGTATGTATACACAGAGTCCGCCGTGCAGAGCACAATTGTGTTGCCTGTCTGCAATGTTTCGTCCGCCGAGAGTTCGCGCGAGAAAGAGGAGTCACCGTACACCCTTATGACAGCGTTTTGGTCCGCTGTAAGGCTTGACACTTTCACATCGCCGTCTACGCGCAATGTGTCATTGACAATGTTCACATTGCCCGTAAGATGTGCCCCGTGAGGCACAGCCGGCGCATTGTATCTGTATGTGACAAACTTAAAATCATCAACATAGGCATAGCTGCCGCTCTGTCCGTTCATGATGATGCGCAGCTGCCACAGGTTTGTAAACTCCGTCTTGACAGTACACACCTTCACGCCGTTCACATATGTGTCTGCCTTGCCGCAACCCTCCGTCTCGTCATAAGACGCTGTGTCGTAAACCACACTGACCCTGTTCCATCTGCCGCTGTTGAGCTTAAGTGCATCCGAAACAGGCAGATGTACATTTGTACCTATATATATTTTATCCATGTTTCCGGGCTCTATGTTTACATCCGCCCTCACATAACCGTCAAACTCATCGTCAAGCCAGGTAAATGAAGAGAAACACGGAACACTGCCGGACGCCGTCACCTTGACTGCATCGTCATCGGCACTCTTGCCGAAAAGTCCGCCGACAGCCACTGTGCTCGCCTTGTAGAATGTCATTTTGCCATCGGTCATTTCACTCTCGGTCACTGCGCCGTCATCCACGGCAACCTTGTATGTGCGTATTCTGCAATCGTTTTTCATTGCTATTATATTCCCCGATTCAAGCGGTTTGGAGGCATCCTTGATGTTAGAATAGGTGTTGTCGGTATAAACCGTAACCCGTGCGTCGGGGTCACTGAGCGTGATTGAGGCGGAGAAAAGCGCCCCGGGTTCAACCGTAACGACATTTGAATTCAAATAATTTTCTATATAAAGTTCGTTATCAACAACAGGCTCAAAAGTCGTCTCATACATACGCCAGTTTGCAAGATAAACCTTGGACGACGCATCGCAATAGTACACCATTCGCAACAACATATAGTATGGATCCGTACCTACCACGGTCGGATATGACACATCCACAAGTTCTTCGTTGCAATATGTGTCAACTGTGTTGTCGGTACCGTCGTATATAAAAGTGAGTCTGCACCACTGATTAAGTTCAAAGTGATTACCTGCAACAAGTTTTTGCGACACCGGAGCATGAGTTGTCGTAGCGAGCATGAATTGACTCACACCGTCACCGAAGAAAAAATCTCCCTGCATGACGGTGTATCCGTTTTTATTCTGGTGCCACTCGGTCTGTGTGTAGCAGGTTACATCATTCAGGTTTTCGTCAGCTGTCACTTCCAAAACATCACAGTCCGTATCAATTCCCGCAAAACCTTTTGTCATCTTTGCAAAACATCTCTCCGCCCTGTGGCGGATAAGATCGCTCTCTGTCTGCAACACATTAACACTGCCGTCGGTGATGACCTGTGCATGAGCTAAAAAGCCGCTTAAACACAAAAATGCCGAAAGCAGAATAAGAATGTTCAGTTTTTTCATCAAGTTCACTCCCATGAAATGATTGCAGCAGACAATATAATTATAATATACAGTTAAAAATAAAGCAAGAGATTTTTGCAAAATCACAAGAAATCGCAAAAATCTCTGAAATCTTATTTCAAAAAAGAATCTCCGCGCCGCTCCAGGGCTTTCATAAGCGCAATACCGAGTATTCCGCATGATATGACCTCGCCCGCACCGACAGTGAGCGCAAGATACCACCATGCGTCGGTAATGCCGTACACATTTATAAGAACAAGCGGCACCACGGCAATGTTGGCGACAATCGGCGGAATCGGCGCAAGATACTTACTTTTTCTGCGCAGAGCATATGTGCCGAGAGCACCTATGAGGGTTGCCAGACTGCCGAAAATCACATCGAACATGGCCGCAGATGTAAACAAATTTGCAAAAATGCAGCCGATAAAGAGTCCCGGTATCGCACACGGCGTGAAATACGGCAGAATTGTAAGCGCCTCGGATATGCGCACCTGTATTACCCCGCTTGCCAGTCCGAACATATTCGCCACCAGTGTGAGTGCGACATACAGTGCGGCAATTGCCGCACTGCGGGTTATGTAGTTGACCTTTTTCATGTGAATTAACCTCCGTTTCAAACCGCAGCGCAGTTCTTTTCTTCTTCATGCGCAAGTTTGCCGTAAGCTATCTTGCCTACACGGGTGTGCGGCAAAGATTCGCGAAATTCTATGTCATACGGCATCGCATACTTGGCTATGTGTTTTTTGCAGTACTCAAAAAGTTCTTTTTTTAGCTCATCCGTCGGATTGTAGCCGCTGTTGAGTACAACAAAAGCTTTGACTTTCTGCATTTTGTATGAATCGGGAACCCCGATTACACAGCTTAGCATCACCGCCTCGTGCGAATTAATTATGCTCTCTATCTGCGACGGATATACATTGTATCCGCTCGTAATTATCATCCTCTTTATCCTCTGCTTGAAGTACACAAAACCTTCCTCGTCCATGCAGCCCAGATCGCCCGTGCGCAGCCAGACAAAGCCGTCATCGTGCATCTCGAGCGTATCCTCGGTTTCTTTTTCGTGGTTGAGGTACCCTTTCATGACCGTCGGACCGGCTATGCATATCTCACCCGGCTGACCGTAGGGCACTTCTTTTGTGGTGCCGAGTTCACAGATTTTGTAGTATGTATCCGGAAACGGTATACCTATGCTGCCCTCTTTTTCGTTAAAATACGGTGTAAGACAGCTTGCCGTGACGCACTCTGTAGTGCCGTAGCCCTCGCGCACATGAACAGGTGAACCGTGTTTCTCGAGAAACGCATCTATCTTCTTTTTAAGATCGGGCGCAAGAGAATCTCCGCCGGAGAACACCCCGCGCAGAAAATCAAGCTTAACTCCGTCAAGGTAGGGATTTGACACAATAGCCTCAAACAAAGTCGGCACACCGGCGATGAAATTCGGCTTTTGAGTTTTAATCAGCTTTGCATAGTCCTTGACATTGAACCGCGGCACAAGGATGGATCTGCCGCCGAGCGCAAGCACCGTGTGGATGCATACACCGAGTCCGAAACCGTGGAACATAGGCATCGCCGCAAGCATACTCATCTTTGATACATCGCAGTGGCTCATAGCGCCGGTTTGAAAGGCAAGAGCATTGAAATTGAGATTCGACAGCTCTATACCCTTTGTAACTCCCGTGGTGCCGCCCGAAAAAAGTATGACGGCGGTATCGTCGGGTTTGGTGTCGAACTTATACGCTCCGCGGAAAGAGAGTCCGTCACTCAAAAATTTCTTCCACGAAACAATCCCGTCACCGAAGTCTGCCTTGGGTATGTCTCTGCCGACAGTCAGTCTGTAGAGCTTGCCTTTTACAAACGACAATTCGTCGTCAATGCCGGTTACAATAAGCTTGTCTATCGGATGTTCCTTGCCCGCCGCGATGACTTTGTCGCAGAACTGGTCGAGAGTAACTGCAAATCTGCTGTCGGTCTCGTGCAGATAATACACAATCTCACCCTCTGCGGAGAGCGGATGGATAATACTCACCACTGCGCCCGCCATATTGAGCGCATACAGACAATACACCGTCTGCGGTATATTGGGCATACACAGCGTAACGCACTGACCGTATTTCACCCCGGCGGCGATAAAAGCCTTGGCGCATTTTTCAATATTCTCGGCAAACTCGCCGTACGATATGTTTCTGCCCATAAACGACAGAGCTGTTTTCTTGGGAGCCTTCCTCGCAGTGTTTATTATCTGCTCGCTTATAGATACATCGGGATATTCTATATGAAAAGGCACATCTCCATAGGCAGAGAGCCAAGGTGCTTTTATCTGCTGCATAACAAAAATTCCTCCGTTTACTCAATGGGTGAATCCACAGCTGCGTCAAGCAATCGGGGGTTCGCCATGATTTTTCTGAATAGTTTTATAGTGTTTGAAAAATACATTCCGTCCGCAATGCGCTCATCTATGGTGAAACCGAGATCAAGAGAATCTCTGAGTTCGAATGAACCGTCATCGCTGAAATACGGTGTCTTTTTAAGCTCGCCTATCACAAGAAATATTGAATTTGTACCCCAATTCGCCAGGTGATGATAGTTTGCGCTGAGCTTTATGCTGCCGAGATTGGACATAAACACAGTTGCGGAATACGGATCTACCGGGCGCAAAGCTTTCGGCAGATGTCCGCGGTCGTTCATAACAGTGAGCAGCTTCATGACCCACGACAGCAGAAAACCCGGCATTTTCGTAAGAATGTTAAGCTGATCCGTCGTGCCGTCAGTCTTTGATTCCCTGCGGATTTTGTACACCTCGCCGCACACAAAGTCGTGTACCTGATCTATCGGCGGTTTGCCGCCGTCGGTATCAAGCCTGAATATAAGCAACGACTCGTCGGCATTGTCAATCATCTTGTTTTTTGCAACAAACGAAAAAGATATGTTCTTGCGCTCATACATTCTGCCCCCGGCTATGAAATAATTCATCTTCGGGCGCAGATATATCGTCTTTGCCAGCGCCGCGGCAATCACATGAAAAACCGTGTATTTATGCTCCGGACCGGCAACATTTTTTTCTTCTATATACTTTATAACATTTGTCATATCCACAGTCTCGTTAAGCACTGCCTCATTGTCGGTGCGGTGCGGCATAAGATACGGCATCATTATGTGCATGGCATCGAGATTGTTCAGATAGTATCCGTCATACCTGTCTCTGCGATGCGTTTTTCTCGTGTGTACCATATAAGTATTTCTCCTTATTTTTCACCGGGCACAATAATCCGTATTGCGTCGTGAATGTTTTGCATAACTATTTTGTCACTGCCGTTCATAAACTCTCCGTCAAGCGTCCAAGCCATCTGCGCAGAGGCGAAAATCTCTGCGTGCGATGCAGAAAGAAATGTTATCATATCCCCGGAATAATCATGATTATTCAGTGCAAATATTATGTTGTTCAGCTCTATAATATTTCTCGGCAACCTGACAAGCAGTATCTCAAACAAGCCGTCGTTCATATCCACAACATCGGGATTTATGGTAAGTATGCCGCCAAGTGAAGTGGAATTGCAAATCGCACCGAAAATGTAGTCTCCGTCTATAGAGCCGTTCTCCGTCTCAAGCCTTATGTGCTCGGCGCGGATGGTTGGCAGATCCTTAATGCCCTCCAACACATATGCCATATGCCCAAGCACATTTTTAAGATCCTGCGATGTGGTGTACGACACCTTGGTGAATGCACCGAACGACGCCACATACGAAAAATATCTGTCATTGAATTTGCCGATGTCGATTTTTCTCTCTATACCCGTCACCACATCCTCCGCGGCAGTGAGCACACGCCTGCTGAGTCCCATGCTCGCAGCAAAATCGTTTGTGCTGCCCGACGGAATGTACCCCACGGGCACACCGCAGTTTGAGTCCACAATGCCCTCGATCGTCTCGTTGAAAGTGCCGTCGCCGCCTATGCACACCGCAAGATCGTGCGATGCGGCAAGTGTCTTGGCGTACTCGGTGGCATCGCCGCTTTTTTGAGTAAGGCACACTGTCACCTCGTAATCATGCTTTGCAAAAATCATAAGTATGTCAGTCAGGTATTTGTTCGCCTTTTTAAGACCGGCATTCGGGTTCATTATCAAAAGCATTTTCTTCATAGGCTGTTCTCCTTTTGAAAGTATGTAACGAACAGAGGCTCAGGGGTATATTTTATTTTGCACGCAAAAAAACTTGTGCCGTCTGTGTATGTGTTTTTTATTCTTGTCGTCTGCGTCGAAACAAGCCGCACATCGTGCGCTACAAATCGAAGATTTACAGCTTACTCGCTTTGCTGTTTCTCCTTTTCCCAAAAAGGCACGCTACGCTACCACCTTTTTGGGAGCCCTGCGCTGAACTCGCCGCCTAAGAATAAAAAACACATACACATCCTTTGACGGAAAACATTCTGCGCACAGTAACAAGAACTTGCCCAAACATAATAAAATATGCCCCCGAGCCGGCGCACAAACCGCCACACCGCCCTCTCAATCACATTGTCACGGATATTATCTCGGGAATCTTGCGCACGGCATTGAGCGCGTCCGTAACATCAGCGTCCTTTGGTATTCTAACCGTCATGACGATTTTTATTACACCCTCACTCTTTCTGTGAACGGATGTCTCTATCACATTTATGTATTTTTCGTTCATGTATTTCATAAGCGCCTTGAGCGCACCGTCCGTGTCCTCAAGCGTTATTCTTATCTCATGGGTCATGGTGTTCTCCGATGCCGGCAACCAGTGATGCAGCATAATCTGCACGGCAAGTATTATTATTGTCGCAATGACGCCGATTACATACAACCCCGAACCGACCGCCATGCCGACAGCAGCAATTGTCCATATGCCCGCTGCGGTGGTGAGTCCGTTTATGGAACCCCCGCGCACAAATATCACACCGGCACCCAGAAAGCTGACTCCCGATACCACATTTGACGCAATTCGCGATGCGTCCACCTTCATGGAGTCAAGCAATGGGATGTCCGCAAACCCATATTTGGACACTATCATAAACAGCGCCGCACCCATCGACACAATAATGTGCGTGCGCACCCCGGCGTCCTTTTGCCGTCTGCTGCGTTCAAAACCTATAAGCGCACCGCATATGCCGGCTATTACTATTCTCACAAGACATTCTATTGTCGAAAGTGTTCCGTCTATTATCCAATAACTCAATTAAATTGCCTCCGTTTTCGATTATTCATTGTCCGTAAAATATGCGGACGGATTATCAAACATATTTTTGAGCACCATTGCCACGCCGCCTTTGATGACCGCTTTGCCGCCGAGATAGGAATAGCGCACTTTGCATTTGCTCTCGATGTGTTTCATCTTGCGCCCTTCTGCCTCTCTCATAAGCAATGGCATTATCGCCCTGCCGAAATTCTTTGTGTCGGAATCCACAACCACCATCATGGGGTTGAACATGTTTATCACATTGGCAACCGCTATGCCGAGATACTTTGCTTCGGTCTTGAGCACCTTTGCGGCTATCGGATCGCCGTGCTCGATGTATGCATCGGCAATTGCTCCGCAATCCGACTTCTTGTTCAAAACACTGCTCTCGGTGCCGAGGAGTGTCTTCATGTGCCTTATCATGGCGCCGTCGCTTGCCAGGGTCTGCACACAGCCGCGGTTGCCGCAACTGCACAGTTCGCCGTCCGGCTCTACGGTGCAGTGGCCTATCTCCCCGGCTCCGCTCTCAAATCCGCGGTAAAGCTCACCGTTAATTACTATCGCACCGCCTATGCCGTCGCCGACATACACATATACAAAGTCCGGAATATTCTTCGCCACACCGTACCACATCTCGCCGATGGTCATCATACGCACATCGTTGTCTATAAACACAGGTATGCCGAGACGCTTCTCCAGCATGGCGCGCACTTCGACATTGTTCCAGTCAAGATTCGGCGCAAACACAAGCCTGCCTCCGTCGGAATCGACAATGCCGTGCAGTGCCACACCTATGCCGACGGGCACCTCATCACTCCCGTCAAAATACACTTTGAATTTTTTTTCAATATAGTCCGCACACGCCGACATCCTCTCGCCGCCGATGAGCTCCATACGGCTGTACGACAGAATGTCCGCATTGAAATTTGCCACAACAAACTCAACCGTATTCGGACTGATGTATGCCGAGCAGATGCGATATTTCTCGGTGTTGAGTGAGAGAAGTATCGGTTTTCTGCCGCCGGTGGAAAGTCCCGTATCCGCCTCTATTACTATGCCGCACTTAATGAGTGCGGCGGTAATATTGGTGACAGTCGCCGCCGTGAGTCCCGTCTCCTTTGCAACGGTCGCCCGAGACACACTGCCGTGCTCACGGATTTTATTCAAAACAAGAGCTGTGTTCATGCTTTTCATTGCTGAAAAGCTGCCTTTTGAGTTAATCATCAATCTATCCCTTATTTCAGTTTAGTACCTGCAAAGCGGTGCGCAGTTGCTCATCCTCTTCAAGCGTAAGCTCGGAGATTTGTTTCTTTGATGCCGCATCACCGAGTTTTACCTCTATGTCGGGTTTTATACCCGTTTGGTCAATGCACTCGCCGCTCGGCGTGTAGTACTTCGCCGTGGTCAGCTTAAACGCCGATCCGTCGCCGAATTCAACTATTGATTGCACAACGCCTTTTCCGAAAGATTTTTCGCCGATAAGCTTACCTCTGCCATGGTCGCGTATTGCTCCCGAAAGCACCTCGGACGCACTGGCGCTGTTGCCGTTGATAAGCACACACAGCGGAACGCTCATGCAGTCATTATTTGATTTATACTGATTTTCCTTGCCGCTTTTGTCTCTGACGGTGAGGATTACCCCCTCCGGCAAGAGTTCATCGGCTATGTTCACAACCGTTGTGAGCATACCACCCGGGTTATTGCGCAGGTCTATTATAAGTCCTTTGATTCCATCGGCAGTCAGTCTGTCAAGCTGATTTTTGAAATCGACATCCGTCTTTTGTCCGAAATCCGTAATGCGGATGTAGCCTATATTCGGGTTGAGCACCTTGGAGTACACCGTGTCCACAGACACCGTATCGCGCACCACGGTCATGTCTATCCTCTCGCCGCCGCGCTCGACCGTCACCACAACATCGCTGTCGCCTTCTTCGGCATTGACGCCTTTAATCTTGTTTATGGATTCCTGATAATTGTCGGCGTTTGCCGTCTCTCCGTCCACGGCAACTATTTTGTCACCGATTTTCATGCCGGCTTTCTGTGCCGGACTGTTCTCAAACACGGACACGATGTTTATAGCCCCGTCGCTTATCGTAACCTCAACGCCTATTCCCTGATAGTCGCCGCCGAGGCTCTCCATCATGGACGAATAGTTGTCTTTGTCTATATACATGGTGTACTGGTCGCCCAGGCTGTAAGCATAGGCGGAGAGTGCGTCCTCCTCTGCCAGGGTCTTGTCGTAGTCGCCTATGTAATATTTATCGATAAGATTTGTCATCTTATCCATCTTTTGCGAAAATGTCATCTTGCCGGAGGCAGCCTCCAAAAAGCTGCGAACGGCATCTCCTGCCGGAGTAAGATAAAACGCTGTTGTCAATACACAGGTGACAACAGCAGTTACAACTACTTTTTTATTTCTCATTATAATGCTCCTTTATGATGTCACAAGGGTGGACATACCTATGCAATTTGGTCGGGACGATGACCGAATCCCTCCGCCGCCTTAAACGATTTTCAAATCGGCGGGCGACCACACAGGGTCGCCCCTACCGCTTCCGAAAAAGAATTCAGCACAGGAGATAAAAATTCCCCGCACGAGACGGCGCACAAACCCGTCGCATGACCGCCCCCTTACGGCAGATACTGCATAGGATTGGTGTCCGCACCGTTCACATGAACTTCAAAGTGACAATGCGGTCCGCTCGAAAGTCCCGTAGAACCAACCTTTGCGATCACCTGACCCTGTGACACCGTCTGACCGACGGATACGCACAGCGAACTTGCGTGTGCATACAGGGTGGATATTCCGCTGCCGTGGCTGATTACCACATAGTTTCCGTAACCGCCGGCATTGTATCCGGCAACGATGACCGTGCCTGCCGCCGCGGCTACAATGTTTGAACCGTAGCGCGATCCGATGTCTATGCCGGCATGCTTGCGCACCTTGCCCGTAATCGGATGAACACGGGTTGAATACGGCGATGTGACCGGACCAGATGACGGCCATATCATGCCGCCGCTGTATGTGCCGTTGTATGTGCTTGCAGACGATTTTGTGCCGCCCGATGATGATTTTGCTCGTGCCGCCGCTGCGGCAGCCGCCTTTTTCTCAGCCTCCTCGGCAAGGCGTTTTATCTCTGCTCTTGCGTTTGCCTCTGCTTTTTCAGCATTGTCAAGCGCCTGTTCGTATGAGCTTTTGTCTGCCTCAAGTCCGGCTATTATCTGCTGACTTTCAGCTCTTTTTGCGCTCAGCGTGTTCATCTGAGCCGTCTCGTCCGCCTTGAGGGAGACAAGGTTTGCTTTTTCGCTTTCAAGCTCAGTCTTGATTGCCGCTATCTTCTTTTCAATCGCCTTGAGCTCATCAAGCTTTTGGCTGTCATAGCGCACTATTTGTTTCACCACGGAATATCGCGCCAAAAGATCACTGAAAGATTTTGAATTGAGCAACACCTCAAGATAGGTGACCGAGCCGCGCTCAACCATCATCTTGGCGCGGTTGAGATAGTTGTCGTACTGCTCTTTGCTCTCCTCCTCCGCCGCGGTAAGCTCTGTCTGCTTTGCAGCAATTTTGCTGTTTGAATCGGCTATCTTCGAGTTAAGCGTATCTATCTGAGTCTGGACTTTGCTTATCTCGGAATCAATTGCTTCTTTTTTCTTTGTATTGTCGTTTATCTGACTTTGGGTGCTGTTGATCTTACTCTTTAGTTCACTCTGTTTCGTCTGCGCACTTTTTAGCTTGGATTGCGCCGATTCCGCCCCAACGCTTGTCGGGAGAATGGTGATGAGCGACACCGCCAAAAATGCCACAAGCGCTATCATAGCGAGTACTCTTACAATCAATTTGTTTTTGACCATGATTTAACCTCCGTAAAATCAATTGAGAATCACACCTTGAGATACCGTCTCACCGATATTCCGCTGCCGAAAGCACCTATGAATGCGCCGAGCAGCAGGTACGAAACGATTATCTTGTTCCACATATCTCCGAATGCCACCAGTTTTACAATGGCACTGATTGAAGAATTTTTTGCCAGTGCAGTCGTCACTCCGACATATGCTCCCTGGGTGATGAAGAAAGCGATCACCGCGGCAACACAGCCGACTATTATGCCTTCGAGTATGAACGGCCAGCGGATGTATGCATCCGTCGCGCCGACATATTTCATGATGTTTATCTCTTTTCCGCGGTTGTGCACCGCCATTTTTATCGTGTTTGAGATGATAAACAGGCTTATCGCCGCAAATATGACGACTATCCATATGGATATATGCCTGATTATCTGCGTAACATTGTTCACAAGGTTCATTATATCCTGTTTATTCTCAACTCTCTCCACTCCGTCAATTGCCTCAAGCTTTGCCACAACGGATTCTGATGCCGATATGTCCGTAAGCGTCACCTTGAACGAATCGGAGATGAGGTTGTCGGGAAGTCCCTCAAACGACGCCAGTTCATCCTTGTCAAGTCCGTTCTTAAAGTCGGTGAAAGTCTGCTCGCCGGTCTCAAACGAAACCTCACTTATGTTGTCTATCTTTTTTATCTGATCCGATATTTCCTGAATCTTGCCGCCGTACTTTGCCTCGGGAGTTATATACGCCTGTATCTGACACTGGTTTGCCAACTCCTGCCCAAGATAATTTATATTCATGGTAACCGTCATAAATACGCCGAATATGAAAAGGCACGAGGTAACCACCACCAGTGACGCAAAGGTCATCAGCCCGTTTTTGAAAAGTCCGGAACACGCCTCGGCGATAAATCTGCGAAACATTCTAATCGACATAACTGTAACCACCTTTTTTCTCATCGTGTACCACATGGCCGCCTTCTATGGAGATAACCCTCTTTTGCATACTGTCGACAATCTTCTCCGCATGGGTTGCCATGACAACAGTCGTGCCGCGGCGGTTTATTGCGTCCATTATGTCCACAATTTCCAGTGCCGTCTCCGGATCGAGATTTCCCGTAGGCTCGTCCGCAATGAGCACAGCCGGGTTGTTGACAATGGCGCGCGCTATGGCAACTCTCTGCTGCTCGCCGCCGGAGAGCTGATTCGGATACATTTTTGCTTTGTGAGCCAGACCTACCATGCTCAGAACATTTGGCACATTCTTGCGTATCTCGCGCGACGACGCACCCACAATCTCCATCGCATAGGCGACATTCTCCTGCACAGTCTTGTGCGGCAGAAGCCTGAAGTCCTGGAACACAACGCCGAGAGTTCTGCGAAAATAAGGGATATCCTTTCTGCGAAGCTCGCCCACATCTATCCCGTTGATATATATGCTGCCCTCTGTCTGGGTGATCTCTTTCATCATCAGCTTTATTATGGTCGATTTTCCGGCGGCGCTGCTCCCCACAAGGAAAACAAACTCGCCTTTCTCTATATGAAACGAAATATTCTCAAGTGCCACATAGCCGTTGTCGTACACTTTTGATACATTATCAAATATAATCATTTTTTCCACCTTATATTTTTACAGAACAAATTCGGTGTGGAATTTCTGTTTTCTTCACACCGTATTCGTTTGTCTTTTGCAATTTTCCAATCTTCACGCATCAGAGTTTTTCCGCATTTGACTGGAGATACTTGTTTACCATCATGGCAACCTTGAATATGAGTGCCTGGTCAAACTGTCTCAGGTCAAGACCGGTTATCTTCTGAATCTTGTCCAGTCTGTAGACAAGAGTGTTTCTGTGAACATACAGCTGTCTCGATGTCTCGGAGACATTGAGGTTGTTCTCAAAGAATTTCTGAATGGTATATATAATCTCCTGATCAAGCTCATCTATGGAGCCTCTCTTGAATACCTCTGTGAGGAACAGCTTACAAAGAGTGGTCGGCAGTTGATATATAAGTCTGCCTATGCCGAGATCCTCGTAGCTGAGAATTGCCTTTTCGTCGTCGAACACTTTGCCCACATCGAGAGCAACACGCGCCTCTTTGTAAGAGCGTGCAATATCTTTTATGTTGGTGACTATAGTGCCTATGCCGACTGACGCCTTGGTCATGATCTCTGCGTTTATGTTGTTGCAGATGTCTTTAGCCATGTTCTGCAAATCCGCAAGCGCAAGTTCGTCGTCAAGCGCCTTTACAAGCGCAACATCATTCTCATCTATGCTGACTATAAAGTCGTTGTCCTTGTTGGGATACATCCCCTCAATCAGTTCAAGCACGGAGAAATCCGTAATCCTGTCTGTCTGGATAAGGAATACCACTCTTTTCTCCTCGGATGATATGTGCAGTTCCGCAGCCTTTGCGAGCACATCTCCCGGCAGAATGTTGTCAAGCAAAAAATTCTTTATAAAATTAAGCTTGTCATACTTGTCATCATACAAAGATTTGACGGACGAGAAACTTACATCGAGGATGTCCGCATAGTTGCGCGCCGCCACATCGTCTCCTTTTACAAATATGATGTATTCTATCTTGCCCATGCTGACAACAGGTTTGTAGGTGAATCCGTTATAGGTAAAAGTGTCTGTGTTGTCCTCGGTGAATGAGAGCACACAATCGAGATCGTTGCTGCTGATGCATCCGTCATCCGAGGACACAAGGAAACCGCCGTCGGCAATTATTCCGAGATCTCTGTTCATTACATCTTTCATTCGGTGAGTTATTTGCTGAAAAAATCTAACATTCATTAATGCCACCCCATCTTATCAGTATAAGTATACATTGTAATTATAATATTTTTAAGCGAATTTTGCAATAAAACGATGAAATGTTTCAAAAACACTGTGCACTTTGTATCATTTAGCAGAAAAATGTACAGATTTTTTGTAGATTTTCACGATGAACTTAGGGATTAATTTAACTTGTTTGTTAATAAGTTGTGAACAGGGTGTGAACATTTTTGAGTCGGACAATCGGGGCGATGGGGTCATCGCCCCTACCGCCTTAATGCAAGTTCACCAAAAGAGGCAAAACCACCCCTGTAACGAATGTGGGTGTATTTTATTTTGTGCGAACGAGTTCAGTGCAGGGCTCCCAAAAAGGTGGTAGCGTAGCGTGCCTTTTTGGGAATAAGGAGAAACAGCAAAGCGAGTAAGCTGTAAATCTTCGATTTGCAGCGCACGATGCGCAGCTTGTTTCGACGCCTGAGTGAGCCAAAATTAAATATACCCGCATGAGGAGCAATAAGATTAACTTTTGTAACCGGGGCGAAGGGAGCATCGTGCCCTATCACCGAAAGAGGCAAAACTATCCCTCAAACGGTATTCCGAAATGCTCATACGCAAGGCGCGTCACAACCCTGCCCCGCGGCGTGCGGTTGATGAAACCGAGGCGCAGCAGATACGGTTCGTACACATCCTCTATGGTGACGCTGTCCTCACCCGTGGTTGCGGCAAGGGTGTCCAAACCGACAGGGCCGCCGCCGAAACCTTTTATCATGGTCGTTATCACATTGCGGTCTATGTTGTCAAGACCAATCTTGTCTATCTCCAGTCTGTCCAATGCCTTGTCGGCAATGCCTTTGGTTATGGTGCCGTCCGACCATACGGACGCAAAATCCCTCACCCTCTTGAGCAGCCTGTTTGCAATACGCGGAGTGCCGCGGCTGCGCGAGGCAATCTCCATTGCTCCGCTGTGATCTATCTGTGCGCCGAGTATCCTTGCACTGCGCTCCACAATGAGCACAAGCTCCTCCGGAGAATACAGCTCCAGCCTTGAGATCACTCCAAACCGGTCACGCAGAGGACTCGTCATAGACCCTGCCTTGGTCGTTGCTCCGATGAGGGTAAAATGCGGTACATCAAGCCTGATGCTGCGCGCACTGGGGCCTTTGCCTATGATGATGTCGAGCGCAAAATCCTCCATTGCCGGGTAGAGCACTTCCTCCACACTGCGGCTGAGACGGTGAATCTCGTCTATAAAGAGGACATCGTGCTCCGACAGATTTGTGAGTATCGCCGCCAGGTCACCCGGCTTTTCTATCGCCGGGCCTGATGTCACCCTTATGTTCACGCCCAGTTCATTGGCAATGATGTTGGCAAGAGTGGTCTTGCCCAGTCCGGGTGGGCCGTAAAGCAACACATGGTCGAGCGCCTCTTTGCGCGACGACGCTGCGTCTATGTATATCTTTAGGTTTTCCTTTATTTTTGACTGACCGACATATTCCGCAAGAGAGCGCGGACGCAATCCCGGTTCGGCATCCATATCCTCCGCGGTCATGCCCGGAGTTATGAGTCTGTCTTCGTAATCCATAGCAAATTTTCCTTTCTTACATCAGCGACTTAAGCGCTTTTTTGATAATATCTTCAACAGAATCCCCCTCGGCAGCGCCGCGCACGGCATTCTGAGCCTCTGCCGCCGTGTAGCCGAGAGCGGTTAGCGCGCTTATGGCCTCGCCGACATCGTCGTTTGCCGCAAACGGCAGCGGCGCAAATGCGTCCGTATCCTGTGATACAAAACTCTCATTCTTTATCTTGTCTTTAAGCTCCAGGCATATTCTCGATGCGGTTTTTGCCCCTATGCCCGCCGCCGACTTTATGGTCGCGGTGTCACCGGTCACTATGGCAAGCGACAGCTTGTCCGTCGGTGCGACAGACAATATGCTCACCGCCCCCTTTGCCCCCACTCCGCTGACAGATATCAGCAAGAGAAAAAGTTCAAGTTCGGCTTTGGTTGAAAATCCGTATAAATCCATTATCCCTTCTTTTATGTAAAGATATGTGTGAAATGTGACTGTCTCGCCCAATCTGCAAGCCGTGTCCGCAAGCGAACAAAGAGAAGTGTATATCTTAAATCCGATGCCGTTCACATCCACTACGGCATAACCGTCACATTTCTCCGCAAGAGTTCCTTTTACATAGCTGAACATTGTCTATTACCTCCCCATATATATCTGCCGTGCTACATTCGGGTTGTATGAATGTGCATGGCATATTGCCAGTCCCAGTGCGTCGGCAACATCATCCGGTTTTGGGATTTCACTCAGCCCCAGCATTGCCTTTGTCATGAGCTGAACCTGTTTTTTCTCTGCTCTGCCGTAACCGACAATTGCCTGTTTCACCTGAAGCGGCGTGTATTCAAATATCGGCACATCATTATTGACCGCCGCCAGCAGAATAACTCCTCTCGCCTGACCGACTGCGATGGCTGTCTTGGCATTGTTGTTGAAAAACAATTCCTCAATGCTCATAAAATCGGGTTTGTACAAAGTGATTATATCACATATATCGCGATATATCGACTTCAACCTCAGTTCAAACGGAACCCCCGCATCAGTCGTGACAGCGTGATAATCCACTGTGCGAAACTTGTTCCCCACATAATCCACAATCCCCGTTCCCACTATTGCGTAGCCGGGATCAATGCCCAATATCCTCATAATATCATCCTTTTTATGAATTTATGCATCAATTTATGCATAAATATTCGTTTCAATCGTCACTTAATGCGCCAAATTCGAATATTTTATGAATATTATACATAAATTTTGATGTTTTATTAAAATTTTATGCATTATTTAATCTTGATTTTTCTCGCCTCATGCATTATAATAATCACATAAGCAACAGAGGCAGATAAAAACCCTGCTTATTATATAATAAAACATTTTGGAGGGAAAATCAATATGTCAAAAGAAAAAGTTATTTTAGCCTACTCCGGCGGACTTGACACTTCAATCATTATTCCGTGGCTCAAGGAGAACTACGACTATGATGTAATCGCTGTCTGCGGAGATGTTGGTCAGGGCAAAGAAACCGAAGGCCTGGAAGAAAAGGCACTTAAGACCGGCGCTTCCAAACTCTATATAGAAAATCTTCAGGAAGAATATGTGACGGACTTCATCTGGCCAACACTCAAAGCTGATGCAGTATATGAGGGCAAATATCTCCTCGGTACATCCACCGCTCGTCCCTGCATAGCAAAGAGATTGGTTGAAATTGCAAAACAGGAAGGCGCAACGGCAATTTGCCACGGTTGCACAGGCAAGGGCAATGACCAGGTAAGATTTGAGCTGACAATTAAAGCACTCGCACCCGAAATGAAGATCATCGCTCCCTGGCGTATATGGGATATCAAATCCCGCGAGGACGAGATAGATTACGCAAACGCAAGGAATATCCCCGTTCCTGTTACCAAAGAGAACAACTACTCCATGGACAGGAACATCTGGCATCTGTCTCACGAGGGACAGGATCTGGAGGACCCTTGGAACGAGCCTCAGCTTGACAAAATTCTCAAGCTCGGCGTATCTCCCGAAAAGGCTCCCGATAAGGCAACTTACATTGAGATAGAGTTTGAAAAAGGTATACCCGTGTCGATTGACGGCGTGAAATACGGTCCCGTTGAGATGCTCAAGAAACTCAACGAACTTGGCGGTGCAAACGGTATAGGCATAGACGACATAGTTGAGAACCGCCTTGTCGGCATGAAAAGCCGCGGTGTGTACGAAACACCCGGCGGAACTATCCTCTATACGGCTCACAAAGAACTTGAGTACCTCTGTCTCGACAAACAGACTCTGCACTACAAGGCGGAAGTTGCAAACAAGTTTGCCGACCTGGTGTACGACGGTCTTTGGTACACACCTCTGCGTGAGGCTCTTACGGCATTTGTCGATTCAACTCAGCAGACTGTTACGGGTACTGTTCGTCTCAAGCTATACAAGGGCAACTGCACACCGGCAGGTGCTAAGTCGCCGTATTCACTCTACGATGAAGACATTGCGACATTCTCCGAGGACGATGTGTACGATCAGAAGGATTCCGCAGGCTTTATTAATCTGTTCGGACTGCCGCTCAAGGTTAGAGCAATGATGCTCAAGAAGAACGGCGAAGAGCTTATAAAATAATTAATATTTTCAAAAGGCATCACGGTTCGGTTTCCGTGATGCCTTTGTTTTCTACCCTATGAAATTTGTCGATACCCGTTTTTCTTTTTCGGGCAGACCGAATTTCTCTTTGCCGAGCGCAATGCTCTTCATAAGAAATGTCATGTTTCTTGCCAGGGTGCGCATGGTCTGCTTGCCCTCCTCGTCCTCATTTGCCTCGCCCGGTTTGCGTCCGTGGATGCAGTTCCAATACTGGCTCGGTGCCACGGGCATATTGGATATTGTGAAGTATTTGTTCAGCTCGTCAAAAGTTGCCGAACATCCGCCGCGTCTGGCACAGACAACGCTTGCTCCGACTTTCATACTCTTGTCAAAATGAGTGCTGTAGAAAAGTCTGTCAAGCAGTGCTATCAATGTGGCGTTTGCCGATGCATAGTAGACCGGACTGCCGACAACGAGAGCGTCCGCCGCCTCAAACTTGGGGGCAATCTCATTGACAACATCGTCAAAAACACATTTGCCGGTATCGCGGCATCCCCAGCAGCCTGTGCAACCGCGGATTGCCTTGTTGCCGACAACGATAATTTCGGTGTCAATCCCCTCGGATTCAAACACCTTCCTCATTTCCTCAAGCGCAACCGATGTGTTGCCGTTTGCGCGCGGACTTCCGTTGATCATCAATACTTTCATAGCTAACCCTCCATTGAAAAAATTTTGCAAAAAGGCGCCGCTTATGCGACGCCTTTTCATAGGTTAATTTTTAAGTTCGAAAACTTATTTTATAACTTCGGATACAACACCGGATCCAACTGTTCTACCACCCTCACGGATAGCGAAACGGAGTCCCTGCTCGATAGCGATAGGTGCGATAAGCTCAACGCTCATTACAACATTATCTCCGGGCATGCACATCTCTGTGCCTTCGGGAAGATTGATAACACCGGTAACATCAGTTGTTCTGAAGAAGAACTGAGGTCTGTAGTTGTTGAAGAACGGTGTATGACGGCCGCCCTCGTCTTTAGTCAGTACATAAACCTGACCCTTGAAAGCTGTGTGAGGATGAATTGTACCCGGTTTAGCAAGTACCTGTCCTCTTTCGATTTCGTTTCTCTGTACACCACGGAGGAGCGCACCAACATTATCACCGGCTTCTGCAGAATCAAGAAGCTTTCTGAACATTTCAAGACCTGTGATAACAACTTTTCTTGCCTCGTCAGCAAGACCAACGATTTCAACTTCGTCGCCAACCTTAGCGATACCTCTCTCTACTCTACCTGTAGCAACGGTACCACGGCCTGTGATGGAGAATACATCCTCAACAGGCATAAGGAACGGAAGTGTATCGTCTCTCTCGGGAGAAGGAATGTACTCGTCAACAGCCTTCATGAGCTCGTGGATGCAAGCATACTCGGGAGCGTTAGGATCTGTTGATGTGCACTCGAGAACCTGGAGAGCAGAACCCTTGATGATCGGAATATCGTCACCCGGGAACTCATACTCAGTAAGAAGGTCTCTGATTTCCATCTCAACGAGTTCGAGAAGCTCTTCGTCGTCAACCTGGTCAACCTTGTTCATGAATACAACGATGTAAGGAACACCAACCTGTCTTGCAAGCAGGATGTGCTCTCTTGTCTGGGGCATCGGGCCGTCAGCAGCGGAAACAACGAGGATAGCGCCGTCCATCTGAGCAGCACCGGTGATCATGTTCTTAACATAGTCAGCATGTCCGGGGCAGTCAACATGTGCATAGTGTCTTGCCTCTGTCTCGTACTCAACATGAGCAGTAGAGATCGTGATACCTCTTTCTCTCTCCTCAGGAGCCTTATCGATCTGATCATATGCTTCGAACTGTGCCTTACCTTCGAGAGCCAACACCTTTGTGATAGCTGCAGTAAGAGTTGTTTTACCGTGGTCAACATGGCCGATTGTTCCGATGTTAACATGCGGCTTGGTTCTTTCAAATTTAGCTTTAGCCATTATTTATTTCCTCCTTAAAATATTATTTGGATTTTGTTATATTATACAATCAATTCTGATAAAAATCAACCGTATATTTAATTTTTTAGTTTGACTTTCTGTTGCTGATGATCTTCTCCATGATGTTCTTGGGAACTTCACTGTAGTGTGAGGGCTCCATGGAGTACTGACCGCGGCCCTGTGTTCTTGAACGCAGATCCGTAGCATATCCGAACATCTCTGAGAGCGGAACAAAAGCGGTTATTCTCTTGGCGCCGGAGACATCTTCCATCTCCTTGATCATGCCGCGGCGAGAGTTGAGGTCGCCGATAACATCGCCCATGTATTCCTCAGGCATGATAACATTAACCAGCATGATAGGCTCTTTGATAACCGGGTCTGCCTTCGCCATGCCTTCTTTGAATGCCATTGATGCGGCAATCTTGAACGCCATTTCGGAGGAGTCGACCTCGTGATAAGAACCGTCGTAGAGTGTTACTTTTACATCAACGACATTGTAGCCGGCGAGGATACCGTTCTGCATAGCACCCTGGATACCTGCGTCTACAGCCGGGATATATTCCTTCGGAATAGCACCGCCGACAATAGCGTTGACAAATTCGTAACCCTTGCCCTCTTCGAGGGGTTCCATTTTAAGTTTAACATGACCGTACTGACCTTTACCGCCGGACTGTCTTGCATACTTGTGCTCAACATCAACAGCTTTTCTGATGGCCTCTCTGTACGATACCTGCGGAGCGCCGACATCTGCCTCTACCTTAAACTCACGCAGGAGTCTGTCAACGATGATCTCAAGGTGAAGCTCACCCATACCTGCGATAATCGTCTGACCTGTCTCCTCGTCGGTGTAGGTCTTGAATGTCGGATCCTCTTCTGCGAGCTTTGCAAGAGCTATGCCCATCTTCTCCTGACCGGCTTTGGTCTTAGGCTCGATGGCAACTCTGATAACAGGCTCGGGGAAGTTCATAGACTCAAGGATGATAGGATGCTTTTCGTCGCAGAGAGTGTCACCTGTGGTGGTATTCTTAAGACCTACCGCAGCAGCGATATCACCGGCATAAACCTTCTCGATATCCTCTCTGTGGTTAGCGTGCATCTGAAGTATTCTTCCGAGTCTTTCTTTGTTGTCCTTGCATGCGTTAAGCACATAAGAACCTGCTTCAACCGTACCGGAGTACACTCTGAAGTAGCAAATCTTACCCACAAACGGGTCTGTTGCAATCTTGAATGCAAGTGCCGCAAACGGAGCGTCATCGGAAGAAGGTCTTTCCTCCTCTTCCTCCGTGCCCGGGATAACACCCTTGATGTTGGGTACATCCGTCGGAGCGGGCATATACTCGATGATAGCGTCGAGCAGCAACTGAACACCCTTGTTTCTGTAGGATGTTCCGCAGAGCATAGGAACGATTTCGTTGTCGATTGTAGCCTTACGCAGGGCCTTTTTGAGTTCATTTACCGGAATTTCTTCGCCATCGAAGTATTTCTCCATGATTCCCTCATCCGTCTCGGCAATGGCCTCAATCATCTTTGCTCTGTATTCCTCAGCTTTTTCGAGCATATCGGCGGGAATTTCCTCTTCGCCGTATTTCTCGCCCATCTCATCATAGTACACTTCCGCCTTCATTGTCATAAGGTCAATGATACCTTTGAATGTGTCCTCTGATCCGATAGGAAGCTGAATCGGGATACCGTTGGCATGCAGTCTCTCATGCACCATGGTTTCTACATTGTAGAAATCAGCGCCCATGATATCCATCTTGTTTACATATATCATTCTCGGAACACCATATTCGTCCGCCTGTCTCCAAACAGTTTCGGACTGGGGCTCAACACCGCCCTTTGCGCACATAACGGTGATAGAACCGTCAAGCACACGCAGCGATCTCTGAACTTCAACCGTAAAGTCAACATGTCCCGGTGTATCGATGATGTTGATTCTGTTCTTTACACCCTTGTACGGGCCTGCCTTAGGTGCCCAAAAGCAAGTTGTAGCGGCGGATGTGATTGTGATGCCGCGCTCCTGCTCCTGTGCCATCCAGTCCATTGTAGCTGCACCGTCGTGGGTCTCACCGATTTTATGGTTAATACCTGTGTAATACAGGATTCTCTCGGTAGTAGTTGTCTTACCGGCATCAATGTGAGCCATAATACCGATGTTTCTTGTATTCTGTAATGAATATTGTCTAGCCAAAATTCATTTTCCTCCTTTCAACAGTAATTAATGAAATTTGCCTTAGGCAAACGAGCCTTAAACACGCATTGCCTATGCACACGCAGATATTCTCTGCATACGCGGCAAAAATATTCTCCTACCAACGATAGTGTGAGAATGCCCTGTTTGCCTCTGCCATCTTGTGAGTTTCTTCTTTTTTCTTAATAGATGAGCCGAGGTTGTTCACAGCATCCATAATCTCGTTTGCAAGTCTTTCTTTCATGGTTCTCTCACTTCTCTGACGAGAATAGATTGTAAGCCAGCGAAGACCGAGTGTCTGTCTTCTGTCGGGTCTTACTTCGATCGGAACCTGATATGTCGCACCGCCGACTCTTCTTGCCTTAACTTCAAGAACAGGCATTATGTTTTCCATAGCTTCGAGGAATACCTCAAGCGGATCCTTTCCTGTCTTTTCGGCAACAATGTCAAACGCGCCGTAAACGATATTCTGAGCTACACCCTTTTTTCCGTCCAGCATGATGTTATTGATAAGCTTAGTCACAACAACATTGTTGTACATAGGATCGGGGAGTACTTCTCTCTTTGCAATATAACCTTTTCGTGGCACTTTGCTTCCCTCCTTCATAATAAAATGATTTCACAGGTACTCAAGCGTCATGCTTGTCAGTGCTCAATACAAATATATATAATTCGTACTGCCGCACTACTTACCTTGAATTGTAAGTGTCCGACATCCGGATCAGCTTACATCAGTTTGTTTCAGACAATGCGCATTATTTTGCTTTTGCGCCGTATTTTGACCTTGCCTGTTTTCTGTTGGCAACACCGGATGCGTCAAGTGCTCCGCGGATGATGTGATATCTTACACCCGGGAGGTCCTTAACTCTGCCTCCTCTGATAAGAACAACACTATGCTCCTGGAGATTGTGACCCATACCCGGAATATAAGCGGATACTTCGATTCCGTTTGTAAGTCTTACTCTGGCCATCTTACGCAGAGCCGAGTTAGGCTTTTTAGGGGTCATTGTCTTAACGGCTGTGCAAACGCCTCTCTTTTGAGGAGCGCTCTGATCGGTAGCTCTCTTTTTGAGTGAGTTGAATCCGAACTGGAGTGCCGGAGCCGTAGACTTCTTGTCCGATGTCTGTCTGCCCTTTCTTACTAACTGATTAAATGTAGGCAATTAATTTCACCTCCTGTAAAAGTATTTATATTAAAATGCCCCTTGCGGAGCAGATTAACCGCTTATCATTTGCGAATCGTAACTACGGCGGCGTCAACATCTATGCGGCAAGCCTTGCCGAGTGCTGATTTTGACGGAACCTCCGTTACCGGAACACCATGCTGTGCGCACAGATTGACAAAGCCTTCATGTATGTTCGGGGCAATGTCCGACGCAACATAAGCCATTTCGGCACCGTCCGCCTCAATAAGCTTTATGCTCCTGCGCAATCCCGCAACCAAGCTGTCCGACGATATGTTCTCAAACAACTTTAAGTCCTCCTTTGTTTGTACCGTAGTGTCAAACGGGCATAATATCCCCATTCCTTACGCATGATACCATATAATTATATATCATCCGACCGTGTTTGTCAATAGTTTTCACAAGTTTTTTCGCGTTTGCGCAAAAATTTCATTCTTCAGCTGCCGAGTATCAAACCGTCTATCCTTCCGCTGATTTTTCGGTACTCCGTGGGCGAGCAGAACTTGTATTTTTTGAATATGCGGTTGAAATACGACAGCGACGAAAAACCTACATTAAATGATATTTCCGATATGCTCATGTCAGTCTTGAGCAGTTTTTCCGCCTTGCAGATTCTCACAAAATTGAGATAATCCGTAACCGTGCTGCCCGTAGCCTTCTTAAAAAGGCGGCAAAAATAATATTCATTGAGATTGAGCACACGGCTGAAAGTCTCAAGCTCCAGATGCTCGGTGTAGTTTGAATCGATAAACTCAATCACAGGAACGATTTTCTCCATGGCCTTAATATCGGGCGCACTGCCGTCCGCCATGAGTCCCTTGCGGTGCAGCAGGGCAATCATTCTGTATATATCTGCCATGAGATAGTATTCAAAAGCGTTGCTTTTCTCTCTGTTTTCGCAGCGCATATCATTGACTATGCCCACCGCCTCATCAAGATCGGGATCATCTTTTTTGAACACATGGCAGCCGATATCGTTTGAACGCAGAAAACGCATCATATAGCGCATTGCGTTGTTTTGCACCGGCGATGGTGAGCGAAACTGTATCAGCGTATTGTTCGTTCCGTCAGCCAAAACCTCTGTCATATGCGGCACACGGCTGTTTATAAATATCAGTTCACCGGCATTGCCGACATATTCGCCTTCGTCGGTGCGGCAAATCGTGGAGCCGCTGTTTATCATCAGAAACTCAAGCTCTGTGTGAAAATGCATCTTACACAGAGCACCGATTTTTGCCAATCCACTATGATCAACGATTCGCAGCGGCATATTGGGATTTGGGAATATCACCTGTTCATTGTACATATCAAAATTCCTCTTTGTCAATATATTTCAAACAACTGTCAACATTTTTATAGAAAAAAGTCAATATCATTGCTATAATCAATATAACATATGATTTGAAAAAAATCAATATTTTTATGAAGGAGTTATGACAAATGGCTAAAAGTGATTTGGATGCTTTCAAATTTGACCAGACCGAGACGGTCATTGACGCATCAAAAAAAGTAAGAATCGGCATTATCGGCACAGGTTGGATTGCCGGTTCCCACATTAGAGAATACCTCAAAATGCCCGATGTTGAAATCGTATCCGGCGCAGACCTCATCGACGGCAAAGCCGAAAAATTTTTCAAAGAAAACGGCGTGGAGGGTGTCAAGTGCTACCACGACCACAAGGAGCTCATCGACGCCGGCGGAATTGACGCAGTAAGCATCTGTACATACAACAGCACCCACGCAGAGTGCGCAATATACGCTCTGGAGCACGGTGTGAATGTACTTTTGGAAAAACCGATGTGCGTTACCACAGAGGAAGCTGTTGCAATCTGCAAAGCGGAAAAAGCAAGCGGCAAGATTCTCTCAATAGGGTTCCAGCCCAGATTTGACAACAACATGAAGATGGTCAAGAGCATAGTTCAGTCCGGCGCGCTCGGCAAGATCTACTATATCCAGACGGGCGGCGGCAGAAGACACGGCATACCGACACCTTTCGGCACAACATTTATCGAGGCTGACAAGGGTGTCATCGGCGCACTCGGCGACATTGGATGCTACTCTCTCGACATGGTGCTCAACGCTATCGGCTATCCCAAACCGCTCACCGTTACAGGCTATGTGTCCGATTTCTTCGGCAAAGACCCCGACTACTTCATATCCGATGGCAAACCGGCAGAGTATGCAGACATCTTTGGTGTTGACGATTTCGGTGCAGCTTTCGTTCGTCTTGAGGGCGGCATAATCCTCGACTTCAGAATCGCGTGGGCAATGCACCTTGACACCCCGGGAGACACCATAATAATGGGCACAAAGGGAAGCCTGAGAATCCCCTCGACAGAGTGCTGGAACGGCTCTATCGGCGGCCCGCTCAAGCTGTATCAGAGAATTGCCGGCAAAGATGTCGAAACGGAATTCCCGATGCAGCCACCGCTTGCCGAGGGTTGCTTCTACTACAAGATCCGCTCCTTCCTGGATGCGGTGAAGAACGGCGGCAAAGCGCCCGTTTCGTCAAAAGAGATCCTCATCAACCAGGCTATAATCGACGCAATCAACAAGTCGAGCAGAGCCGGCGAGGAGATAAAAGTAGAAATTCCCGAAATATAATTTATAAGAAAGCAGGATGATTATAATGAAAAAATTCAAAGTAGGTCTTCAGCTTTACAGCATTCGTGACGCCATGAAAAAGGACATGGACGACGCACTGGGCAAAGTAAAGGCAATGGGCTATGACTATGTTGAGTTTGCAGGATATTTCGGCAAGAGTGCCGAGGAAGTAAAGGCACTTCTCGACAAGCACGGTCTTGAGTGCGTATCTGTTCACCAGGCTCCGAGCCTCTTTTGGGAGGAAGGTCAGCCGGCGATAGATTTCCTTAAGACGATCGGCGCAAAATACTGCGCTATTCCGTGGTACACGGTTGATGAATATAAAAACAACTGGGACGAGACCATGAGGAAATTCACAGAGCTCGGCAAGACCATGAAAGAAAACGGAATCCAGCTTATGTACCACAACCATGATTTTGAGTTCCAGAAAATTGACGGAGAGACGATCATCGACAGGATGTATGCAACAATCCCGAACGATTTGCTTAAACCGCAGTTTGACACTTGCTGGATACACTATGCCGGCTATGATCCGTCGGAATATTTGAGAAAATACACCGGCAAAATCGAAGTCGTTCACCTCAAAGACTTTGTATGTGAGAAACTCGGCGGAGGCCCGGTTTACGGACTTATCGACGAGAGCGGCGCAGAACAGAAACCCAAGAGCCGCGAGGAGAGCGGATTTAAGTTTATGCCTGTCGGCTACGGCATTCAGGACTGGAAATCAATCCTTGCAGCTGCCGAGGACGCAGGTGCAGAGATTGTGATCGTGGAGCAGGATCAGTCGCCCGACAGAGATCCCCTTGAGGCTGCAAAGATGAGCAGAGATTACCTCAAGACTCTCGGACTTTAATTCATAAAAAAATAAAGGAGACGGTTTATTCCGTTTCCTTTATTTTTTTGCCATCTCTTATGAAAGCGATTATTATCGACCCCTGAACAAGTGTCTCGTTTATCATCGTCGGCACGGATAGATAATGCACCGCATATGTCATCATGCTGACAGAAGCACACAGGGTAAATATGCGAATCATCTTTATCCGTTTACTGCCGAATGCCACCGTGGTGAGGCACGACGCAATCGCCGGGAAAACACTGAAAACATCTTTCCAAGCGGCAAGTGCCGCCCCGATGAAAAAAGCAGAGAACAGCGGTACGAGCACCCGTCTGTGCTTCACCGATTTCTCCGGCAAAAACAAGAGTTCACGCAGCACCGAGACGCTTGTCGTCGCAGCGGCCGGGTAACTCAGAATCAGCAGATGATGAGCCACCCACAAAAAATCCGTAACAAGTTTGACGGCAACCATGCGGCCGCGGCTTTTTTGCTGATATATCAAAAACGACACTGCTATGGCAACAATGCCTACTACCTGACCTATGTAATTCATTACTTCACCTGAAATTCCGTAAATGCATACTGCGCCGTCTCGTCTGTCTTGCGAACAAACAGCAAATCGCTCAAAGGCAAGCGAGGGCACATTTTATTTCGCACGAATAAAAACTTGTGCCGTCTGTGTATGTGTTTTTTATTCTTGTCGCCTCGGACAGCAGTGCGGTAGCGCTGAACTCGTCGCCTAAGAATAAAAAACACATACACATCCTTTGACGGAATACTTTCCACGCGCATCGCACAGAATCCGCCCATACAACAAAATAAAATATGCCCTCACGAACCCTGTCACAGTCTGCATTTTCTTATTTTTGTGCCGTCTTTGTGCGCGACACATTCAAAACCCTCTGCCCCACTATAACCGTGGGCAGAACCATGAACAAAAGCGGTTTTGCAAAAAACCAATATACCGTGGCAAATAAAGATAATGTACTCATAACGACAACTCCTTTTGTCTTTTGTTTATGAGTACATTATACAATATCATCTGTCCAAAAAAACGGACAATATTAATTAACTTGCTTTTTGCCTATTGTTTGCTTTATTACAAGCAATGTGACTATCATAAGCGCTATTGACAGTGGCAGCATAATAAGTGCATTCGGCACAAATCCGGCTACCGCATAGCAAACGAATGACACCGCCGCAACCGTGAGCGCATACGGCAACTGTGTGGTAACATGGTTGATATGGTCAGACTTTGCACCTGCCGATGACATGATGGTCGTGTCGGATATCGGTGAGCAGTGGTCGCCGCAAACTGCGCCGGCCATACAAGCCGATATGGCAATGATGGTTATATTGCCGCTCTCAAAGCCGAACACATTGATAACTATCGGGATGAGTATGCCGAAAGTACCCCACGATGTACCTGTCGAGAACGAAAGTCCCACTGCTATGAGGAAGATTATTGCCGGCAAAAACTTCATAAAGCTGCCCGCAGAGCCCTGTACGAGTGCTGCGATACATTCCTTGGCACCAAGGCTGTCTGTCATGCCCTTGAGGGTCCATGCACAAGCAAGAATCATTATTGCCGGAACCATCGCCTTGAATCCCTCCGGAATTGCCTCCATACATTCGTTGAAAGTTATAACGCGCCTTGCAGCAAAGAATATTACCGTGAGGATAAGCGTTATGAACGAGCCGTACACCAGGCCGACCGATGCGTCGCTGTTTGAGAAAGCCGTTATCACATCTCTGTAGCCTTCCTCACCGACGGTGAAGAAACCGCCGGAATATATCATGCCGAACACACAGCAGATGATGAGGGTAACCACAGGCAAAATCAGGTCGATAACCTTGCCGTTCTTGGAGAGAATTTCGTTGTTCTCCTTTGTCTGCTCCGCTCCGCCCGTTGTGAAAAGGTCACCCTTTGCGGCGTTTGCCTCATGAATGGTCATCGGACCGTAGTCAAACTTGAGCAGGGTTATTGTAATCATCATTACTATGGTGAGTATCGCATAAAAGTTATACGGAATTGCACTCAGGAACAGTTGGAATCCGTTCATGCCGGAGTCCTTTGCAAATCCGCTGACCGCTGCCGCCCATGAAGAAATCGGGGCGATTATACACACGGGAGCCGCCGTTGCATCTATGAGATAGGCAAGCTTTGCTCTGGATATCTTGTGCTTGTCCGTCACAGGGCGCATAACGCTGCCGACGGTGAGACAGTTGAAATAATCGTCTATAAATATAAGCACACCGAGGAGTATCGTCATGAGCTGAGCGCCGACTTTTGTCTTGATTCTCTTTGACGCCCACTGACCGAATGCGGCACTTCCGCCCGCCTTGTTCATCATGGCAACCAGTGCGCCGAGAACAACCAGGAACAGCAATATACCGGTGTTATATGAATCTGCTATACTGCTGACAAACCCGTCCCGGAACACATGAACCACCGTTCCGACAAACGAAAAGTTGGAATAAAGCAATCCTCCGGCAACTATACCGATGAAAAGCGATGAATAAACTTCTTTTGTGATGAGTGCAAGCGCTATGGCGATGAGCGGCGGCAGCAACGCAAGCAGAGTTCCGTACGCCTTGCTTGTCGGCGCAGCGTCCTCATCACTTTCTTCGCCGGACGCATCTTCATCTGTCGCTGCCTCGTCCGATGCACCGTTGCCGTCTGCCTGATTTTCATCATCAAGAGATATCAGCATTGCATCTCCCTCACTTGCGACAGTCTCTGTCTGAGCGGCTGTCGGCGTCTCCTCCGGCTCTGCCGCCGCAAAAAGCGGCACGGCACACAAAAGCGACATTATAACCAAAGCCGCAATTGCCGCGAAAACGCGTTTTGTCTTGATTTTCATAGATTTCTCCGTTCCGGGGAATTTCGCTATCCCCCTCTTTTGTTTTTAATCAAACGGGACACGGACCTGTATTGTCGGAGTCCCATTTGCCCGATTAATTTGATTTTACCACCAAATTGCATAATTGTCAATATCCGCCGAACGCTTGAAATATCGTTTTGCAAGATCAGGATATAATCAATGTATTTTGCGAAAAGTATTTTATGAACCTCGTTGCCTGCCGTATATTTAATAAATTGCCTATCGGCATGAATCGGAATTAAAATTTCGTAAATTACGCTGCGCACATCAGAGTCGAATCCATGACAACGGTGTGAATTAGGTGTAAGAATAATGTAGGAGTAGTGTAGGAATAATGTATGGATAACCACACATCTACCCCGCACTACTCCCTATTCATGCGCTTTTCAGGCTATATTATTTGTTCATTGCTTCCTGTACGGCAACCGCAACAGCAACAGTTGCGCCAACCATCGGGTTGTTGCCTATTCCGAGGAAGCCCATCATCTCAACATGAGCCGGAACAGAGGACGAACCTGCGAACTGCGCATCGGAATGCATTCTGCCCATGGTGTCTGTCATGCCGTATGAAGCCGGGCCCGCAGCCATGTTGTCCGGGTGCAGGGTTCTGCCCGTGCCGCCGCCGGATGCAACGGAGAAATACTTCTTGCCGAGAGCGATACATTCCTTCTTGTATGTGCCGGCAACCGGGTGCTGGAATCTTGTCGGGTTGGTGGAGTTACCTGTGATTGAAACATCCACGCCCTCTTTGTGCATGATGGCAACACCTTCTCTTACATCGTCTGCGCCGTAGCATTTTACAAGTGCTCTCTCGCCATTGGAATATGCTTTCTCGGACACAACATTAACTTCGCCCGTAGCGTAGTCGAACTGAGTCTTTACATAAGTAAAGCCGTTTATTCTTGATATAATCTGAGCTGCGTCTTTTCCGAGACCGTTGAGGATTACACGAAGGGGTTCTTTTCTGACCTTGTTTGCGGATTTTGCAATACCGATTGCACCCTCTGCAGCGGCGAATGACTCGTGACCTGCGAGGAACGCAAAGCACTTTGTCTCCTCACGCAGGAGCATTGCGCCGAGGTTTCCGTGACCCAGGCCAACTTTTCTGTCGTCTGCAACGGAGCCTTTGATGCAGAATGCCTGCAGGCCTTCACCGATAACTTCCGCAGCGTCTGCGGCAACGGTGCAGCCTCTCTTTATGGCAAGAGCGGCACCCACAACATATGCCCATGCGGCGTTCTCAAAGCAGATCGGCTGAATACCTTTTACGATTGCATAGGGGTCAATGCCCTTTTCATCGCAGATTGCTTTTGCTTCTTCGATGGAAGCTATGCCGTTTGCGTTAAGAACGGCGTTTATATTGTCAATTCTTCTTTCATAACTTTCGAACAATGCCATTTTCAGCTCTCCTCCTCTATTATTCGTTTCTCGGGTCGATAAGTTTTGCAGCGTCGTCTATTCTGCCATACTGACCGCTTGCTTTTTCAAGAGCCTCGTTAGCATCCATGCCGCCCTTTATCATTTCCATCATTTTGCCCATATGTACAAACTTGTAGCCGATGATTTCGTTGTCTTCGTCAAGAGCAATTTTGGTTACATAACCCTCTGCCATTTCAAGATATCTTGAACCTTTTGCCAGTGTACCGTACATTGTGCCGACCTGGCTGCGCAGACCCTTACCGAGATCCTCAAGACCCGCACCTATCGGCAGGCCGCCCTCGGAGAAAGCTGTCTGAGTTCTTCCGTATACAATCTGGAGGAAGAGTTCTCTCATTGCGGTATTGATAGCGTCGCACACGAGGTCGGTGTTGAGTGCCTCAAGAATTGTTTTGCCGGGGAGAATCTCCGATGCCATAGCGGCGGAGTGAGTCATGCCGGAGCAGCCGATTGTCTCAACCAGTGCCTCCTGGATAACGCCGTCTTTGACATTGAGTGTCAGTTTACAGGCTCCCTGCTGAGGTGCACACCAACCGATGCCGTGAGTAAGACCGGATATGTCTTTAATCTCTTTGGCTTTTACCCATTTGCCCTCTTCCGGAATCGGAGCCGGGCCGTGGTTTGCACCTTTGGCAACCACACACATATTTTCAACTTCTGAACTGTAGATCATTTTTTTACCCCTTTCCTACTGATTACATTGTTAATATTTTATCATAGATTCTATAAAGTGCGCAAGACACATTGTCGATTTTTGTTGAATGTGTATAACATAAAATCCGCCGAATCACATCATATTCTGCATTGAATACATACCCGGTTTTTTGTCCGCAATGAATTTTGCCGCCTTGATGCTGCCCACGGCAAAAATCTCTCTGCTCATGGCGGTATGCTTTATCTCGATTATCTCGTCATTGCCGGCAAAAATCACCTCGTGTTCGCCGACTATGGTGCCGCCGCGCACAGAATGTATGCCGATTTCATCGTGCGAGCGTTTCTTGCGCACGCTGTGCCTGTCGTACACATATTCCGGCTTGTCGCTCAGTTCTTCCGCCATGGCATCAGCAATCATGAGAGCCGTACCGCTTGGCGCATCTATCTTTCTGTTGTGGTGTTTCTCCACAATCTCTATGTCAAAATCGCCCCCGAGAGCCGACGCGGCTTTCCTTACAAGGCTGATGAGAAGGTTGATGCCGAGTGACATATTTGCACTGCGAAAAACCGCCGCAGTCTCCGACAGCTTGTCCAACGCCTTTATCTGCTCATCGGACAGACCCGTTGTCGCCATAACAAGCGCAGTGCCCGTCCTGCCGCAATAATCGATAAGCCCGTCCGCAACGGCCGGATTGGAAAAGTCGATGATAACATCGGCTTTTCCGTCAAATTTGTTTATGTCATCAACAACGGGATAATCGGAGCACGAGTCCGTGTTGATGTCCAGTCCGCACACTATTTTACATTCGTTATCTTCCGCCGCAAGCTGCGAGATGACTTTGCCCATCTTGCCGTTGCAGCCGCTGAGTATAATATTTATCATTTTATCAACATTCCTTTAGATTAAACCATAGTTTATAAGTGCCTTTTTGAGTTTTGCAAGGTTGTCGTCGCTCATCTCGCAAAGCGGCAGTCTGACAGGGCCGACATCCATGCCCATGAGGTTGCACGCTGTCTTTACCGGCACGGGATTTACCTCGCAGAAAAGCGCCTCGTTAAGCTCCGCCGCCTCAAGCTGCATCTTAAGGCTCTGAGCGGTGTCACCCTCAAGGTACTTCATGACGATGTCGTGGGTCCGGCGCGGCGCGACATTTGCAAGCACAGATATTACTCCTTTGCCGCCGAGCGACATGACCGGCACTATCTGATCGTCGTTACCGGAATATATGTCCAGTCTGTCGCCGCACAGTGCGGCTATTTTAGCCACCTGAGATATATTTCCGCTCGCCTCTTTTATGGCGACTATATTTTCGATTTTCGACAGAGTTGCCGCCGTTTCCGGCTCGATGTTCACACCCGTGCGCGACTTCACGCTGTACATGATTATCGGCAGATCCGTGCACGCCGCAATCGTCTCATAGTGCTTTATGAGTCCGCGCTGCGTGGTCTTGTTGTAATAAGGCGTCACGCAGAGCACCGCATCCGCACCCACACTCTGTGCAAATTTCGTCATCATGACGGCATGGTCGGTGTAGTTGGAGCCCGTGCCGGCTATGAGAGGAATTCTGCCGTTTATCTTTTGCACGGCATACTTTACAGCCTCGCAATGCTGTTCGTCCGGCAAAGTGGGCGCCTCACCCGTGGTTCCGCACAGGATTATGGCGTCGGTACCGTTTTCTATGTGAAATTCCAAAAGTTCTCCGAGTTTGTCATAATTAATTTCTTCGCCTGTTTTATCAAAAGGTGTTACAAGGGCTACGCCCGAACCCGTAAATACAGTTGATTTCATAATTACCTCCGAGGATTTTTTTATTTGCTTTCCCAATATTCAATAAGTTTCTGAGCAATCTGTACAGCGTTTGCCGCCGCACCTTTTCTTATATTGTCCGCAACAACCCACAGGTTGACGCCGCTCTCCACGCTGTCATCACGGCGGATTCTGCCGACATAAGTCTCGTTTGTGCCCGTTGCGTTAAGCGCAAGCGGATACACATCGTGCTCCGGATCATCCTGAACCACAATTCCGGGAGCTTCCTTAAGCACCTCTTTAAGCTCATCAAGGTCAAACTGATTGTAGAACTCGACATTTATGGATTCGCTGTGGCTGTTGAATACCGGCACACGAACTGTGGTGGCTGTGATTCTGATGGAATCATCACCGAGGATTTTTCTCGTCTCGTTGACCATCTTCATTTCTTCTTTAGTATATCCGTTAGGCAGGAAAACATCTATATGAGGCAGGCAGTTTCCGGCAATCTGATGCGGGAATTTCTTGGGCGCCTCGCCCTTGAGTCCGTTCTCCAAATCCTTGTATCCCGCCATGCCGGCACCCGACACGGCCTGGTATGTGGAATAGACCACTCTCTTGATTTTGTATTTATCGTGCAGCGGCTTGAGCGCAACCATAGCCTGGATTGTTGAGCAGTTGGGATTTGCAATGATACCCTTGTTCCACTCTATGTCACCCGGATTAACCTCAGGCACAACAAGCGGCACCTCGGGATCCATTCTCCATGCGCTGGAATTATCTATAACCACGCATCCCTTGGATGCTGCTATGGGAGCGAATTTTTCGCTTGCGGAGCCTCCTGCCGAGAACAGCGCAATATCAACGCCGCGGTCGAACGAGTTTTCGGTGAGTTCCTCAATCTCATATTCTTTTCCCATAAACTCAATCTTCTGTCCGGCAGACCTTTTTGACGCAAAGAGCCAATAGTTCTCAACCGGGAGTTTGATTTCCTCAAGGACCTTCAAAAATGTGCGGCCGACCATGCCGGTTGCACCAACAACAGCAACATTGTATTTTTTCACTGCTATGACCTCCGTAAATTCAGTTTTATTCTCTTACAGGATACCACTAAAGCACATATAAGTCAACAATTATGTCGATTTTTTTACAAATTCGGCAAATTACTTGACTATATCGCAAAAATATTTTATTCTATAGTATATGCATATTTCAGGGGAGGTACACAGATGAAGAAATTTTTATGTATATCCATATCACTTTTGATTTTAAGTTCCTATACAGTTTATGCGGCGGACAACAGCGAAATGCTCAGAGTGGGCATCAGTTACGGCACAGACGCTGTCAGTCAATGCTCGCTGGAATCCTCGGCGGGTTTTCTCATCGGCATTGACGACAACAGAGTTTTCTCGGAACAAATGAAATACGGCGAAGCGGCAATCAATGTGACGATGAGCACTGAGGGTGTCTGCACCTACGGAAACGACACTTTCGACACCAACAGCGGTCAGCGGCTCACATTCATGGCAGCGGACGGCGGATTGGTCCGTGTGAACGGCAAGGAATACCGCGGCGGCATAGAGATACTCAATGCCGGCGGTGGCAAAATGGCGGTGATAAACCTCATCTCGCCCGACGACTACATAAAAGGCGTAATCGGCAGGGAGATGTCATCAAGCTGGCACATAGAGGCGCTCAAGGCGCAGGCAGTGTGCGCGCGCAACTACGCCATATCAAACAAGGGCAAGCACAATGCAGCCGGCTTTGATGTATGCCCGACGGTGCACTGCCAGGTATACGGAGGAGTGGCGGCGGAGGCGGCAAGCACAATCCGCGCGTCGGACGAAACAAAGGGAAGATATCTCATGTACAACGGCGCACTTGCGGACACACTTTTCTTCTCGTGTGACGGCGGTCACACATCGACAGCAAAATATGTGTGGGGAAACGATGTGCCATATCTGCGCGGAGTGGAGGACATCTACGAAAACCCGTCCGAGGCGACGAGATACAACTGGAGCACAACGCTCACCACGGCAGAAATTGAGGCAAAACTCCTTGCAAACGGTGTGAACATAGGCAAGGTGACCGCCGTAACGGCGACGGCAGAGCCAACAACCGGTCAGGTGTACAAGCTGACCATAACAGGCACAACGGGTACAAAAGAATACACAAACGACGGCACGCGCACCTGGGCCGGGTCTGCAACGCTGTTCAGCCAGAGATACACCGTGACGCCGGTATCGGCGGACGCATCTGCCGGCACGACGGCGATCACCTCAGCCGGCAAAGAGCCGCTTGCGGAATTTATGGCGATATTCACCGGCGGCAAGGCGGAGTTTGCCTATCCGTTCATCGTGCGCAGCGCAGCGGGCAATTCCACAGTTAATCAGACCGCACTGGCATATCGATTTGACGGGCACGGCTGGGGGCATGGGCTCGGCATGAGCCAGTATGGGGCGAAAGCCATGGCAGACCGTGGGTTCGGTTACGAACAGATATTAGCATTCTATTACCCGGGTACAAATTTGCAGTAGTGCAAAAATCGCAAAGGAGCATTAAAACATTGAAAACAAGTGATTTTTATTATGATTTACCACATGAGCTGATTGCCCAGACGCCGCTTGCCGACAGGGCATCGTCAAAACTGCTCACGGTGAACAAAAAAACGGGCGAGATGAGCCATAAGATATTTCGTGACATTAAAGACGAGTTAAAACCGGGCGACTGCCTGGTGCTTAACGACACGCGCGTCATCCCGGCGAGGCTCATCGGCGAAAAAGAGAGCACGGGCGGCAAGATAGAGTTTTTGCTGCTGAACCGAAAATCCACAAACGAATGGGAAGTAATATTAAAACCCGGCAAGAAGGCAAAGCCCGGCGCACGGTTTGTGTTTGGAGGCGGCAAGCTGAAAGCCGAGATACTCGAGACAATAAACGACGGCAACCGGCTTGTGCGTTTTGAATACGACGGGCTGTGGGAAAACCTGCTCGACGAGCTGGGTGAAATGCCGCTGCCGCCGTACATTACGGCACACCTGGACGACCGCGAGAGATATCAGACAGTGTACTCAAAGCACGAAGGCTCTGCGGCCGCACCGACTGCCGGACTGCACTTTACAAAAGAACTGCTCTCCGAGATTGAGCAAAAGGGAGTTAGAATTGAATATATCACACTCCATGTGGGGCTCGGCACATTCCGCCCGGTAAAAGTGGATGATGTTACAAACCACAAAATGCACTCGGAGTTCTATTCTATCACAAAAAAGACTGCCGACGCGATTAACGAAACCAAGAAAAACGGCGGCAGAATAATATCCGTCGGCACCACCACCACCCGCACCCTGGAGACCGTGGCAGACGGAGACGGATCAGTGCGTGGAAGCAGCGGCTGGACGGACATATTCATCTATCCGCCGTACAAATTCAAATGCGTGGACTGCCTGATAACCAACTTTCATCTGCCGGAATCCACACTGCTGATGCTTGTGTCGGCTTTCTCAAGCAAGGAAATAATCATGAACGCTTATGCGGAGGCAATCAAAAACCGTTATAGGTTCTTCAGTTTCGGAGACGCCATGTTTTTGCATTAAAAACATGGCGTCCGTTTTAATTTTTATTCAGAACCGTATATCTTCACAATTCCCCTCGATAACAATCTGCTCACTTCCGATTTTCCGTCCGTCTGTCGTAAGATTGTCAAATGTGACTCCGCTTATGCCGCAGTTATCATTTTCATCCACGGCGGCACGGCAGCGGATAACCGACGGAATGAGCCTTTCCGTACTGCCCTTAATCTGAATATTCCTGAACATAATGTTCTCTATCCTGTAACCGGAGTTCTCGGTGTAGGACGCATTTTGAGAGCCGCGCACCTCTATATGCACCGGCTTGGAATTGCTGCCCCGTGTCACCTCTATAACCATGTTTTCAAAGCAAATACCGCGCACTATCTGCTCGCTCTGTGACAAAATGCGCATGAATCCGCTCCAGTACATAGAATAATCGTCGGGATTATTGCAAAATGCACGATACGGCGTCTCTATGACGCGGCAATCGTGAATATGTATGTCCTCTATGACGCAGCGCGGATTTGTGCTGCCGGTCGCATGACCGCCAAGCACTATCGGGCGCGCATTTGAGCTCATGACACAATTTTTTACCTCAACGGCACGGCAGACGGGCTTGACATCATCATAACCGTCATCAAAAAGAGACGGTATGGAGTCACATGAATTATACATACAGAAACAATCGTCCGCACTCTCAATCCAGCAGCCGTCAACAAGCAGCTGCGATGTGTTGTAGCAGTTGATGCCGTCGGCATTTTCGGTGGATGTGAACATTTTCACATTGCGCAGTGCAATGTGCTCGCAGTTGCGCAGAACCACTCCGCGGAACTCGCAGTTGAGCACAATATCCTCGACGGTGATGTGCGAACTGCCGCTGCGCACATACACATTGGGCACCGCCCAATAGCGAAAGGCACCCCACATCTGCCCGTCGGGATAATCAAAATCCCGATCCGCACCGTGACACCTGTCTATCAGAGACAATGTGCCCGCGCCGCAGATGTGAACATTGTGCACACCGCGCAGGACTATTGCCGCATTCACCACAGCGCCGTCGGCGATGTATATAAGCGTGTTGTCGGGCACAGAATCAATCACGGGAGTACCGTGTTCATCTGTGCGGATATAATCGCAGTTGTCTGCGGTGTGCAGACCGCGGCGAAAGATTATCTCATGTTCAAACCCTGTCGGCATCGGTTTGCGCTTGTTGCAGAAAACACGCAGACCGCCGAATATGTCGCCGTCGGGGTCTATGACAAAATTGACGCTCCCGCTCACACAAAAGCGCACGATGCCGTCCGAGAAATCGGCTTTCACGGCGTTCTCGGGTTTTATCTTTATATTCTTCACGCCCGACGGAAGTTTTATCTCCGCCGCAGCGCTGTTTTCAAACTCAAACGAGGCAAAATATGTGCGCACGGTGTGAGTGCCCATGCCGAGGCCGTCATATTCTTTGTAAACATCGTCCGGCAGAGTGATATTGTTAAATCCGCCGTCTGTAAGCAGAGATGTATATACGGGTATGTTTTTTGTGTCGGTTCCCTCCGTCACGCGGAGGGAGTATTTGTAGGATTCAAAGATTTTTTTCATTTTCGGTGTCCTTTCAAATTACAGTGATATTCTTTACATTGCCGCTTATCTCGAGAAAATCCTCTCCTCCTGTCATAGGCTCATCGCCGAATGTGACATTGCAAAACACCACCCCGTCTATGCATCTGTCGCTGTCCGCACCGTCCGCGGTACTGTAGAGCGCACTCGGCAAGTCAATGTCGGTTTTCGCCTGAAACGACACATTTTCAAAAAGCACATTCTCTATGCGATAGCCGCCGTGCTCGGTATATGATGCATCCGAGCCGCCGCGCACCTCTATGTGTATGGGCTGACCTTCATAATCGACCCGTTTGCGGCAGCGGATATTGATAAATCTGATATCAGAAATCAATTGCTCCGACTGTGAGAGGATGCGCATAAATCCCGACCACTTTTTGACGCGCGGAATATCCGGAACATCGTAATAGCGGTAGTTGATTAAATCGCAGTCATGCACAAAAATGCGGCGCACGCTGTCGTGAGGATCGGTAGCGCCCGTGGCATGACCGCCTATGCAAAATGGTCTGCATGCCGTCACAAGAGTGCAGTGCGATATCTCTATGTCCTCGGAAACGGGCACGGGATCGGGGCAGCCGCCGTCGCCCAGATAGAGTATTGAGTCACACGATGTGAACACCGCCACGCAGTCGTCCTGACTGTGGATAAAGCAGTTTTTTGCGCTGACGCGCCTTGCGTTCATCATGTTGAGTCCGTCAGCGTTTATGCAATTGGTGAAAATTTTCACAGAATCAATGCGTATATCCTCGCTGTTGCGGATGACTATTCCGCGGAAATTGCTGCTTAGAGTTATGCCCTCTATGCTGATGTCGGAGCAATCCGTCTTTATGAAAACTGACGGAGGAGTGAATTTTTTCAACGGTCCGAACATGGGTTCGGCGGTGAATCCGTCCTCCGCGCCATAGCACTGCTCCACGGTGCTCACCACACCGCCGCCGTATATGCGCACGCCGTGCAATCCGCTGAGCACAAAGGCGGCGTTCACCACGGCGCCATCGCAGATGTGCACCTCGGTGCCGTCCGTCAGACAGTTTATAACCGGGAAACCGTGCTCGTCCTTGACGATATAATCACAGTTGTCCGCAGTGTAGTACCCGGGTGCAAATTCGATTTTTTTCACTTTTCCGTCTTTGTTGATTTTCCCGTCCGCATTCTCCGGCTTGTTGCAGATAATCCGCAGACAATTGCTGAAAATTCCGCCTATCTTTATCATGACTGCCTCGCCCGGACTTACGCAGAATGTCACACGGTTGCCGTCGCGGCAAAAATCTTTGTCAACAACCTCTATGCCGTCTGCACCGCCGTGAAACTCTGCCGAGATTTTCACTTCCCCGTCCGATGTGAGGAGCGAAAAATATGATTTTGCCACATAAACACCCAGAGGTATCTCGTCATACACTGCGGCAAGGTCGCCCGGAAGCGGATGCTGATCATTTGCCATGGACGAAAGTGTGGTATATACCGAGAGCGAACGGCACACGCCGTCCGCCTCGGCAAAGACAGAATAAATTTTAGATGTGAGCGCCCCGTTTGGGGCGCATATGGAATCAAACATTGTCTCGCTCTCCTATTTATACACAATAATGTCTTTGACCGTGATATATCTGTAATGCACAATAACCCTTGACGCATTTGCCGCGCCCACGCTGTGAGCGTCCTTGATGTCGGCGACGGAGCCGCCGTACACCCTGCCTTCACGGCCGCTGCCGTCAAACACCGTCACCTTGTATGACTTGGTTTCTATCACTTCGTCATAGTCAGTCACATCCTCGCTGCCGGACGCACTTAAGGAAATTGCCGTGCCGTCCTTTGCCACGGCATAGCCGAATGTGCAGTTGAATTTCTGCGAGAAGTTTGTCGAATCGACAAATCTGCTGTCAGACTGCCATTTGCCGCCCTGGCTTGTGGGTGTGCCGCCCTTGCTGTAGTCATAAACCATAACGATGTTGTTTATATCGCCCCTGAAATCCGTGCCGATTGCTATGGTGTCACCTTTATCGGGCATAGTGCCCGAAAATCCGCTTGCCACACAGAGAGAGACCTCTGCGCCGCCGCGCATACCCGTGATTCTCTTTGCGCTCACGCCATCGGAATTGAGTCCGTTTGTCACCTTGGACACAAGCATGATGTTGGTGTTGGAGTCATACGGCACGGAACCGTCGTCATACACAACCGCCGCGTCCTGATAGATGTGTGATGCATTGGTCTTATATGCCTTTATGGTGTAGCCTATGTCCGAAATGAACTTTGACTGCGGCAGCACACGGAACTGCGAATCGTCATAACTGCCGGACTCTATAACGCTGTCGCCCGGCACCCAGAAGATGACCGTGTTTGCATTGAACAGATTTGCCATGCCGACCCTCATTATGCCGCCGCCCTGGGTGAATCCGCGCTGCGCATCGGGAGACGAGCTGCTGTCGTCCACCTGTACGCTCTCTGTGAGCGAATTATATATATTGCCCTCGCCGAGTTCGGCGGTGTCTATGTCGCTGATGGCGCTGTTCTCGTCCGTCTTGTAGCGGATGAGTTGGATTTTTACCTTATTCCCCTCGGACAGGGCGTTTGTTATGTCGGCATCTTTGTCAAGCTGTTTGCCGTCTATCTTCACCCTGTCGCGGAAGTCGTAAATATGCATTGCTCCGTCCTGACCGAAGATTTTTGCCTGCACCTTGGTGTCGAGCGCGCCCTTGGTCTGCAATCCTATGAGATAGCCGAAACCATACTGCGCCGTGCCCACAGTAACATATGATATTTCGGAGTATGCATTGATAAGGAATGTGCAACTATCGCCCACCCTTGCATTGTTCGCAAACTCCGTCTCATATGCCTTGTTCACACAGTATTCCGTACCGTCGACAGTGACATACACTCTGCCGCCGTTCTCGCCTATCGACTCAATTGCACCGCTTATGCTCTGCGAACCCGTGACAACCTCGATGTAATCGCCGCAGTGCGCCACGGATACCACGGTTCCGGCCGCCACGGACGCAAGGTTCACCCTCTCGTGCTTTGCATTGTATATGCGCGCATGCTTGATATCGTCAAGCTCATAGCTCACACCGCTGCGCTTGTCGTATATCACGGACTGTGCATTGTCGGTAAAACCGACCACGCAGTCGCGGTAGTCCTTTATCAGAGCATACTCCCACTTGCCGTCCCTGTCCGCATCGCACAGGAGAACATAGCCGTTTTCTATATTGTTGAAATAATTTCTGATATCAGTTGTCACAACGGCGCCGTTGTAGTTTACGGTGACACTGCGCGGCAGAGTCTCGCCCGATTTTTTTGTGAAATTGTCGTCAGTGTAGTATGTAAGTCTGTAGTTTGAATCCAGCGAATCAAGCTTTTTCGCATCTATCTCAAAATTGTGTTCGTCACTGCTGACCGCCGCGAAGTACACGCTGCCCTTGGCACTGCCATTGTCCTTAAAAAGAATCTTAACCTCTCTGCCGAGATAGCCGCCGGGATAATTAATCTCACTTGCGCAATACAACACTCCGTCCACGCAGATTTCATCCTCCCCCGCGCCGGAGGTGCCGAAACTCATGCCGTCCGCAGATGACACAAATCCCTCTGCAGTGCGCAGATTGTGATAGATGTAAAATATAGTATTATCGTTATCGTCGGTGTAGGTCACGCGGTTGTTGCCGATTGATTCCACCTCAAAGAAGGGCACCTCGCCGGCATCGGCAAAGAGCGACACCATGTCGCGCACGGTAAGATATCCCTCCGTGCCGACGGTCGGCAGACCGATGTTCTTTGCCACCACAGAGTAACCTGTCGGATAGCCGCCCTTTGCCTGTGCCGCCGCATCATAGCCGAGTATGCACTCGATTATCTTGTATGCCTGGGGCGCGGTGATTTTTTCGTTGGGCTCAAACAGCCTGTCCGCACCCACCGATATGTAGCCGCTTTGCGCAAAGCTGTTAATAAGCTTTGCGCCCCAGAATGACGAATCCACATCCACAAAATATTCCTCGGAGATATCCGGGTTCTCCGGCATGGCAATGAGCCTTGCCGCATATGCCACAAAATCTGCGCGGCTCACAGCCGCAGTCTCGTCCGAGATGTCGTTTTCGCTGATGACACCCAGGTTTATCAGCAGTTGTTTCTGATTTTCATAGTCAAAACTCGTCCTGTCCGCCGCAGATACGGAGAGTGCCGTCGCAATGAGCATGACTGCCGCCATGATTAAAACACGAATTTTTTTCATTATTTCTTACCTCCCCGCATAGTTCATGGTGTTATATATCATCTGTGCCGCCTCTGCACGCATTGCACTTTCAGTCGGCTTGAAAAATCCGTTTTCGTCTCCGCGAACTATGCCTGCCGCGGCTAGTGCCGACACCGCCTTTGCCGCATAATCGGATATTCGATCCGCATCGGCATATCCGAGTGACACCTCACCTGAGTCGGTCATGACACCTTTTTTGACAAGTGCGTTATAGCACATCACCGCCATGTCCTGACGGCTTATCCTCCCGCCGACACCGAATTTATCGTCACTTATGCCCTTGACTATGCCTGCAAGATAAGCCTTGCGCACATATGGTTCGAACCAGTCATTCGCCGACACATCGGCAAAGCTTATGCTTCCGTACAGTTCCTCAAAGCGAATGCCGCCGAGCAGCATTTTCACAAACTCCTCGCGCAGTACGCTGTCCGCCGGAGCAAAGATTCCGTCCGCCTTGCCGCTCACTATGGATTGGGTGCGGAGCGAATCGACAGCCGCTGCCGCCCATTCAAAGCCTGCCATGTCCGCAAATGCCGCCGGAGTGCGGTCTATGGGGGTGGGTGCAACCGTTCCGCCGTCCACTGTTATGTTCGACAGCGAACCGCCGCCCGACGAGCCGCCTTTGCCGCCGCTGCCGCCACCGCCGCCGGGAGTCGGAGTCACCGGGTCAACCCAGGTGTTCACGCCCGTTGCGGCTATACTTTCGTAGTCCTTGCCGATTATGCTTTGCGCAAATTTGTCCGTCACTCTTGCAGAATCTATGCCAAGGAGCGCCGCATTGTCGATAAGGCTTTCTCTGACATAACCCGTGCCGTCCGCATGGCGTATAACTCCGAGGCAGACAACCTCTGCCGCCGCTTTGTCAAATGAATCAAAATCGGCTGCGGACTTCATCTTTGAATCTATATATGCCTTCGCCGTATCGTCAAAAAAGTCTTTTTGCAAATATTTCGTCACGCTCTGCGGAAGATTCAGTTTGTCCGCAACTGCGGTGAAAGTCGCTTTGCCGCCGTTTACGCACTCTATGGCGAGCGCTTTTTCTATTGTCTGCATAGCGGACTCATAGTCCGTCACTTTGTCCTTAGTCACGCTTGCAAAGAATATCTTTGCGGCGTTTGACGCATCGGCAGTGCCCACAAGCGCACCGTCAAGTCCGAGTGCATCCGCATCCGATGACAAAAGGAGCGCAAAATCGACTGGGCGATCATCTTCCGCCTTGTCGAATATCGCCGCAAGCTTGGAGATTGCCGCCTCATTCTCGGTTTTGTTTACATACCTGATTGAGGAGTGTTTCAATTCGGCATCTTTTGAACCGAAGTAAACCTCATATTCGCCGCTTTTTGTGCCGATGTCGAAATCAACGGTGAATTTGCCCTCGGCATCCGTCACTGTCTGGCGATAACCCACGCAGAGTTCGGTCGGGTTTGCCGACGAATTAAACTTCTCCGGCGTGACACCGCCCTTGAGCACTGTCACGCTCACGGCAGTGTTCTTTGCGGCAATATCGGAAATCCGAGCTGCGCCGTCACTGAAAATGACATCATCTGCGGCATATGCGCCGCCGGCACACACAAGCGCCATTGCGGCGAGCACCGATAACAGTTGTTTTTTCATATCAATTTCCCCCTTCATGCTTTAGATGAATGTTTCTGCCGAGCGGAGTCATGTTTGTGAGTGACTTGAGTATATAAAACCCTGCCTCATCCGCATCCGCAAACGAATCTTTGGATATATCGGCGGAATACTTTCCGTCCGCATATGTCATGTTTTTTCTGTCTATAATCTTAACGCTCTGTATTGCGCCGCCCTTATATGCCGCCGCAACCAGAACAAAATCTTCACAATTTTTATCGAAGACCCTCGCCTCCACCGTGACGGAATCCGCATTGGCAAGGCTCTCCGTGCTGTTCACCTCGGCTCCGTTTGCAATGACGCTCAATTTTGCGAGCGCACTGCCATCCGCAGCGATTTTGAGCACTGTGTCGCGGCTTGCCATGCCGAGCCAAATGCTGTATTCTCCCGAGCCGCACGGGAATGAGAATCTAAGTGTGCGGTTGTCGCTCAGTGAATACTGATTCAGGTAGACAAGCTTGCCGTCAGAGTCAAAAACCTTTACGCCAATTGACTCGCCCTCGCTGCCGAGAGAGAATCTGCCGTCAACATACATTCTGCCGCCGCTCGCATAGGCGTTTATCTCCTCATCACCATGGTACACAACAGCGTATATCGGCTTCTCGCTTACGGTCAGGGTATACTCCGTGCCGTCAAACTGCGGCTCGACGGTGTTGCCGTACATATCATAGAACACCGTGCGCCCGTCCTGTGCCGGGAAACTTATTTCCCCGCTGCCCTTGTAAGAACCTGTCGTGCCGGCAAAGAACATATATGCGTCCTTGGTGCCGAAACGATCCTTGAAACCAAAGGTAGTTATATTGCCATCGGTCTGTGCCGATTCCGCCTCACAGTTGCCTATGATGCGGTTGAGGTTTGCCAAGGATATAAGCGACGGTTTTGCGGAATATGGGGTACGCGACTTGTGGTAATTCACTATACCGAGGTTATGTTCAAAATTGTCAGCATCCTCGCCGTCGTTTGAAAAATCGTAAATATAGAACCTGTCGCCGGCGTTATAGGCACGCATCGCCGCGGCATACTTTGCAAGAAAAACCGCCTGCGTCTCGGCTCCGCCCAGTGTTTTCGTGGCGGAACAGCCGAACTCGGTGTGATAAATTTTCTTGCCGCCGCAGCCGTATTGTGAGAGCAGACTGCGCAGTTCGTCAGTCCTCGGCACTATCCGCGACACATCGCGCAAATAGTGGTGCACCGATATGATATCTATGTATTTGTACAGGTCAAACTCTCCGTCGCCGTCCACATCTGCCGAAAGGGCGTCCTGCATAAACTTGTACCCCTTAGCCTTGTTTGCGGCATTACCCGCATAGGCATAAGCCAGCGCAAACGCACTTATCTCCACATCGGGGAAATCCGTGTGAATCCTGTCGTACACCGCTTTTGCAAGCCGTGCATAGTCCTCACCCGTTGCGCCGTTTTTGTTAAAACCCTCAAGGTCCGGCTCGTTCCACAGCTCCACCGTGTGGATTCTGCCCTCGTTTTGGGAGAGAAAATTGTAGATGTAGTTTGCAAAAGCCGTCCGCGCCTCGTCCGTGACAGGAAAATTATAATTTCCTTTTTTGTTGTCAATTTCCTCCTGAGTGCGCGGTATATACAAGTCGTTTCCGTAGCCTGCCATGGCGAGGACGCTCATTCCCTGTCCCTGCGCCGCGTCAAGATAAGCCTTGTTTGCACGGGTCTCGGCATATACGCCTTTTGTCTTGGGTTCCGCACCCGACCATGAGTAACCCTCGCGCAGGTGGTCTATGCCGGCTTTTTTCATGATATATGTCCCGTCTGCCGCGTTTCGCTCCACGGTCCAGTTAAAGTGCGCTCCTATGCCGATGTACGAATCGTAGTCATCATAATCCGCACGGGGACAGAGCGAAAAATCGGTGAAATAGCTGCCGAGATCTGACCCGTCCGCACCCGTTATATACACCCCGAGTGTATATACGCCGTATTTGCTCACGGACGGATAGCAGGGAGCTGTCGTGCCGCCCGGACTGAGGTTTATTGACGAAAATTTTGACGAAATCACTGTTTCGGAGGAATCTCTCACCTCATAACGGACGGTGATTTTCTTTGCGGCGGATGACTGATTGTCAATCATGACATCTATCCGCGGAAAGTCTCCGTCAAAAAAGATGTTGCCCGGGCACGCTGAGGCAAAAGCGCACGATATATCCGTGCTTGCCGCCGCAGCGGTCAAAACCCGCGCGCCGCCGTGCGCACATGGTGCGGCGGCGGTGGTCAGCATTATTAAGGATAGCAATATGGATTTTAATTTAAGGCGCATATGCTGTACCGTCCTTTTGCAGATTGTATTTTATTCGATTGTAAATTTATGAAAATGCACATTGCAAACGCATTTCTCTTGTATGAATCATCTTATTTTTCTCCGCCTCATGAATCCCACCACCGCCTTTTTCATTGAATAATATTTTTTGTGAAAATATTATTCAATGGGCGGTCCCGTTCTCACCTGCCGGTTCGGTCGGCGATAAACGGTTGCCACAGGCAACCATCGCCCCTTTAGGCAAGGGAGGCTTTCTCCGCCGGCACAAACTATCGACCGAGCGAAAGGCTCCCTTGCCCTAAAGGGAGCTGGCGGCTCATATAATATTATTTTTTTGCAAAAATAATATTATATGGAAAAGCCGTCTGAGGGATTCAAAAGACGCAAAAAGTTATCCGCATTTTTTAGTTCGTAATTTTACAATCACCTGTAGATTATTTTCAATATTCCCTGACTTCCGTCATGGGTGCGCGGTCCAATGTGCTCCAGAGGTACACATAAGCCTTGTCAAACACAGTGCCCTCGGGCACGGTGAAGTCAAAGCCGACGCTATCGCTGCCGAGTTTGCTCATATCCACAATGCCGTGCGCCATGTAAGCGATTCTGCCGCCGTTCTCCAGCACCGCGGTGAGCAATGCGCTGCCGCAAGCCGCGCTGTTCTCGGTGAGCACATAATCCGCTCTCACGCTCACCGTGCCGCCGATTTGTGCGGCACTTGCCACTTCGGCACCGTCCCTTGTCACACTAAGACCCATTATGTTGAGTCCGCCTTTGTCCGTGACAAATTCTTTGATGAAATCGGCGTCGCACACCTGATCAAATACATCGGTGTAACCCGATTTTACTGTCAATTCATAAATACTCTCGCTGTCAAAATACCCTTTTGCCGGCGCCACGGTCAAAAACTTGTTTGCCGCGTCCCATGTCTCGCTTATTTCCTCGGTCTCTCCGCTTGTTTTGTTCACAAGTTCGGCTGTAGGGACAACGGAGAGCGAATTGTTAAACTTAACCCTTATCGACTTTGCCGATGACGGAAGTTTTCCATCAATCACCTCGCCGCCGATGCCGAGCGCATCTGCCGCGGCAACGCCGCAGTCGCTCTGATATATGTCGAAATTATCGAGTAATATTGCGCCGGAGGGAGTGGAATTGAAGAATGAAATACCTCCTATGCCGCCGTCCGCTGTGCCTATGAGGAAAGGAACGGCAGTTGTCTGCGCAGATTTCACTCCGTCAATCTCCATGTTAAATGTCGCAGTGTCCATGTCTATATTCAGCTTGCAATGGTGCCACTCGCCGAAAGTCATATTCATTCCGTCACCGCTCTCGTCCGTCAGGTCGAATGTGTGTCCTGCGGATATCGCCGGTGGCACAATGCCGCCTTTGTCATAGTACATAAGCTTGCCCTTGCCGCCGGCTATGCCGAGCATCCACTTTCCATAAGTGGCGGTGCTGTTCTTATACACTATACCTATGCCCATGCCTGCGCTGAAGTTCATGTCAAATTCCGCGGTCAGTGTGCCGCTTGTTGCGCCGGTGTCAAACCATGCGCTCACTCGCGATCCTGTGTTGTTAATATATTTGTTGCCGCCGTCCTCTTCCACAACGGCAAAATTCTTTGCCGTTGTTCCGTATCCATGCATATTTGACGCGTCACTGCCGACCGTCTCGCCCTCAAAATCCGCCTTGAAATATGATATTTTCTCGGCAGATGCGACATCAACCGTGGAGAAATTCATCTCATATTTCGTGCAAACGCTGCCGGATGCCGCGGCACATTCGCCCACATTCAGACGATAGTCGCTGTTTTCGGCAAGTGCGCCGCCGTCTATCGAAAATATAAATTCATCTCCGAATGACGAATCGAGAGTGAGGGAAACCTGCGCATCATCGGTCAGATTTTTGAGAGAAACCGCCGCTGCAACGCTCTGAGCGTCCATGGTCTCGGAAAAACTTACAGAGATTTTGTTTGTGCGCGGAGACACTGCCGAAAGGCTTGTATTGTCCTTGCCGTTCGCCCTGATAAGCCGTATGCCCGATACCGCCGCCGGAGCGCGGTATATGCGTATGTTGTCTATATATGCTTCCTTCTGGCTGTCGTCACAATCGCCTTTCAGCGGAGACCACTTAAAACCTATCCCTGCTATGCCGGAGAGATAGTCAAACCCCGTTACGGGCGCAGACTGCACACCGTCCATGCTCAGAACGGTTGTGCCGGCATCAAAATCCGCCTCAATGACTATGTGGTGCCATTTATTCGCCGTAAGTGCCATGTCCTGTGACGCACCGAGTGCGCGGTAGCCCTTGATATAGCTTTCGCTGCCGGCATTACCCAACGGCGGCTTTTTCGCACCGTTGGCAGTATATGCCTTGAGCCCCCGCTTCGGTGAGGAAAACTGAGTACCGATGCTGAATATTCCCTTGCCGTAGTCTCCGTAATTATCGCCGATTCTAAAAAGGCTCATGCTGAGTCCTCCCCAGCCCACGCGGACATCGAACTCAAAGTTATATCTGCCGCCCGTTAGCGCCTGTGCACTGTCGGAGGCAAACATTATCCGCGCAACGCCGTTCACCTTGTCAATCGACAGGCAGTGGCTGCCGTCCGCGGCATCAAGATCGGCAATTGCCGCGCCGTCCTTGGCGGTAAGCACGCCAATATTACCGTCCTCAAAGTCTATGTTCAGTATATCACTGCTCTCGGCAAAGCTCACTTGAATGAGCAGGCCGATGAGCATTGCAATGATCAAACTTATGCTGATGGTTTTTTTCACAAAATCACCTCGATTGTTCTATTTGTTTGTCTTGGGCAGGTTTGCGCAGCAAGGTACAAGCGAACCACCCTCCCATGCAAATGCGCTTACAGTGTCACAATCTTTTGTAAGCGTGAGTTCAACAGTCTTTGTGCCCGTAATACTCTGTGTGCCGCACGGAAGCGTAAGTAACTGAACATCAGTGAGAGAGCCGTCCTTGTATGCCGCAACAATGAGTTCTACGCTGTCCTTTGAAAAATCTGTTGCGTTCACGGTATAATTAACACTAACCGTATCACCTTTCTTGTATTTTGGTATATATTCATCTATGGCTATGCTAAACGAACCTGTCTGATAGATAAATTCCTTCCTTGTTTCGCACACTGCGTTTCCGTCAGTATATTTCACACCGTTGAGCAATATAAAATATTTGCTGCCGTCAGCAAGACCGTCTGCCGCAAGTGTAACTGTTTTTTTGTCCGCAGAAAGTGTTGCGGTTGATTCAACAGCCGTGCCGTTCTGCGCAAAAAGCTTTATGTTGTTTAAGGTGTTCACATCTACCGTATCCTTGAATGTAAGTTTTGCCTTGTTTCCGCCACTGATAAGATTAGTAACAGACTTGCCGTCCGAAGTTGCGTAAACCTTTACATTGTCGATATATGCTTCCTTTTGGGCAGCTGTAAGTTTTGGAATTTCAACTTGTGGGCTCCACTTAAAAGATATATACTTTATGGCATTGAAATAGTTAAATCCCTCTACATAATTCGATTCCACACCGTCAAGAGTGCATTTTGCCCTATTGTTGTCAATATCCAACTCCATTTTTACATGTTGCCATGTATTAATCGTAAGCGCCATATCACTTGCAGCACCGGGCGCACGATATCCCCTGATATATGTAAAGTTAGCATTCTTTGTTGTATCATCAACATATGCATTTCCGCTCGGATGCTTCTTTTCGCCGTATTTATCGATATACGCTTTCAATCCGTATTTCGGCGTGGAATTTCCTGTACCCGAGCTGAATACCGCCTGTGCAAAGTTGCCATAATTCTCCCCGATGTTAAATGCCGCCATTGCCATTCCGCCGTAACCGACCCTGGCATCAAATTCGACATAAATTTTTCCCGAATCAACGCTTTGCGGAAGTTCATATCTTGCTATCGAGTTGACCTTTCCGGTAAAATCAAGAACTTTTGTCCTGTTAAAGTTATTTACCTTTTCGCAATCATCGCGAATGCTGACCGTTACCCCGTCTTTAGCCCTCGTACCGTCCTTTCCGTCTTCGAAATTTTTCTCAATACTGTATGTTCCGTAGTTATCTTCTTTGTATACTTTTATATTATCAAACATAGATGATGCACCCGCACCCTTGTTACAATAAAAAGCAATGCCGCCGATTGCCGAGCCGAAATATTCATATCCCGTTACAGGTATGGATTCAACACCGTCTATATATACTGCAACGCTTTTGTTTGTAAGATCAATCTTAATCATGAAATGCTGCCATGTATTTTGTTTGAATGTCATCGGTGTTTCATCGGCAGTCTTTGTAAATGTGACGGTATCAGCCAAAGCCATCGGCGGATTGTGACTGCTGTCACTTTTCAAATATCCGAAGACACCCGTATTTGATATATAGACCGGCCATTTCTGGTATGTATCCGGACTGTCATTATAGACCAATCCGAAAGCAACATTTCCCATCCCCGGATTAATGTCAAACTCTGCAATAATTGTTCCGGTTGACACAGGTTCGTTAAACCACATTCTGAATCTTTTTTTTGTACCTGCGTCTTTGGTGTCAATATACTTTGTTTCATTGCCGCTGCCGGATTTGCCCTGATACACAATCGCATTATTATTCGATGCTGCATCGACAGCGCCGTAACCCTGAACCGACTTCGGCCCCGCGCCGACAGTCTCGTTTTCAAAATCCGTTTCAAAAAGTGTAACTTCCTTTTCACACATTGCAAAAGCCGTAGGGCAGGAAAGAGCAAACACCATGCTCAGTGCCAATACCATTGTCAATACTTTTTTCATTAAAATTACCTCCCGAAATTTATTTAATAACATTGAGGAATGTAAACAAAGATGTATCTTTAGTCTTGCCTATGCCGCTGCCGTACTCGATCCAGCCCTTGCGCCCCGCGCCGTCATTATCGTTGACGAGCATGGAAAAACCGATGCTCTTAAGGCTGTCAAAATCTATATCCTTAGCGGTGATCTCGCTCCAGGGCACGCTTACCTCATAATAGCTGTGGCTGCCGTCACGGCGAAAAGCAATCTGAGCCGACTCCACCTTGCCCTGGGGAAAAGCGTTGTCCTCGGAACCGTGGCGCCAGACTATCGGTCCGTCCGGTGTGTCGCCGAACGATATCTCCGTGAATGTGCCGCCGACGAACACATCGTGATCCCTCTGTTCAAATGTCGTGCCGAACTGCACCGAATCGTTTCGCCAGATGTACGAATCCTTGTCTCCGGCGCTGTGTATATCGTCCGTCACATCGAGGAACAGATAAATGTTGTCCTCGTCATACTGTATCATGGTCTTTGCGCTCAGGTCATCGGTGCCGTTCCATGTGTAACCGGCAGAGAGATACACCTGCTGCTGAGTGTCGGAATAGAGCGTGGTGGTCTTGTTCCACTCGCCGTTCTCCGCAACCGCGTCTATCTTCGGTTTCTGCTTGGCATAGCACGCAGCGGTGAAGTCAAGCTTCTTTGAATAATCATACCGCTGTCCGTCATCGGTATACACGGTGTATTTGAGCGGATATATCGCCATGCGCGGCACTTTTCCCGTTGCCGCCGTCACGAGTGCGCGGCTCGTCTCGGGGATGGTGTCGAAGTTTATCTCGCCCATTGCCCCGGTAATCTCTTTCGGCTCTGTGACAACTATCTTGCCGCTCTTTACAGGCGCGCCGACGGACTTGTTGTCTATGTTGAAATTAAGCCGCCACCTCGTCAGGTCGTCTATATTTATCGGCGACGCAGTCACGCTTGTTTCAATCTTCTCCGTTGTCTCTATGGGAAATTCGTACACAAAGGCGAGTTTCCCGTCCTGCGCATCTCCGTCATACACATTCAGCTTGGCGCTTGTGATAACTCCCGGTTCATTGCAGATGCGAAACCTATATTCCGCGCCCGTCTCAAGTGCAGCTGCGCCGCTCAAATCTCCCATATTTGCCGGGAGTGAGAGCCGTGCCGAAAGACCGCCTGTGCACTTTGTCGGCGACACAGTGAGTACACTTCCTGCCGCAACAGCAAATTTTGTCTTGTCAAATTCTATCGGGTTGTCGCAGAGCGCGACATCATCTATATCACCCTCAATATACTGCACCGCCTCGCCTATCATGAGCGAATACACGCCGTCCTTGCCATACACGGTTTCTTCGTTGCCGTAGATGTCTATCAGCTTAAGGCTCGGCGCGGAGCACTTAAAGGAAAATACCCTCGGACTCTGCCCCGTGTACCACAGCGGCATTGCCAATCCGCCATCGTCTGCGCGGCGGAATATGTAGGCATACACCCCGTCCGTCTCGCTTATTTTTTTGTGTATTCTCGCATTCATGAGCACTTTGTTCATGTTTGCGTCGGCAATGAAATTCTCTCTTGCGGCATAATTGACCTTTGCCGCATCGGGAATAGCCGTCTCCACATGACCGTAATTTGCTTCGTTGTAGGCATCGTTGGACCCGTCGCGGGAAAAATCATAAAACGCAAACGCTCCCGTGAGTCCCTGCGCATTGTACATGATATAATTTCGCACATTCACGATAGCCTGTCTGAAGGTTGTGCCGGTTATTGCCGAGTTTGAATGATAACCCAGTTCGGAATAATTGATTATGGGTTCAAAGCCCATTTTCTCTTTGAAGATATTTTTGAATTTAACTGTGCTCTCAACATGGCCTATCTCGGGCGCAACTCCGTGCGAATAAGGATGTATCGCAATGGCGTCGACATATTTGCCGATGTCCTTTATATCAAGCACATCGCGGAAAAAGTCTTCCGTTGCGCCGCCCGCCATATCCGTTATACTCATCACGCCAATCTCCGAATCCGGGTCAAGCTCCCTAATCTTCTTTGCCGTCATAAGTGCCAGTTCACCATATTGTGTCGCACTTGCGCCGCCCTTATTGAACGACTTGATGTTGGGCTCGTTCCATATCTCATATGACCTGACGGGGAGGTTGCTCGCCTGCAACTGGCGAACAATAAAATCCGTGTACTGCACAAAAGCCGCTTTGCCCTCGTCAGTGACGGGAATTGACTGATTGTGAGTTCCCTCGTACTTGGTGTTGCCATAGCACAGCAGCAGATTCAACTCCACTCCCGAATCCTTGAGCGCGTCCACAATGTCTTGACACTCCTTTGTAAAACGGAAAGAATATTTTCCCGCGTTCGTCGGGTCGACCGCTGCCCACGCAAAGGATTTTCTCACAAAGCCGGCATTGGATTTTTTGATGACCTCGATTCCCTCATATGGATCATATCCTGCCCAGTCCCAGTGGATGTTATATCCGAAGTCTTTGTTCTTGCTGCCGTCGGTACAGTTGTTTATGTAGGAATACGGCACCTCGTCACTGTGCGAGAATCCGTCGCCGGCGAGCGACACCGCAAAATTGTACAGTCCGTATCTGTCGCCGCCCACGGGCACCGACACCGTGCGCACCTCTTTTGGCGCAAGGGTCATTGTCTCCTTTGCCTCAGATACTGTCGCTTTGCCGGAATCCGCAGCGGTGTAGTTCACGGTAAATGTCTTTTCTTCATTTGAATAATTGGTGTACTCGACATCGAATTTCTTATCCTGTCCGTTGCCGAATATGTTTCCGAGTTCGCTCGATTTAATGCCGCTTATGCGCACCGGGTTTTTCGCCTTGTATTTGTACACCCTCACTCCGCCGATGAGCACATTGCCGCTCGAAAAGCGTATGCTCTTGGAACGGACAGTAACGCACAGATCATAGCCGCCGTACAGCCTGTCGGAAAAGAGCGCGTCATCGAGCGTGAAGCGCGCCGTCGTCCATTCCTGACTTGTGCCCAGATAGACGCACTTTGTCTCCTTGGTCGCACTCGTCATGGAGTCGTATATGATGTTGAAAACGGATTTATCCGCATCGAGATAATCCACTTCCACAACATATTCCGTGCCGTCGCTGTTGCCCTTGGCAAAGCCGTCGGCAAGGTTTATCCTGATGCTGCCCGATGTGTCCGATGCAGAATTGAGCAGCCAGCCTTTTCGTCCGCCGCGGTCGTTTACCGTGATGTTGGCGCTTGTTGCCATGGTCGCGCCTGCTATACTGCCGTTTTTCGTCATGCCGTCGGAGAATGTCACCTCGGCAACGGGCACTTCGGTATCATTTATCCCCTGTGCAAACGCACACTGACACATGAGCGAGAGTGCCGCCAAAGCAGCCACAATTTTTTTGTATTTCATAAGCATCCCCCTATTCCTTGACTCCGCCGACTTTCTGACCGCCAAGGATGTGTTTCTGGAAGATGATGTACAGCACGGTCGGAGGTATCATGCCGAACACGAGCGCAAGCATATACTGGTCGAGCTGATACTGGGTTTTCATGCGATAGAGTTTGACCGTAACCGGCATGAAATCCTCATCCTTTATGACGAGCATCGGCCAGAGAAAGCCGCTCCATGATCCAACAATTATCCTTATTGCCGCAACCATGAGCACCGGCACCGAAAGCGGCAGCAGCACATTCCAAAATGTCTTGAAATCCGAGCAGCCGTCTATCCTTGCCGCCTCTATCAGCGATATCGACACGGAGTCGAAATTGTTCTTGAAAAGCAGGGTTGTAAAGATGTTTGCCGCACTCATAATCCACAGTGGGAAATATGTACCGATAAGGCTGACATGCACCAGCGGCACATCGTTGAATATCATAAACAGCGGCACGGTTCTTATCGACCCCGGCATCATCATAGTCCACAGCAGCAGTGCCATGACAAGCTTGGTGCCCTTGGGGCGCAGCCTTGAGAGCACATAGCCGCCGAGTGCCGGCACGGTTATGCCGAAAACGAGGTCGCCGGCGCAGATTATGAGCGATGCCAGGTAGCTCTTGCCGAGTTTGAGCAGATTCCATACTTCGACAAGCTTGCCGAGGCGAATCTCTTTCGGCAGAATCTCCGGCGGCACCTGATAGATCTCCTTGACCGACTTAAAACCGGAAAGGAGCACCCACAGCGACGGCACCACACTGATGATACAAAGAAGTATCAAGCAGGCGAATATCGCCCAATAGAGCACCTTATACTTGATTTCTTTCATCTCGAGAGAGTTCATTATTCCCGTTGTTTTGTCCTGAAAAGCTTTCAATTCGCACCCTCCCTTACAGATTTTCCGAAACTTTTTTGTCAAGTCTGAAGTAGAATATCGTCATGATAATCAGTATGACAAACACTATGTTTCCCGTAGCCATTGCCGTGCCCACGCGGAAATTCTCAAATCCCTGTTTGTACGCCCAGTACACAAGTGACATGGACGCATTGTTCGGTCCGCCGCCCGTCATTGTCATGGGCGCCTCGAGGATCTGGAACACGCTTATTATCTGATTTATGAGCATAAGCAGCATCATGCCCGATATCTGCGGCACGGTAATCGACCACAGGCGGCGCGCAACTCCGGCGCCGTCTATGGTTGCCGCTTCATACAAATCACGGTTCACGCCTTGCAGTGCCGCCAGATACATCAACATAGCTGCCGGCATGGAGCTCCATGTGGTGGTCAGCACTATGAGCGGTATGGTGAGTTTCTCGTTCTGCAGCCAGCCGACAGGCTGAGCGCCAAAGAGCGACAGCACCATGTTGAACATACCGCCGGCATCGGGAAAGAGCATCAGATACCATATGATAGCCGCCGCAACTCCCGGCAGTATATGAGGAAAATATATAAGCGTCTTAAACCCCGAATTGAAGTGTACCATCTCGTTTATCATAAGCGCCACGACAAGCGGCGCAAGGTAACCTATGAGCAGTGACCAGATCACATATTTGACGGTGTTCCACAGGATTTTTGCAAACATGGTGTTAGTGAGCACAGCTTTGTAGTTGGCAAATCCGGCAAATCCGGTGACGGTGTAGCCCTGCATATCGCACAGCGACCAGATAATACCCATCACCTGCGGATACCATATGAGCAGCACCACCACAAAGAGCAGCGGCAGCAGAAGCAACCATGCCTCAAACTCCTTGCCGAATATTGCGATTTTTCCCTTGCTGAGATTTTTATTTTTAGTTTCATTAATGTTTTTCAAATTTAATCAACCTTTCATCCGTTGAAAAATTACTCTGCGTTGTTAAGATAGTTTGTCTGGAAATCCTTTGCGGCGTTTGCAATGAGCTGAGCGCAGTCCGCATTTTCGTTCGTGAGCACTGCCTGTATGCACGCGTCGAGCACACCGTAGAGATCCTGACAGCAAACGGGTTCTTCCGGCTTAACGCTTATCCCGTCAAAGTTTGAATACTGCTCGAGGTGTCCGGGAGCAACATTAATATTGTCCTCCTGGAGTTTGTAGCCGAATTTGTTTCTCTCGGAATCCGCACTCCAGCTGGAGAAAGTTTTCTGACCTACCAGATATCCCTCTTTAAGTCTAGCTTCAAGGCTGCTCTGCGCTGATTTTTTAACATCGTCCGTAAGATTGGGCGTGATGCCGATGAACTCAAGCCATTTGAACGCCGCGTCTTTCTGGGCGTCCGTGGTGTTGTTTGCAAGTGCCCTTGTGGTGCCGCCCATAAGGGTGATATGCGCCTTTTTGCCCGCCGGTATCGCGCCTATGGCTATGTCGTCTTTATTCATGCCGTAGTTGGATATGAGCGATTCCGCAGGTCTGCTCGCCAGGTAAAACGCTCCCTGGTCTGTCGCATAGAGTTTCTGTGCCTCGGCGTTGTCTATGAGCACATTTGCATTTAAGGTGTTGTACTTCCACTTGAGGTCTTTTATCCACTGCAGCACTTCCACGCACTCGGGAGTGTCAAATGTAGCTTTCCACTTGCCGTCCTGTTTTTCCATGAAGTTGACTCCGTTTGACCACGCAATCACGGTGAAGTGCCAGCCGCCGGCATTTGCGGTTGTCGGCATTATGAAGCCTGCCTTGCCGGTCTTTTCGGTAATGGTTTTTGCAAACTCGGTCAGCTCATCATATGTCTTGGGGAATATGGGGTTGTCGTTCTCGTCCACATATCCCGCCTGACGCAGCAGATTCATGTTTGCCAAAAGTCCCATGGCGTAAGTATCGTCCGGCACGACATAGTACTTGCCGTCACGCTCAACCATGCTTCTTATGGCGTCGTTAATCTGGTCGGCATAGCCGAATTTTTTCATCTGATCTGTGATATCTGCCGCATATCCGGCGTCTATAATTCTGTTTACCTCGGTAAAGTACACTCCGTAAAGATTAGGCAGCTGTCCGCTCGCCGCTTTGGGCAGAAAGGTTTCCACGGAGAATGTGTATGTATCAGGTACTATTTCAATCTCATTGCCGTATTTTTCGGTAAATCTCTTAAGCGCATTGTTCATACTGTCCAAAGATGCACCTTCTTTGGTAGGCCAGCCGCCGACGGTGAGTTTCACCTTGCCGCTGCCTGATGTGGTGGTTGTGTCGCCGCATGAGCACACCGAAAGTGCCACAAGCACGGCGGCGGTTATTGCCGCAATCTGTTTTTTCATAAGAAATCCTCCTTGTGATTTATTTTGTTGATTAAATTATATCATCATTTCTCGTGCTGACAAAGTATATAAAACAGACTTTATAGGTGACAATAAGGACATATTATCGATTTACGGATTGATTTTTGTGCGATTTTGATATAAGATATATAATAGGTTGAAAAACTCACATACAAGGAGAGAAAAATGTTTTCAAGTATACGCAAAAAGCTGAATATCTCCGTGCTTATAATCGTCGGCGCCATACTGATTTTTTCTTTCTCGTCGCTGTACGGTTCATTCCGCATGATTCTTGATAAGAGCTATTCCGAGAGCACGGCGCGTTTTGCCAGGCAGGAAGTGTTCAACAGTTCGGTAACGCTTGCCACTGTGGCATCAAGCATAGACGCCATGACGAAGTTTAACGGCTTTGAATCGGCCGCGCGCACTTACAACGCATATTTCATAAACAATGTACGAAACGCCATTCAATACTATCCTTATTACAATTCATTTGTCATGTTCTCGGACGGCGAACCGATGTATTACTTCGGATATATACACCGCGACAAAGCCATGCTGGACGATATATCCGCCGCAATAGGCGACGCCGACTCCGGCTGGAGCATATTCGACAACAAACTTATATATATACGCAAATATCGCACTGACGGCAAAACCGCCTATGCCGCATTCGGCATAAACACCGATGTAGCCGCGGCGGACTTTGCCTCGGACAACACCTTTGCCGGGCACAACTGTGTTTATATAGCTGCGCAAAACGGCAACGGCATCATACTGCAGGGTGACAGCAAGACCGACTTTGACCCTGACGCATGCGCAGACAGATTCGGTTCTAAAATATATAGCGAAAAAATCGGCGGCACAAATCTTACCGCCCATATATCCAACCGCAGCGCATACACCGACAGACGAAGCGCAGCGACAGTTTCCCTATGCATAATTGTCGGAACTCTGATCATGCTGATATGTTACCTGACCGTGAACAGGCTGGGGCTGGAGATAGAACATCAGCTTGACAAAATACACAATCAGATGCAGAACTATTAGGAGGTTTATAAAAATGCTCAAAGTAATGCTCGTGGATGATGAGCCGCTCCTGCGCATGGGGCTGAAACAGGCGTTTGACTGGGATTCGGTCGGCTGCGTGGTGGTTGCTGAGGCCGAAAACGGCGCCGAGGCTCTGGAAAAATACAACGACGCAAAACCCGACATAATCATAACCGACATAAGAATGTCCGCCAAAGACGGTCTGCAGCTGATAGCGGCGCTGCGCGAAGAAAAAAGCGACGCCGAAATAATAGTGTTGTCCGGATACGACGATTTTTCCTATGCAAAACAAGCTATGGAGGCAGGAGTTTTTTCGTATCTGCTAAAGCCCGTAAATCTCGATGAGCTTGCAAACACTCTTAATTTGCTTAAAGAAAAAATCGACCAAAAGCGCAAGACCGGTACGGCACTCTCGGCACTGCGCGCCGAGGAACTCATCATGAAATTGGCAAACGGCAGCGGCGGAGAAGAGATGCTGTGCGCAAACGAGGATTTTTTCTCCAAACTGCCAAAAAATTTTATCACCGCAGTAATTGCTGTCGACAACAAAAGTGCCCTGGGTGACAGACTGATAAAAGTGTCGCATATTCTGAGAGGATGCACAGACGACCTGTTGGCGGAAAGCGAAAACTTCATTGTGCGCTGTATGCTTGAACAAACCAAGTATATGCTGACTATTTTCACACAAAATGTGCACTCATACGATGATGCGATGCATTCGCTTGAAAAATTTCTTGCCGACTTCCGCGAAAAATCCGGCGCAACGGCAACCATAGGCATAAGCGGAATATGCCGCAATCTCAAGATGATTTCAAAAGCATACGACCAGGCTGAGCAGGCACTGCGCCACAAGGCAATTGCCGGCAACAACAGAATAATAGATTTCATCCGTGTGCATACAGGTGTGCCGGGAGAGTACGACATGACCAAAGAGGAGATGAACGCCGTGTGCGCCGCAGCAAAAGAAAAAAATTGCGATGCCGCACGCGCCGTAGTCAACAAATATTTTTCGCGGCTGCATGAGTTTTCAAATGTTTCCATAGGCAGAGTTCGTGCACGCATTGCGGAACTGGGCATAATGATTGTGAACGCAACAGCGTCGGGCACCGACACCATGAATATGATATACGGCAGAGCCGTAAACCCTGTTGAGGAGTTGCAAAACATGGAGCTGATAAGCGATATCAAAGAGTGGATTCTCTCACTCATCGCCTGTCTTGAAAGTGTCAATCTGCCGATTGCCGACAACATAAAAAACGAGACTGTACGCCAAGCGGTGGGATATATCGTGGCTCATTACAGCAAGCCCATAACCATAGAATGGGTTGCCGGCAAGATGTTTGTCAGCCCCAGGCACATATCGCGGTGTTTCCGCTCGGAACTCGGCATGACATTTAACGACTGCCTCACGAAATATCGCATATCAAGGGCAGAATCCCTGCTTGCAGACGGCGGTCACAAAATATATGAGGTAGCCCGGCTTGTCGGCTACAATGACAGCAAATATTTCTGCAAACTGTTCAAAAAAATAACCGGCAAGACGCCGCAGGAATATAAAAAGTAAGGTGTGAACTCATGAAAATATCATTTAACAAAATAGCTCAAATTTTCTCATACAAGTTCATACTCTCCGCAATAATAATCTTCTTCACCGTGGCGCCGAGCCTTTGCACATATCTTACGCTGAAAAGCTATGTCAACAATGTGGTCATGAACGAATATATTACCGACTGCATGAATGCCGTTGAGACAAAACTCAGCGACACAGTGTCAAACCTGATCTATCGGCTCAACACCATGTCGCTGTATTTTACGGGCAACCACAGGATGTATATATCGCTGCTCGACAAATCAAAAACCTATGACGAGATTTACTCCGAGGTCGGCAGCTTTGTAACACCGTACCTAAAAAGCACCATAATAGAAGGCGTGTGCATCATAGCGCGCGATGGCAGAGTGTACAACTATTCCCCTGTCGAGCCGACTGACGACATAAAGAGCGGCTCCATTGCACAAAGTCTTTCCACGACTACTCTGTGGGTGTCCGATGAATGTATAAAATCGGGTGATTCTTACTATATTATGACCGGCAAAAAACTCTATAACTACTTCAACGGATATGACGGCGGTTATATCATCATGTATATAAACGAGAATGTCTTTTCTCAGATGTACTCAAACTACACTTTTGCCGACAGTACATTTTTCATCACGCGTAACGGGCACATAATATCTCATGCAAACAAAGCCCTCATCGGTGCCGACTACACTTTTACAAACGAATTTTTCAACACAAGCGACAGCATAAAGATAAACGATGACACCATAATCAGCAGACGCCCCATAAACACCAACGGAATCATAGGTAACCTGGATATAGTAAGCATAAATTCATTTGAAACATTCAACGGTATGCTGTCCGACATGAACAAGAAATTTCTGCTCCTGTCGGTCGCCATCGTGATTGTGTCTATCGCTCTTGCAATTGTGATATCGTCAAAGCTTCTGTCAGAGATAGAAATTTTGCGCCGCAATGTGATGAACTTCGGCAAGTCACCGTCAAACTACGAACCGATTTTCAAGCTAAACGAGATAAAAGCACTCGAAAACGACTTTTCAAACATGACACGACGCATAACAAAGCTTATCAAAAACATTGGCGAGGAAAAGGAAAAACAAAAGGTTGCCGAGCTTGCCGCACTGCAAGCGCAGATCAACCCGCACTTTATCTACAACACTCTCGATTCTGTGGCATGGCTTGCCATTATGGACGGCAACAACAAGATTTACAATATAATCTGCTCACTTGCAAACTTTTTTCGCATATCGCTCAACAGCGGCAAGAGCACCATATCGGTGAACGAAGAAATCGAACATGTGAAAAACTTTGTCAGCATAGAAACGGCGCGTTTCCCCGATAAATTTACCGTTACTTACGACATTGCGCCCGACATAAGCGAGGTGCAGATAATAAAGATCATTCTCCAACCGCTTGTGGAAAATTCAATAAAGCACGGCTTTGACAACATGAAAAACGGCGGCAAGGTCCACATAAGCGGACAGCGCACGGGGATTGACACGATAGAGTTTGTCGTCAGCGACAATGGCTGCGGCTTTGACGGAGATTTTCTTAACATACCGGCTGAGAATCAAAAGCACAAGTCCGGCTATGGACTCAAAAATATAAATGACCGCCTCATCTTGGCGTACGGAACAGACTGCGGGCTCAAAATCGACAGTACGCCCGACCGTGGCACAAGCGTTACGGTAAGGATTAAGACGAAACCGAGAAATGTGTGATTTTCGCTGTGCTCATATTCATCATATCTCAAATGCGGGTTTGCAATCTACAAATAATGAGACTCAAACACTCATCGGCAGTGTGGGATTTTTCTCGTTTCATCCGCTCAAACATTTTCAAAAATGTCTTTACACAAAACCGCATTTAGGCGAATCTCGAAAATTTTCACCGCGAAACATAAAAAATACCCGCCGCCGGCGATTAAAATTCCGCAAACGACGGGGAAAATTTTTGTCTTTATACCGTCAATAACACACATTGAAAGCCGGACGCATATACAATTAAGGCAGGAAAGCCTAAACTCGACTATCCTGCCCATTAAAAACAGATATTTTGTCATAGAGAAATCTAATTTACAGAAAAACCCCACACGCCCGCGCGATATATGTATCGGTTAAACATCATCGAATCGTTTCATTTTTTGCCCATATAACAAAAGTGCCATTCGATAATTATAAATATTTAACAATAAAGTCAGCAATAGGATTATTATCATCAAGCCCGTGTGGATGATGACCACATCCGTTTTTCAGATATTTCGCAATAATTCCACCGTTTTTCTTGTAATAATCATAAAGAATCTCACCGTTTTCTTCGTAAGGAACTATATTATCCGAAAGTCCGCATACCAAAATAATCGGTATGTTGTTTTTCACCAATATGTCCAATTTATCTATGGGATTTTCACGGTATGATATAAGCTTGCTCAAGGAAATTCCCATAGCATTCTCAAATTCATCCCACATACAATTCTCCGCATTTCCTATGCCTGCAGGGCAGCTTAAAAGATTGAGCACCGGCGCATCGAGATAAAGTACCGAAACCATCTCCGGAAACTCTGCCGCAAATTTTGTGCCTATCAATCCCCCGCAACTCATTCCTATAATTCCGAATTTCTTTTCAAATCCGTATTTATCTGCAAGAAAATCCGCGAAACGCTTCTTTCTCAAGATATCTGCATCCTTGCACCATCTTGTTTCATTTTCGATATACGCTAAATTTATGCCTCTTTCAAGCAATAAATTTTGAGTATCCGGAAAGGCGTCAAAATACTCCGTTTTCATAACCCACTTATATGTTCTTGTTTCTTCGGCGGCAAAGACAACCTTCGCATTTTTTCCTTCAAATTCAAATTCAATAATCTTGTTATCCATTATCATACTCACCCCCAAAAGTTCTCAATACAAAGCTATATGCAGTGATTTATTTAGACTTTTTTTCACGATAATAATTTATCATGTATAAAACGATATCACACCCTACCATTGTAAGATTGAATATATAAAATATTGCAACATACCATTTGAATACGGGTGCCGTAAGTTTTGATATTATTCCAAAAATATATGCCAAAAAAATCATTATTAAAAAAAATATACTCTTTCCCTTTGTCGATTTTGTTCTAATGGATTTCATAACATTTATCGGCCATGATATCCCAAAAGATACTATCATTAAAATTTCAAATACTTCAGACATTTATTTGCCCTCCCTATATTGTTTTGGACTGAATCTATAAAAAGAACAGTGTTCCGACAAAACACACCGCCAAACTTAACGCCAGCCTAAGTGAGGTTCTTTCTCTGTATACGACGCCTCCGATAATCGCAGAAAAGATTATGCTCCCTCCGGTTATAAACGGGTAAAGCACGGTTGCGGGTAGCTTGCTTGCACCTTTTAGCTGCAGCATGAACGAAACTCCGCTCGCAACAGCAGATGCCGCAATTATCACAAGTGCTCTCGGTATATTGTTCATATTAACATTTTTCTCTGTAATTTTATTTTTTACAGTCAGAAAAATCGCTCCGGAAATTAAGAATTTGAACATACCACCAAAAGCAACAAAATCGGACGCACTTACCGTTTTATAGATTGTTTGTGTTTGATGAATCTTTGATACAATACTTACACAACCGTTAAGAAGAAAAACGGCAATACACATAATTATTTCCTTACGAGCTGAATTTAAGTTGCTTAGGTTAGCCAAAACCACACTCGCAATAATCAATATCAGCCCTGCTGTCCTTAAATATGTAAAAGGTTCATTCAAAAACGCGATTCCAAGGATATACGGTATGACCATTCCTCCGCTCATAAGCGAAAGTGTATACATGGCCATCGAACCCAATGATTTCAATATTTTGAAGCCTAATATTGTATAGCATATAACAAGCGTTTCTTCAATCGCCGCCATTACACACGAGTATATGGAAAAACCAATCTTAAATCCCTTGAATATAAGAAAGATTGCCGTAGTTGAAAACCCGAGTAATGTGTTAAAAAACAAAGCGGCATATAAAGACGCTCCATATGATTTTTGATATTGCTTGTTAATCGCAAAATTAATTCCCAGCAGCAGAGCCGAAAAAACCAGCATTAAATAATACACTTTTCTCATTTAACTCCAATTCATAAAATATTTATAATGCAGAAAGAAAACCGTATAATCTTTCGGCAATCTTTCTTGCTCCCTTATCCGAAGGATGAAGTCCATCCGGCATATACTCTTTTTTTATAATTTCCACTTTCGGCTGCATACCGCTGATGTTGAATAAGTCAAGTACGGGCAAGCCATAATATCCTGCGACCTCTTTTATAATGGAAACATATCCCGAAAGCGGCATCTCATTCGGAGTTCCGTTGTCTTTTGTTTTTACATCCTCGGTCTCCCTGTGCAGCGGTGTCATGAATACAATATCCGCATTCGGATATTTGTTTATCAGTTTCTCGCACAAAATACGCATAGCCCCGTAAAATGTATACTCACTCTGCGAGTTAAAATCGCCTATTTTGGCGTCACCATGAGCAAAATCATTTGTTCCTCCAAACACAACAATAACATCCGCTCCGCTGTCCATTTCATCCGCGCGCTCCAGAAAATCTCTGTCACACTGCTCACATTCGGATCTTTCGGTTTGTCTTGCAATTCTCGTTCCGCTGAGACCATAGTTTTTTACAATGGCTCCCGAAAGTTCCGCAAACACAGGCACATAACTCTTGTCATAAGATGACGCTCCTGCTCCTTCTGTTATACTGTCGCCAAGAAAAAACACTTTTTTATCCGCTAATTTCATTTGCACCCTCCTCCTTATCAAATACCTTTAATAGCCATTTGTAAAATTACCAAAATGCACATCTTGGGCGCATTTCAATTGCATAAACAGGTTTAGTTTTCTCCGCTTTATGAATCCCACCACCGCTAACGCGGTCCCCCTCCCTTTGGCAAGGGAGGCTTTCTCCATCAGCACAAACTGTCGACCGAGCGAAAGGCTCCCTTGCTAAAGGGAGCTGGCGGCGTAGCCGTCTGAGGGATTCAAAAAGTGCAAAAAGTTATCCACATTTTTTAGTTCGTAATTTTACAATCGACTAAAATACCTTTAACCATGCTATCATAATTCCTTTATTATTTTGACATCTTCCTTTGAAACCTCAACATCAAAATTATCATAATCGCAAGATGCTTTTCTCCCCGCAAGAGTATGAAACCATGTGAGCGCAAGCAAATATCGTCCGATACCCAAATCCGCATGAAATGTATCTCGATGAATGCGCTTAATACCCGCATCAAGTGCACCCATCATCATCTCTCCGGATGGAATAATCCCGTCTGCACATATCAGTTTAGCCGCCTTTTCATATGAATCTCTTATCCTTTCGAGCATATTGTGAGGATCTATGAAACCCACTTCGCGCAGTCTTTCGCTTCCCATTTCATATGCCCAGGTTTGATGCATCAGTATTTTTGATTTGGATGAATAAAGCCTTACATAATCAGCAAGATGTTCCAAAAAAGGCACATATGTATCAAAGAAAGGTGCATTCTGACTTACTTGCTGCAAAGTTACATAATCCCACTCATCGCTTGTCAATGCCTGTTTTATGCTGACCATATTTCCTATATCCTCACCGTTGAGTTCATATGCATAATTTGCCTTGTCCTCAGTCATATTAACAAAATGCTGTCCAAGCGAGCAACCGCCTATATACAAATTCACACACTTGAATTCCTCACCTTCATTCAATGCCACCTTTTGCAGATAGCGCTGCGCATCCTGCGAAAAACTATTTCCGATTGACAATATTTTTTTCATAACGAACCTCCGTAAAATTTCATTTGTTAATTATAAAATCACACACAATTTTCTCGAACATATTACCATTTTCAGGCTCTGTATTGAGATAACTGTCATGTTCGCTGTCTTGCATAATCTTCAGACTTACTTTTGACATATCATTTTCAAAATGCTCCAAAGTTTTTATCATAAGCTTGGTTTGCTCCAATCTGTTTGGCATATCATTATCTGACACTATAAACAGCATGGCAGGATAGTTTGTATTATGCTCTACATAATACAACGGGGCAGTTTCATCAACAACGACACATCTGGAGTCAAATCCCTTTTCTCTCAATATATTAAAATGAGTGGTTGGCTGACCGGCATCATGGATAAAGCCGGAAATATCCTCAACACCTATTCCGTATGGCATAAAATATTTCTTGTCAAAACACAGCATCATTGTCAGATAAGCACCTGCGGAGCTTCCGCCGACAAAAATGTTCCTCTTTCCGCCATATTCCTCTATATGTTCAAATGTCCAATTTACAGCAGCCGCGGCATCCCTGATAAACTCCGGATAAACAGCATCGGGATACATTCTGTAATTGGCACTAACGACAGCAATACCTTTTTGAACCAAACCTTCCGCAAACTCTATATCTGCCTTGTCGCCGCATTCAAGCCCTCCACCGTGAAAATAAACAAATGTTGCAGTACATTCACCATCAGGAATGTATAAGTCCAATTTATTGTTAAACTCATCTGAATGTGAATATAATATATCTTTTGTGATTTTCATTTTACCAGCCTCCCAAACTTTGTTTCTGCGTTAATAGAATTACCTGACTTCTCTCCCGATGCAATTTGCATATAAGCTATCGTAGAAATGATAAATACTATCCCTGCAAACTGCAGAAGACTCATCCTTTCTCCGATAACAAATATGCTTGTTACAGTTGCCGAAACAGGTTCAATGCAAGACAGAACCGCCACCCTTGACGGTGATAAATATTTAAGTGATGTTGTATACATAAAAAAAGGTATCACAGTTCCTATCACGGCAAGCAAAATAATCGCTTTAAGAGAAGCGACATCGGTTGCAATCATTTTTGCTGTTTGGGGTACATTTATAATAAACAATGCACCCACTGCGGCAAAAATAAAATTATACACCGTCAAAGTAGCTCTGTCATATTTTTTAAGAATGTTCTTGCCAACCACGCCGTACAGAGAGTATGCCAAGCCGGATAAAACTCCAAACAAAACTCCCGTAACACTAAATCCGCCATTATCTTGACCAAACACGCCGGATACCAGTGTGCATCCGATAAACACAAACATAATTGAAATTATCTTTTCCGCGGTTATTTTTTCTTTAAGAAAAATTGCGGAAAGAATCATCACCCAAATCGGAGAAGTATATAAAAACACATCCGAAACCGCTACAGAAGTTCGTTCCATACACATAAAATAAAATGTTGACATTGCAAGCAAACTGCAAATTCCCATAAAGGCGAACATCCATATATCATTCAACTTTATTTTCATCTTTTTTCTATCGTGCAACAATACCGCAGCCAACACGACAATCGCCGAAAATATCCAACGCAGAGCCGATATTTGAACCGATGTAAATCCAAATTTCCTTAGCTCACGAACAAAAATTCCTATGACGCCCCACATAATTCCGCTGAGCAAAACTATGCCGCTATACAGTTTAACCATCACTATCTCCTAACTGTTTGTTTAATAAAACCTTATATGCTTGATGTAATACTTGAATTTCTTTGATGTATTTTCCGATTGACACAGATGAAAATCAAGATTGGTTATATTGCCTTTCCAATTATTATTCTCACTGAGACTATATGTTTCCGTATACCATCTGCCTGCCTCTTTTTCAGATACATTGTATAAACTCTGCACATAGTCAGAACCAAAACCTAAAAGTGCATCACCTTCATAGCACTCGGAATACATATAACTAATCTCCATATGCTTATACTTATTCGCATTAATATTTATCCCGTCAACAATTAATCTCGGGATGTTTTTCCAATTAACATCTACGCATAACGCAGCATTTTCACTATCGAATGCAATCCCGTCAAGAAAATTGTTGCCGTTTTTGTAAGATAAATTATCAAAATCGATACTGTCACCGTTTTCAAATGAAATCACCGGACCGCTCTTTTCCGTGTAAGGAGGAGCAAACTTATTGAGACCGCGGCAACCGTCGGTTATCCATACCTCACCCGTATACGGGTGAACCAAAATGTCGCCGACATCCACCCCGGCAAGCATACCGCTTGTAACAATACTGCCGCCGCAGAAGGTTCCTGTGAAAGATTCGCTTCCTTTTTCGTTACCCCTCGTTAAAACCTGAAAACTCTTACCGCCATCGACAGAGCGCTGTATTCCGTAGCTGTTTACACATTTATCTCTTGTACAACCGACATACACTACATCGGGATATCTCGGATCAACGGCACATACTCTGCTCCCTCCGCAGCAGTCGGATGAATGAAGATTTTCCGTTAAATCAGTCGAAATTCCGTTCTGAATTTTTCCAAAACCCACTCCTCCGGCATAATACATAATGTTGTTTATTCCGTCATAGCTTAAATCCGTCAGATATGAATCGTTCTGAGCAACACCGCCCGACAGTTCATAAAATATCTGCCATGTGGCTCCCTCATCATATGAGACAACAATATCACCCTTATTTATGCCGTAAAGCTCTTTTTTGCCATACGGATTATGCGTAATCACAGATTCGCATCCGTTCATCGCAGACCACGAGTATCCAAAATCCGTACTCCTCATATTCGATGCAAAAAGTACATTTTTGTTGTTTGCGGATTGCGTGCAGCTTTGTTTCCACTGAATCTGTTGAATCGGCGGCAGAATTATTCCGGTTTTCTGCCATGTGTTTCCGCCGTCTCTGGATATGCGTATCTCAACAGTCGCATTCCAAGAGGTTGCCGGAGTGCCATCTTCATTAAGGCCGGTGGAACCGAGAACTATAACCGTGTTTTCATCCGCAGAATATGAACCATACACCGCGCCGGTATACTTGCTGCCGTTTTGCATACATATACTGTTCCAGCTCTCTCCGCCGTCTGTTGTGTACGCGCCGTCATAATCCTGATTACCGAAACATACTATGTCCGGGTTATATACATTAAAGTGATTTCTCTGCACCAAGCATGACATATTTCCGCCGTTAAAACTGTAATAATAATGCTTGCCCGCATCTGTGGATTTGGCAACATAATCCCCTCCAAATCCGTAAACAGTGTTTTCACTGACAGGACTCCACACAAAGACGGAATATCTGTTGTTTATGTTATAAAAGTTATTGACATTCTCGTCCACGGCTTTTTTCCATGTAACTCCGCCGTTATCTGAATAGTATTTCACACTGCTGTAATTTGAATGGCTGAACCAACACAAAGCCATCTTTTGCGGATTAACGGGTGACACGGAAATATTCCTTGTCATGTTATAGAAATTGTTTTCGGTAATGCCTGTCGGATAACTGCTGTCCGATATTCTTGCAAATGTTTTTCCGCAATCGACGGATTTCCATACTCCGCTGCTGTTATTTACATAGACATTATTCGGTGCGGAAGAAACAACATCTATCCCGCGAAAATATGCACCGTCGAGAACTTTTTCAAAGGTTTGTCCCTTGTCACTGCTCCTGTAAATGCCGTCAAGACCGGCCGCATATACCATGCCGTTTGTCGGGTGAATCCGAATCATACAATTTGACATATTTTCATTCACAAGATTGAATGATTGACCGCCGTCGTCACTTCTCCACAATCCGTATGCGGTGCCGTCCCTGTTTCCGTCCGTTCTTGCACGCGCCGACCAATATATAACTGCACTCCTGCCAAGCTTGCTGTCATATGATGACGGGTCAAACGCCACGGTGCGCCATGACGGATCCATGTTGCTGTCCGTGAAATTAGTTGAAATAACCTGAGACCAATTTTCTGCCGCGTCAAACGAAATATATACACCGCTTACCCCGTCAGTCGAAGAATAATCCGAAACACCAATCACAACATTTTTGTTATTCGGATCTATTTCAAGTCCGGTACACCCTTCCGCATAAAACCCCACTCCGGTTTTCTGCCAATTGCTTCCGCCGTCAAAACTGCGCAGCAACCCTGCCACATCGGTCCCGGCCACAAGAAATTTGCCGTCACTGCTTATAGACATGGCTCTTAATATCTGGCAGCCTTCGCCGCCGGTATTGCCTGTTTTCAGATACTCCTTGCTTACCATGGGAACCGGTTGCCATTCATTGCGGCTCTCGTTGTATTTGTCATAATATATTCTCGTCTCATATTTTTCGCGCAGCGGTCTTAATGATTTGAAATCGTCTCCTTCAAATGTATAGATAACAGCCTTATCCCACTGCTCAATACCCGAAAGTTCATTTAATCCGCTCAGAACTATTTCTTCATTCTCTGTTTTTGCTGTAACCTTTGCAAACCTTACATTGCTGAGATTTTGCCCGTCATATTCCGCAACGATAACCTCATATGTGCCTGGATTCGAAAACAGGGCATATGTATCGTTCAAAACGCGTTTCAGGGTAATGTTTTCCCTTGCATATGCCTCAATTGTAATATCGCTGTCTCCCACGGCAAACGAATATATACCGTCCGAGTCGGGCGCAAGCGTATGTCCGCCGGGATTGACGGTCACGCTTTCGCTGTACGACAGCGAATCGGTACACTCCACCTTAAATCTTACTGCGCTGCCCTTATAAGCATATTTTTGTGTAAATCCGTATCTGTCACCGGCGCCGGAAAGTATCTTCACCCGTGCTCCGCCGTATTCCGCAATATTTATCGTTCTGCAATCGGTTATATCATAGACGAAAAAATTATCTATACTGAAACTGTCAACACTGCCCGACGAAGATTTAACCGCATATAAAACGATTGAATTTGCGTTGTCGTTTGCCGTAAACTCTATTGAACGGCTTTGCCACGATGAAGATGCCCAAAAGCTTTGTCCTGTTGAAATCCACATGGTCTGAGGGGTTTTGGCACGATAGTCGAAACTGTAATAGTATTTGTGCCCTTTTTTTATCTGCACATCAAAGCTGCACCAAAAATCTCCTGCCGAACTTACCTTATCGACAGTTAAAAAATGATTTCCGCACTCACTTTTTACGGTTGCTCCCTTTTCTATAACCACAGCCGCATTTGATCCGACGCTTATCCCGAAAGTATTTCCCTCCATATTTCCGTAAGGTGTCAAGCATGAAAAATCATCGGCAAAGACCGCTGTCATCCCTGCCAAAACAAAAACTATCACACTAATAATCAAACAGAATTTTTTCATACAAACCCTCCAACATATACGGTCTACAAAAGTGCCGCCCCTATCGCACCTGCGTCACCCGCAAGTTTCGATGCGATTATCGGCGCCTTAAACTCATCTTTTTCTTCTATCGCTCCAAGAATTTTATCTTTCTGTTTCGTTATCCCGCCGGATATTATTATCACATCGGGATCAAAAATGTTTTCTAAATTCTTAAGTCCGGTAACAAGCCAACCTATATATTCATCAAACACTTTTTCGCAAACATCGCATCCGCTTTCCATTATTTCAAAAAATCTCTTGCCGTCAAATTTTTTGCTTTTGTCTTTCATGGCCGAGTACAGTTTGCTTTCGGGATATTGCTCCGCTTCGCTTTCGGCACATCTGAGCAGTGCAGTTACAGATGCATATTGCTCAAAGCAGCCGCACCTGCCGCAGGCGCACTTTCTTCCGCCTTGCGCCTGAATAACCATGTGTCCCACCTCGCCGAATTCTCCGTTTCCGCAGCAAAGCTTGTTGTTTATTATTATCCCGCCGCCGATTCCGGTGCCGATAGTAACCATCACAATATTTTCATATTCCTCGCTTGCCGTGAATTTTTCTCCCAAAACCGCACAATTGGCATCATTGTCAACAGTTATAGGCAAAGAAATTTTCTCTTGCAAAATCTTCTGCAGCGGAAATTTTTCAAACGGCAGATTGTCTGTCGTAACAAGTCCGTGTATAACACTGCCCGGAACACCTATGCCAATCGATTTAACAGGAAATCTTCCGTTTATATTTTCAAATTCGCTTACAACATCATCGATTATGGCGTCAGTTGAAAATTGATTTGTTGTTATGACACTTTTGTGAATAATTTTTCCGTTGTCAACAACCGCAAACTTTATCTCAGTGCCGCCGATATCTATACCGAGTTTTGCACTCTTATATGCCTCCTCGTCACATATCAGCGTCACATCGCCGTGAACATTCAGCATTGTTGCCGGTATCTCCGTGTTTATTCTCCCTTTCAACATTTCGGAAACAACACGGCTTTTGCTTGCACCGACAGCCAGCAAAACGATTTTCTTCGCCGAAAGAATGGTCGATATGCCCATTGTTATCGCCTGTTTCGGCACATTTTTTTCGTCGTCAAAAAACCTGGAATTTGCAGCAATTGTACTTTGAGTCAAATTCGTCAGATGAGTTCCGGCGCTTAAGTTTGCGTCGGGCTCGTTAAAACCGATATGTCCGTTCTGACCTATGCCCAATATCTGCAAATCTATGCCCCCGCTGTTTTTGATTTCTCTGTCGTATTTTTCACATTCGGCCTCAACATCTTTAGTTTCGCCATCGGGTATTCTAATGTTCTTTTTATCTATGTTCACTCTATCAAAAAAATGCTTGTCCATAAAATATCTGTAGCTTTGCGGATTACTTTTTTCTATAGGATAATATTCATCAAGATTAAATGTCCTAATCTGCGAAAAATCCGTTTTGCTTTCGGCAAGCTTTTCATACATTCCTATCGGTGTGGAACCGGTTGCAAAACCCAGAACACTGTCGGGCTTTAATGTGACTTGTGATTCAACGATTTCAGCTGCTTTTCCGGAAACCTCATCATAGTTTTTACAGACTATTACTCTCATTGTTTTCCTCCCTAAACAATTCTTCTGCCTTTCAAATAAACCGACTTTAATTCCATGTTGTCATTCAGCACTAAGAAGCTGGCTGTTTTTCCGATACTGAGTGTTCCCAAGCGGTCAAGCACATTAAGTACCTTTGCAGGATTATATGTAGCCATACGAACAGCTGACTCAACAGGTATTCCGCATCCGACAAGATGCCTGAGTCCGTCAAAAGCATTTGCGGATGCTCCGGCTATTGTTCCGTCGTCCAAAAATCCAAGCCCGTTTTTCACCGTGACAACAAGCTCTCCCATGGGGTAAACTCCGTCGGGCAGGCCGGTGCAAGAGAGGCTGTCGCTTATTATGATTATTTTTTCTTCACCAAAAATTCTGTATGCCGCCCTCAGCATTGGGTCTGAAACATGTCTGCCGTCACATATCAGCTCCACATATGCACCGGCGTCCATCGCCGCTCCCACAAGGCCTGTTTCCCTGTGTGAAAAAGGTGCCATGCCGTTAAATAAGTGAGTAACAAGACTTGCGCCTAAACGAAACCCCTCCATCGTTTTTTCATAGTCAGCCGGAGTATGTGCAAGTGAAATAACCACAGTTTTTGATACATCCCTTATAAACTCTGCCGCGCCCTCTGTATCGGGTGCAATGTCAACTATTTTTATCTTTCCGCTTGCTGCCGACTGAAACTTTTCGAATTCCTCAATGCTTGGTTTTTTCAGATATCTCAGATCGTTCCCTCCGGCTTTCTCATGCGTCAGATACGGTCCCTCCATATTTATTCCGATAAGTTCTGCGCCCTTTGAGCTTTTATAGCTTGCAGCCGCCCTGAAAGCCTTCATCAATTGTTCGTCCGACACAGGCATCGTAGACGGGCAAATGGCGGTTACACCGTTTTTTGCCTCATATTCAGCCATTTTTTCAATTGCCTCAAATGTTCCGTCGGTAAAATCACACCCGTCGCAGCCGTGAAAATGCAAATCAATCAGACCTGGAATAACCATGTCTTTACCGCTTGCGTCAAGGCTGTCATCATAGGCAACATCGGTTATTGTATCACCGTCAAACGAAATACTTCCGGCATGAAACTTAAAGTCCTCTCCGTATATCCTCATATTTTCTATCTTCATTGTGGTTATTTCATCTCCCTACGCATTATTCTCCAAAGTATTCCATTTCCATAAGTTTTTCATCTATCGCTTTGATTTGAGTTTTCATAAGTTCCGGGGAATACAGACTCTGTTTTTCCTCAATACCGCCGTTTATCATCGCCTTTAGTATGCAATCATTTGCAAGATACAAATCATCAAGTGATTCTCTCACATTAAAGCGTCCCGGACTTGTTGGTGCCGGAGGCCAACGCGAATCCGACACCCAAGCCGACGCAAGAGCGCGCATGGCATTTTCAAGGTCTTCATCAAGGCTTTCAAGCGTTTCATCAAGCTTTTTTGCCACTGCCTTTATTCCGTTTAATACCGATATACACACAGGATCCATTATCCTTGAATACTCCGTGTTTGCCCATGCTTTGGCGGTACCTCCGTGCCATGCCACACCGTTTGCAATGTTTTCGACATATTCATTATCAATCACATTTGCGTTATCGATAATTTCGCTCGGCAGCGCAAAATCATACCCTGCCTCATACGCTGCGTCAAGTATTTTCCTGAATCTGTCTATGCTTGACGGCTCTTCTTCGAAAAATCTCGCCTGGTTAAACTGCTTCACATAAAAATACGCACTCGATCCTATGTATTCCGCATCTTCCGCATAAGGCATAATAAAGCTGCCCGTCCGCACTATGCGTGATTGCCATTTTCCAAGCATATCTTTAATTTCATTCATGTTTATCGGCTCGTCGCGCATTCCTTCCGTAGCGCCCATCAGATACCACAGCAGCAAATTTGCCATGCAGTCGCTTCGGAATATCATTTTTAATCCATTCGGCGCAACAGACGGATTTGTTATGTACTTCAAAAATTCCGTCTTGTCCTTTATATACTCCTCAATTTTGAACAAATGATTTTTGTTTGAATGCCCCTGCACATCAAACGCAAGTCCGGTTGCCTTTCTTATTTCCGCAAAGGACAAAAGGAATGAATCTGCATCCATAACAAGAGCCTTCATGCCGCATTCCTTATATACATCCGGAATATAGTCCGCCCAGCCGCACTCGGGATTCCAGCCGATTTCGGGCCGTTTACCGGTGTATTTTTCCCACACATCGAGAGAATGATTGAGCGAATGGAGGCAAACTTCTTTCGGAATATTTGAAAGCATAAAATGAATATACGGCGAGCAAACAGGCTCAATTTTTCCCTCTTTGATAAGTCTTTTCAGCTTTTCAAGCACCTGCGGCGCCTGCTTAGACATTTCCTCAACGGTTATTCCGCTCGCCTCGAAAGCAATTTTGTAATCTCCGTTATCCACTATGTCAAAAAGCTTGTCATAGCAATTCTCCATAACCCATTTTCTTTTTTCGGGTTTAAGCTGAGAATACTGTATATTTGCATGAGGCATAAAAATAATTTTTGGTTTCATTTTGTTCCACTCCTTATTGATTTTAGTTGCATCCGAGCTTTGATTTGCCAAGGCTCTTTTCACAGGTATTCTTTTCTGATGAGACTTCTTGTATAAGGCTGTCATCCCAGCCGTCGGTATATGCGCGATAAACTGCCCCGTTATTCACTTTCACAGCGTAAATTCCGTTCTCTTTTATATCTGCAGACAAAACACAGCCATGCTCATCAGCAAAAGTTATGTCGCCGGATATGTTGTCAAAGGCAATATTAAGCAAACCATCGCTTTTACATTCGATATAGACATCGCACTCTCCATCCTTTACTGCGGCATTTACCACATAACCGCCAACAGCAGCAAGGCGGAAACTTGAGTATTTTTCGGTATTCCATGCCGGAAAAAGCCTCAAAACGCCGTCGTAACTCTGAATCAGCATCTCATTCATTGCCGCAGCAACTATAGGAAGCGTTTCATAGTCAAAGTGACGGAAATTCCAACCCGGAACCAATTCTTTCTTCCTTGTCTTTGCATTATCAACCTCATACTGCGCCCATCTATCATAGGTGTACAGATAAAAATCCTCATATGGCGCTTCCATATTAAATCCCTGCGGAAATCTCATCCACATCGATACGGTTTGTCGGAGCTGCTTTTCAAGCAGTTCATTCATTCCCATACGAGCCGCATAAATCGGCATAAGACACCAGTGCATACAAAGACCGTCGAATTCTCCTTCTTTTTCATCCGGAGGAATTGTCGGATGGTGAAGACAAAGACTGTTGTATATCATGTCATATATCTTTGTGCCCCTGTCCTTTATGCCGACTGTGCCGGACGGAAAGAGCGGCGCCATTTCCGTGTCCGGGAAACCGTAATAATCATTTTTCGGGTCTGCAAAAGTCCGCCGCATAATCTTGCCGCCGGAGCACTCCCTGCCGACGCTCAGCACTTTATCTGCACGCACTTTCATACCCTTGCCTATTCCCCTTACAAACCGTCCGTTTTCAATTTCGCCTGTCAAAAAATCCGTTTCTTGATAAGGCGCAAGTTTTTCAAGACAGTTTTTGTATTGCTGCGCACCGCCATCCTCTGTTTCTTTTATTAGTGTTGCAAACAGTATCCGTATCATCGCCATATCGGTTATGCTGTCATCAAACAACGGCGACCCTTCGTAACCCTGGGTTCCATGAATATGATAAAACCCGTCTTCACCCAATTTCAGTTTTGCAAGATAGAATTCACCTACAGAGCGCATAATCGGCAAAACCTTATTTTTAAGATATTCATCGTCTCCGCTGTACTGATAATGTGCATAAAGAGACATGGCAATCTGAGCGGCGCAAGTGCAATTTTTAGAAACAGTCGGATCGTTTCTGCCAAAACGATCACAAACATCGGTGTAAAACACACCGGGCATTTTCAAATATTTTTCAGTAAATTGCTTTGCCACAGGATATTGATTTATCCTGAAATTATAATATGTTTCAAGCAATTCCGGATGATTCGCCGCTTCAAGCGGAAATGTTGCCAACTGCATATTATAATGAAAAAAGTTGTTCCACGGCACAAAATCATGATAAAAATTCCATATACCGTTGCAAAAATGTGCCGGATATTTTCCCCTCATCTGGCAATTTGCATAGTACAGATTTAGGTACCACAAATTTTCTATATAATCATAGTCATTTTCCTGAGGAAGGCATATAAATGAACGCTCCCAAAACTCTGCCCATGATTTTTTGTGCTCCGAATATATTAAATCTGCCCCTGCCCTCTGCGCATTTTCAACCATATCGAAAGCAGATCTTTTTGCTTTTTCGGTGCTCTCACCCACCGCAATTGCGGCATAAAAAACCATGTTGTGCCGAATTTTTAACGCTGTTGTGCACTGCACTGTGTTGGAATTCACTTTCGAACATTCGTTTTCATTGCCCTCAATGCGGATTGCCGCACAGAATTTTGTGCCGTTCAACTCCTGAGTCAAGAACAAAGTGTTACCCTCATATGAAGTTTCGGTGCCGCCCAGTCCGTCTTCGGGACCGCCGTTTGTATCCGAATACCATCTTGCAAAACTACGGCTGCCCCAACGCTCGCAAACAGCCTCTACAACAGCCGCATCCCCGTACTCCGCATTAACCCTCAAAACCGTGACGCCGTATTTTTCGGATACGAATGCCCCGATATCACTCTTTGCAAAAGGAGTTTGCGCACTAATCTTTGCCTCGGCACTTCCGAGCGAAAGTCTGCCCTCAAAAGCCTTTTGATAAATATTTTCAAATATGGGGCAACCGAATTTAATTCTCAAATGTATTCCGCTCCGGCAAACCGTCAGATTTTCGAGTTCCCATGAGCATACATCATCTTTGCTCTTTGTGTCGTCCCACAAATCGGTTTTGTTTATCTGCAAGTGGAGTTCCTCATCGGAAATCCACACAAGAGTTCCGACATCACCGTTGCCGAGCGGCAATCCGTAAGTAGGATCACAAACAGGTGTGCGAAAAACAACATCATGTTTCGGCAACACTTCAGTCACCGAATTGCTCCACTTTCTTTTATCGTTATTATATTTCAATCTCATAGTTTTTCCTCATTTTTGGGACAATACCTCCGCCAAAAGAATTTCAAACGGCGGTATCTCATCCACCACAAATTTTTTGTAACCCCCGTCAGCGGCGCTCGCACATATTTTTTGGGGTACACAGTTACTGTAATAAACAATCGCCTCATCCGAATCTGTTTTTATGCAAATGCAAACATTTTTTTGAGAATCATTCGTATAATTGAACAGGCTCACCAAAACTCTGCCCTCTTTTTCATAAGAGAGATTTCTTATCTTTGTTTCCGACTCGACATAGGCCGGCAAACCGTCGCGTGAAAGCCAACGGAAAATTTTCTTGAGCTGTGTTGACTTAAAATAGTTGTTCAATGAGTTGTACGGATAATATCCCGAAACACAAATCCGTCCGCCGAGACTGTTTTCATACAAGCCCATGCAGCATTCGCCGATTACATTGCCATGATAATCCACCAGTTTGGAAAGTATTTGCACATCATCCGATACAGAAACAAGAGAATAAGCATCTCCCGGGTTAAACTCCTGCCTTCCGTTGCGCTTTCCGCCGAATATACCGTTGTTTATCAGAGTATCCGTATATTCCTCTATGGCGTCAACTTCAAATTTTTTCTCGACTCTAAAGCCTGTATATTCCTCAAAACCGTTTTTATTCAGATACTCAAGAGCGGGAACATCCATATATACGCCGCCCGACAAAAGTGAGATTATATCGTTCCTTTCCATGACCGACAGGTTTTCACCGTTTACCGTAAAGACTTTGGCATATTGCTTATTAAACGCCTCCGGCAAACCAATGCTTAAAAGCTCATAATTATAGCTCGTTGAACTTTCGGCAACCTGTTCGGAAAACGATATTTCCTTTTCCCAAAAATTCTCCGAGGGTACCGACGCGGCAATATACTTATCCCAATTGGCGTGTATTCCGCACGGTGAGCTGCCGGACAATTTTTCAAACACCAGTCTTGCGAACGGGGTTATACCATTTAACGCTGCCAAGTGTCTCTCGGCATTTTTCACCGGTTCACCGGTCTCTCCGGGCAGTATATTAAAAGCCGCACCGCTGCATCCGCTTGTTATGCCGAGGATATATTCTGCCGCAAGAGATTTGGAGGTTTTGCCGAATGTCGGGTGAGGAAAATTTTCAATTTCATTTTGCACGCTTGTCACATATTCCGGAATGTAAGCATTTTGTCTGCCGACTTCTCCGGATGTAAAAACATAATCACAATATTTGTCATCCAAATATGCAGAGCCCCCGGGCCGGAGCATTATTTCATACTTTCCGTTTTCGGACAAAGCCGCGCACCACAAAGGAAAATCGTTCCCTTCGTTAATCCATTCTCCGCACATAAAACCGAGCGTTATTTTTTTATCAACACTTCGGACAGTATCGGACAACACATCAAAAAGCTCTTTCATTGCCAATGATTGTTTGTCAAGCCAGAGTTTTCTCAGTTCAACATTGCTCCTGAATGCTTTACGCAGAGTATCCCTTGTATACTCTGTGCCGTTCATCCTGTTGAATTTATCTATACATCCGTCGCAAAAGCAACCCTTACCGACAGGCATATGCTGATAGCGCACATCATCATCCGACCATATAAAATCGGGTTTTGATTGCGCCATCATTTTGTATACCGGAATAACATAATCATTTATGTATCTCTTATCCGTCATACAGAAGCTGCCCTTGCAAGCTTTGCCGTTTATATTTGTCATTCTGTAATAATCGCCATTCAAACAATTGCTTAAATCCTCGCTGTGATGCCCGATGGTGGCAAGCATATCTATTCCCGGCGAAAGGCCGGCGCCGCGCGCACGCTCCATTCTTTTTTTCAGAATTTCAATCCTCTTTTCCATATCGGCAAGTGTTACCGGAGTGTGTACATTGGCGGTGATAAACGCAATCTGTGAAATGTCGCAGGGGTGTTTTTTTATCATTTTCAAAATATCTTCAAATCTTTGCTCGGATATCCAGTTGGGGTATTCAATTCTTATGGAATTAAAAAATTTCATAAATTAGTTCGCCTTTCGTTTACTTAGTTGAATAATTAGGGGCTGAATTTCTCAGCCCCTTGTTTATAAGCTTATTTGAAATAGTATCTCAAATCGCAGTCCGAATTTTTGATGATTTCGGCAAGCATGTCTGCCGCATATCTTGCACCGGCATAATTAAGGTTTGTATCATCGCTGAAGAATTTTGCGTCCGGTTTGTCACTCATATTGATAAATGGCACACCGTTGTCGATAGCTATATTTGCCGCCGCAGATACAAAATCATTTGTCATGCCCATATCTGCAACTATAACGGCATTGGCACCCTTAGCCTTTGCGTCGCCGATCATAGTTCTGACAGCCGTCTTATATTCATCAACACTGCTTTTTGCCGCGTCGCTTCTGCCGAAGGATATTATCATCCAATCTCCGCTCTTAAGATTTGCCGCAACACCTGCAGTATAACCGCTGCTTGCGACAAAATCTTTTGCCGTCTGACACTGACTGTCACTCGCCATATTCATAATTGTTGCATTGCCATCCGCAAGCTCGGGCAAATAATAACCCCAACCCTGGATATTGCGGTAGTCATTCCAAACGGCGCCGCCCTTGTCGGAGCATACATACACAGTTGCATTCGGCATTACTTTGTAGCTCTCCGCCAACGGTTTTAATGTGTCATTCGATTCCCATACAAACAATTCTTTGCCTGTCGCTGCAGCTACGGTTACAGGTGAAGCAAGCGAAATATTATCAAAGTCAATACTGCTCAATACTCCGTTTGAAAATACAGCCCTATACAAAATCGCATTTGCGTTGCTGTCCGCAGCAGTCAGTGACGCGCTGCCGTCGGCAGCCGTGCTCCAGTCCATGTTGTCTTTCAGTTCAACATTAATCCTTGCGCCCTTTCCGTTCAGCACTGTGCTGAATCCCTCGGCTGTCCGAGTAAGCCCCTCTGCTGCCGCATATCTGCCGGACGGTATTTCACCGGTTTGCTTTATGTTCAATGTGCTTCCCGGTATGTCATAAACCATATTCTTGTTTATGATTCCCGTTGCGCTCTCTGCCGTAAACTGATTTGGTATTGAGAACTCCGCCTCTGCCAGGTTTGTCACATCGTAAATTTTGAGATTATCCAGGCTTACTTCGCAGCCGCCGTTTGCCTTTGCGTATACTGTCAGTCCGCCGTCATCTTCACTCGGAGTGTACACCAAGCTGTATGTTCTCCACAAAGAATCCATATAAATGTCGGTCTTTGTATTGGAAATCCATGCAATCTGCTCCACATTTGATTTTGCGTCAAACATCAGAAGATACTTGTGACCTTTCTGCAAAGTCAAACCATACCATAGCGGATCATTATTGCCTGTTGTTTTGTAAAGAATATAGTGATTGCTGCCTTCGGTTGCAACAGTCATTTTGCTTGCCGGCATCCAGCCGTCACTGCCTATCGGACTTTCACCCTCGGCGTCACCCTTGACTGCCAGATTGTCTATACTGCTCTTGAGAACAACCGTATAGGTAACCACGGTTCCATCGCTTCTCTTAACCTTAAATACATTTGATGTACCGTCCGATTCTATCTTACCCGAAACAGCTTTGGCGCCTTTCTTAAATGTAACCGTCGGATTAAGCTGACTTACATCGCCCTTTGGTGCATAGCACTCAATTGTTTTTTCCGCGTCGTTTACCGTGCCGACATTTTCACCGATTCTGAATTCTTTAATCAAATCGGCGTTATAATCAAATTTTGCCGCAGAAGCATAGCTGTCAAACAAGCCGACATATTTAATCTGGAGAGTTGTCGTAGTTGACGCAGAATATATATATTGTAAATATATCTTAGTTATTGTATAATTCGAGACATCCTTTCCCGAATTACTCAAGGGAATCTGCACAATAACATCGGACCACTGCGTCGACGAAGTCTTAGGTGCATTTGTGGATTCATCGCAGGAATAGTCAGGCCAACTGTTCTTGTTAACATAAACACCCGCATAAACATGTTTTGGCGTTACACTTGCATTGTTTGCGCTGATTCTATACCTTATCTTGACATAACTATATTTTGCAAGGGTTGGTCCGTTATTCACCGCTACACCGTACAAAGGCTGGGTCGACGACGATGGGGTTATTTCTGCCGCAGCGGCCGTTTTATTGTAATTTACCGTGCCGTTATTTGTCACAAGACTTGCGTTTTTATCATACTGCTCCTGTGTTTCAAACGATATTATATACGGCGAAGTAACTTCCGCATAGTTAATTGCAAAAGTATAGCTCGTCGTTGTGCCGTTATAAGTCACATCATAACCCGAATCGGTTTCTGTTGCAGTCGCACCGAATACAGGAGTTACTTCAATACTATGCTCGGCGGACTCATCATACTCATCACCGTAAGGCACATTGTATGTTATGGTCTTGTTAAACTCGTCAACCTCTGCCGCGTTACCGTCCACCGTTGCGCTGAGTATCTTGCGGTCATATGCGTTCATGCCTGCTTCCGTTTCAAAGAAGGCAATATATTTGATGTATATATGTCCCCATACTTGACCTTCTGTTTGCGGACAGTCCATCTCAAACACATTGTTTGTATTTGCAACACCTGCGCAATTAAATGTTGATGTTGTCCACACGCCGCTTGCCGGTTGAGTTTCTGCTCCAATCTGTGTGTCGCCCGCCCAAAAGCTAACAGATTTGTTTGTGTCAACATTGGTGATATCAGCTTTCCACACCATTTTGGCATATTTATAACCGTTTTCAAATGCATTGTTAATAATAGTTCTCCGCTGGCCAGATGAATTTCCCGAAAAATATGACGCACCGGACGACGCTTCGAATCCCGAACTACTGTAGCATTTGTCTTTTGGGAAACTACTTATATTGGCAGCATAATTCTCCTGACTGTCCATCGCCAGAACATAATATCCGCCCAAATCCTCATTTTCTGCCGCAGTTGCCGCAAACGGGCCCACCATACCGATGAGCATTGAAAAAACCAAAACCAACGCTACTGACAACTTACTGATTTTCTTCATTTCTTTCACTCCTCCTTAAAATTTTAATATGCAATAACAAGGGTGTTAAAGATCTTACAAAGTGTAATGAAACTTCGCTCACTCCCATCGGATAAAGATTTTCTATGTCAAAAACATCAGTTGCCGTCAATGTCGTACGGCGGAGCAAATTTATAAACTCCGCAGTCTCCCGAAGAGACATAGACATATCCCGTTTTCCAGTTCACCTCAAGGCTGTTGATTCTGTAACCGACCATAGGACCGTCCTTAACCAAAGTATCCTCATCTGTTACATAAGAACTGAGCAGCTGCCACGACTGTCCGGAATCGCAGGAACGAAGAAGAAAGCGTCCTGTCTCAACATAGTTATCATCTGTTGCAAGGTAGATTACCTCGGGGTGATTCTTGTCTACCGCAACACGGGTGAACGAATTATACGGGCATCTCTTTCTGATTGAATCACGCAGGTTTACAAACTTTCCGTCCTGATATTTGTACACCGCACGCGCACCGAGAGTGAAATAAACAATATCATTCTCAAAATCCACCGCAATATCGTTCATATACCACCATGCGTCCTCAAACCGCAAGTTTACATCCTCGTAGTCCGGCATATCCTTTATGCTTGCCGGCAAAGCAAACACCGTCTCCCATGTAGCGCCGTTGTCCTTTGACATAACACAGGTCCTGCCGTCTTTCGTCATGCCGTAAAGCTCGTGTCCTCCGTCTTTGTTATAGTCCATTATGAAATAACATCCCGGCTGCATACTTGTCCATGTTTTGCCTGCGTCGGTACTCCTCATATCTCCGGCGAACCACACATTGGGATCGCCCGGTGCCTGCAGGCACACGGTTTGATAATACGGAGTACCCGTCATGACGCCTGTTGCCTCATAAGTATTGCCGGCGTCGCGGGAAATCTGTATTTCCACAGACGAAGCATTCCATTCGCTTGCCTTTCCGACAAAAAATGTTTGCTCATCTACCATATATGCGCCGTAGGTATGACTTTTGTTATTTGCAAATCGTGTAAATGTATATCCTCCGTCCGTTGTGAATCCGCCGGAATAATCCTGTGCCGGCACAAAGAACAAATCGGGATTGAACACATTAAACTTGTAACGCGAGTTTATGCAGCTGCCGAGGTTTCCGTCCGCCTTTCTGAAAGTTCGGCCGCCGTCCTCGCTGATCTGAACCCAGTCCTCCGCTTTCAGCACTATGTTTTCATCCGTCGGATGCCATGCTGAAAAACCTACCTTCTGAGTGGACGGGTAGAAATTCCATGATGTATCTTCCGCAGTAAGTGACCATGTGTTTCCGCCGTCATGTGAATAATACTGCTGTTTGTTTCCCGTATAACATTCCGTAACGAGCATATAGTTGGGATTAGCCGGCGAAACGGAAAGCTGACCGGGCATCTGACTGTAAACTCCGTCTTTGTCATATATCGGGAAACCGGAATTTGAAGTGCTCTTAAAGCTTTTTCCGCCGTCAGTCGAAATCTTTACTCCGTCATAGGTGGATATATACACATTGTCGGGTTTATTTACAAGGGTAACAAGTCCTTTTACCATTCCGTCGAGCACTAATTCAACGGTTTCTCCTTTGTCATGGCTCACAAACAATCCGTTTTTGTTTGCAATAAACAAGTCGCCATTCTTAGGGCTGACCGCTAAAATTGCGCTTGTGTATTGCTCTGCGTTGTTTACAAGTTTCCAAGTCTCGCCGCCGTCGTCGCTCCTGTAAATACCCACACCTTCATTGATGCCTTCTTCCACCTCTTTATCGGCAAACGGATTGTTACCCGTTTTGGAAGGTGTTGAATAATATATAACGGCGCTTCCGTCTATTTTTTCATCATATGAAGTTGAGTCGTAAGCAACGCTGCCCATATTTGACGGGCTGTACGGGGCATATCTCATAACCTGCTTAAACGAATATGCCTTATCGGTTGTAAGGTGCAAGCCTCCAAATACAAGCTCGTCTCTTCTTTCAAATTCGTCCCAGCAAAACCAGCGCCAGTTTCCCGCACCGAAAGTTGTGTGTGACGCTACTATCGCACGGCTCGAATTATTGGGGTCAATGGCTCCGCATCCGGTTCCGTTAAAGTCGCCGCCAATGTTTCTGCCTGCTTGCTCCCAATTATATCCGCCGTCAAGTGAGCGGAACATTCCGCCTGTATCCGTGAACGAAAGGGCAAGACTGCCGTCCTGAGCGTAACAAATTCCAAAACATATCTGACCGCCTTCTCCTCCGGTTGAGCCGAGTTCTCTCGCCTCTTTGGTTACAAGAGGAACTCCCTCCCAAACATGGTTATCCTGATTGTACACATCGTACATTGCCGTGTCCGCAAAGGTTTCGCCATAGGTATCCGCCAGAGTGGCTGCACTCGGCGCCGATGACGAATTTGATTTTTCGCCTGTCGCAGCGGCAATATACTTAGCCGCCCAATAATCCTCCGATACATCGTTGAAGATAGTTTTGCCCGCTATCTCCGACACATTCTTGTTTTTGAGTCTCATAACCATAACTACTGCCTCGGCTCTGGTAAGGCTGCCATGCGGCTTGAATGTACCGTCGGGATATCCCTTTACAATTCCGTTTGAAAAAGCTTTCCTTATTGCATAGTAATACTTGCTTTCCCTATCAACATCGGCGAACTCAACCTCAGACAGGAAATTGTTGCTCTGGAAGAACTGCAGAAGATACGCAAATTCCTCCCTGCTTATATTCATGTCTCCGCCAAAGCTGCCCTCAAACGGGAGCATTCCCATTATTTCAAGGCTTGCAGCCGGCTGCCAATACCATTCACCGCTGCTTAGATCACCATATTTTGACGAAAAATCATCCGGCACTTTCACCTTGTTTTTCACAAGTCTTTCGACAATAGTAACCGCTTCTGCCCGACTGAGCGGATTTTCGGGGCAAAAACTTCTGCTTTCATAACCCTGAATAAATGTATCGTCCGCCAGCGTGATCTGCGTGTCTTCGTGCTTAACCGACACATCGTCGGTTATAAGCACATCTGACTTCACTTCATTTTTCTGTTCATAAGCCGCAGCTTCGGATTCGCTCTTAAAAAGTCCTATATAGTCTATATAAAGATATCCGGTACTTGACCATCCTGTGGATGTTATGGGGCAAAATCTGATCTTGCCCCCGTCAGCGTTCAGAGTTCCCACTTCGGCAATTTCCTCTTTCCAACTGCCGCTGCCGATCTTATACAATTCCTTTTTTACATCAGAATCATTAATATAAGCATACGCGCCGTCGTCAAAACTTCCGTTAAGGTAATATCTTATCTTCAGGAACTTATAATCCTTTAAGCTGTCTTGAGAAAAGTCAAACAAAAGCTCCATATTCACAGTGTAGTTCGGTTCAAACACCAAACTGCCGTTTTTGGGGCTGTAGCTGATTTTCGCTCCGAGCTGACTGTTTGCCAGTTCCACTTTATTCAGCTGTTCAACCGTTGAAAAATCCAACACCGCTTCATTTGAGCTTTCGGCTCTCACAATCGGGAGAGACAAAGCCATCGTAAAGCACAAACATAATGCCAAAAATCTTTTAATCACCACTTTGCCTCCCATCTCAGTTAAATATAAACAAATCCTCTTTATATCCCCACTTGGTAATGACCAAAACCTTTGAACAATCATTGCCGTAGGTTACATAATCCTTCAAATCCGACGCGTAGGTGTGTATATTGTCCGGTTTGCTTGTGTACACTTTATCGGCGTCGGTATCGATAACAATCATTGATGTAACGGCATACTCCATATTTTCAGGTCTTGCGTCGGCAACATCAAATGTGTATGACGGGTCTTTCAGATCTTTGAAACACAGTATTCCGTATCCGTCTGTAAGCTGATACAAGTCGGCATATTGGAATCTGGGCCAACTCGATATCATCGAATTAACACCGCCTGTTCCCGCTCCGCCTTTGTACTGCATATCAGGTGTCTTTCCGCTCCAGTCTATGATTATCATGACAGACTTCATTCTGCCCTTGGAGTCTGTTTCGTACATGATTATGTCGCCCTTGTCCAAAGAATAGAGATTCTCGTCGGTAGCGTCATAAGCATAAACTTTAGTAATGTCAACATCATCACCGATTACGACATTAACCGTGCCTACCGCTCCGGACATTCTGAGCTTGAGAACATTTGCCTCGTCACCGTTCTCAAGTATTGTCCTGCCCTTACCCTCAACATAAGCATAGCGGCGGTCGGTTGTCATATTCGGCCTTGTGCCTGCCGCGGTGCTCTTTTCGTAATACACAATTATATCGGCAATGTAATCTCCCTTACTGTACGAATAAGCATCGACCTTATATGATTTTTCCGAAGTGAAAAAGTCAAGAGTGTTAATGCTGTAATCCTTATCGCTTGCAGAACTGTCCTGCGGAATAACAAAAACCTTAGTGTTTGATCTTGCCGCAAAAGCCTGTACCAATCCAAAAGTCCTCTGGACGCTCCTGTACTCCAACGCCTCGGAATCATCCGAAAATGAGCAAGCGTGTATCATTCTGAGGCAGTCCTCGGCAGGTTTGTTTTTCAGCTCCTCTTTATAATTCTCATCGTAATTATACGCTGTGATTATTTTCTCCAATTCTCCGTCCGAGTTCGTTTCATACTGAACTACCTGTCTTTTAATATCGCTTTCGCCAAATTTCAACGCATTTATTATAGCATCTGCGCTTTTGTAAACAGTGTCGTTTACCGTAAGCTGTTCTGCAACCAAAACAATGTCCACATCGCCCTCGGAATTGAGAATTTTCACACGCGTTTTCTCGTCCATTCCGCTCTCTTTGGCAGCATCAATGATAAAACCGATGTCTTTTGAGGACAAAACAGTTATCTTGCCTACTCTCCCGGCGTAATCAAGAACAACATTAACATCCTGACCGACTTCGGGAACCGTTTCACAAATCATATCCGCAGCACCAAAGTATTGTACATCGTCTATCCAATAACTGTCTCTGCCGTTTTCCTCGCCCGTTGCGGTCAGCTTTCCGCTCACAACATTTGTCAAAGTTACAATTTTTATAACTCCGGCATCAGAGTTTTCAAAAACATTTATAAGAGTGTTCTTACCGATTTTTTTGAGTTCAAGTCCTTCAAAGACAGTTTGATCATAATCATCCATTACATAGCCTGTTCCGTCGGAACAATACACAGCCTCTTTCGATGCATTTACCGCAGACACTTCTTTAAGCTTTGGCGCGGTTATAAACACAACATCATACCGCGAATCTTTGTCACTGTCCAAAAGGCGAACCGTGCCGTCTTTCGGAATCATTGTTTCCTTATCGGCTTTTGATGCGGTTCCGCCGTTTAATACAAATGCCACGGAATCCGCAAGATTGGCAGTTCTTCTCTTGCTGTTTTCGTAATACGAATATTGTTTTCCGGAGTAATTTATTATGTCATCGTACTCAAGCTCAAGCAAAGTGTTTTTTCCGTCTTTCGGAATAACAAATGTTATCGTATCCGTGCCGTCAATGTCTCTCAGGACAAACTCGACATCATAGCCGAAAAACTCCGAAACATCAATTGCCGTCTTATACACGGTGCCGTCTATACGCACCCTTCTTACATCGCCGGTTTCATCACCGTTAAATGAGCAATATGCCGTCGAAGTGATTTTTCCCTCATAGAGGTCGCCGTCGTAAACAACATCAAAAAGTGTTTTGCCGACGCCGTCCGCCACACCAGGAGTTCCCGTTTCGGTGAAAAGAGCGTTATAGAAAAGTTCCAAGACCTCGTCATATGTTATATAGCCTTTGTAATCGGCGCCGGAAGATTTGAAAAGTTTCAATTTTTTCGCAGCGTTGATATATCCTCCGGTATACTTTGCAAGCTCTTTATGACCAAGCATTATGACAACTGCCTTTGCGCAATCCTCACGCGTTAGATAATCATTCGGATGAAAAGTCATGTCTTCATAATAGTTCATATATCCAAACTTGCAAACGATTGAGCAAGCCGCTTTGTATTCATCGGTCACATCCGAAAATACAGTGGAATCAGACAAATTCTCCATGCCTCCGAGAGAAACAAGCATTTGGGCAAACTCTGCTCTTGTTACCAAATCATCACTCTCTTTGTCGTTTACGCTTACACCCAGGGAGTTTAATATATCTCCCTTATTATCGGCAAAAGCAGTAAGTGATGTCAGCGCAGTTAATGCGGCAACCGCCAAACAAAGCAACTTTCTCAAAAATCTTCTCGGCATTTTATTCCACCTCCTGTAGTTTCAGTATTCTGTCAACGATAACCGTTGCTTCGACGCGGGTTATTATTCCCTGCGGCTTAACGGATCCATCGTCAAATCCTTTTATGATTCCTCTTTTAGTGTAATCGTTGACAGAATCAACGGCATAATCGGAAATATCGCTCTCATCCGTAAATTGAATTGTATCTGTCTGCGCGGATTTTTCCTCAGCATTTCCGTCAACACCGTTTTGTTCATTTTCTGCCTTATCTTCTTTAAGACCTGATTTGTATTTTTCTATTCGGTCGAGTATGACAACAGCTTGTTCACGCGTTATGCCGTCACCTATGCCGAATACTCCCGGTTCTATTCCGCTTATTATTTCGCATCCGACAGCCGATGATATATATTTGTAATACCATTCCGACTCCGAAACATCTGCAAAATCGCACACTGCATTATCACTGATTTTTATATCAAATGCAAGCATAGCCATTTTCAAAAATTCTTCGCGTTTTACATTGTTAAGCGGTCTAAAAGTACCGTCGCCGTAACCGGAGATTATCTTTCTTTTATAAAGATTTTTTATGCTTTCTTCTGCCCACTGCACATTTGCAGTATCCAGAAAGACAACTTCACCGTTTTCGACATCGCCGATATTAAATCCGCCTCCTGACACAACATCATCCTGAGAAACAGGATTGCCGCCGTATTTGATTGAAGAACCTCTGCCGCTGCCTCCGCCTCCGCCGGCAGGAGAACTTGAGGGGTTTTGCGAAGATGATCCGGCATTTTTCAGCGCCGTTTCCAGATTGCTTTTTGCTTCACTCCACGCCGAAATGCTTTTGCCTCCGACGGCAGTCAAGGCCGCATTGATATTTGCATTGCGCATAAGAGTTTCAAACTCGGCGTCCGTATAACCAATTTCGGTTCTGTTTATGCTGTATATTTCTTTAACTCTTTCATAGCCTGCCGCATATTCAAGCGCAAAACTTGCCGTGTCCAGTTGAATTTTATTTTTGTAATCCGAATAGTTCTCATAGTTGTTTGAAAGAATTCTTTGGCAAAACTCTTTGTGTCCGTTTTCGGAAAGGCAATTCAGATATGTGCTGTATGCACTTTCGTTATCTTTGCTGTTTGCATATTCGTCATACAATACAACTGCGTCATCCGCCGACGAATTTCTGAGCAGAGCATACCATGCCGCACCGTTTAACTCATCTCTCAAATTATCCAGATCTATTTCTCCGGCAACTTTAATAAGACTGCTGTAAAAAGTGTCTTTGACCGCGTCGGAGCTATCTTTGATTTTGCCATAGTACTTGAGGCTGCGCAGTGCGTCAAAAAATTCCGAATAAGATGATTCCACGCTTGCCGCCTCGGCATTGTCTGCCGCATTGCTTATTTTGTTAAATATCTCTTTTACCAGAGCCTCTCCGGCAGTCAGCACCGTCAGTTCTACGGCCTTTTCAGGCATGGCAAATGAGTATACGCCGTTTTTCGCTTCTACACTTTCGCCGTTTGCCTTAACGCTTAAAACAGTATAACCGCTGTCGGGAACAAGCTCAAACTCAACTTTATCGCCATACTCGGCATAACCGTCTTTTTCGAATGCATATTTATAGTTTACGGTTGCGTTTTCGATACTGTCTGTGTTTATCGGATAGTAATCGTAATATTTGTTGTATTCCTCCGCTGCCTCGGCAGTTTCAAAAAATGAAATATACTTCAGGTACATATAACCTGCAACTTTATTTGCCGGGTCGCAGTAAGGTCTCCACGAAAGTATATTCACCTTGCCCTTCCATGTGGTAAGTGTATTCGTGTCAATTTCATAAACCTCTCTGTGCCATGTTTCTTGTTTCATGGGGAAATTTCTAAAGAGAGTTTGATTTATGCCGTTAACACCGATTTGGGTGGTACTTTCTCTTGACCACGAACCGTCAATAACCTTGTACTGAAGCGCCATGTACTTATATTTATCCGCATTCAAATCAAGATTTTGTATTTCAACATTAACATTACGGCGCCAATAAAGATAGCTTTTCAGCGATTTAGTTTCACTGTCCCATCCGGTATCCACAACCACATCGCCATCACGGCAGTAGATATTGTATTTATCATAATCCGCCTGGGTGTCAAATCTTATTTGATAACAATCTTCATCTGCGCTTGTATCCAAAATAACACTGACCGTATAAGTCTCGCTTTCGTCACCTCTGGTAACTGTATAAACCACCGGATTTCTAAAATCCTGAGGTTCATCCGCACCGGGAGATATCGAGCAGCCATCCGCTATATCAATAACGGGAACCGCGTCTTTCAAATCAGCTTTTTTTATCGTATACGGAGCATTAACCGTTATGTTATGCTCATTATCGAATTTTCCGTCCACTCCGAACAACGAAAACGATCTCATCAGTTTGTGTGTCGAACCATATTCGCTGCGATCCTGTTCCGTAGCGAAAAAGCCGACATACTTCACAAGTGCGCTTGCACAACAGGTCTGGGGGTTTCCTTCCACAAACGACAGCGTAAACTGAAAGGCTCCTGTATAAGTAGAGAGCGTCTCAGACTTAACTTCCGTAACATTCCAGCCGGACTTTAATTCACCCACTGTTCCAAGCGGTATCTGTTCGTATGACCAATTGCTTTTATTAGTAATCCATATACTAACCGGTGTAGTGTCATAAACATTATTCAGTTCGCCGAACTTCCAAAGCAATTTTATGTAACCTGCGCCGCCATCCGGCACGCCGGAAAAATTCATGCAAAAATCAACATTCTTTCTCCACCTGGTCTCGGCTGCCTTAACAGCGGAATTCTCCGAATCGTAAGATATACTGTTAGCCTTATTGCCGCTGCCGGAGGTGTCCAGGCATCCTTTGTTTTCATCGTACAACTCCTGACTTTCAAATGATGTAACAAAGCTTGAAGAAGTATCTTGAGCAAATACTTCAAAAGAATTTGCCGCCGACATCAGCATAACAACTGCAAGCATAATCGAAATATATTTTTTCACAATCAATCTCCCTCCCTGTATTGTATCAGCCTTTTATTGCTCCTTCTGTAACGCTGTCTGTTATTTGTTTATTAAACAATACAAATATGACAAGCACCGGTATAATCATTATAATAGACGCCATGAAAAGAACCGTCCAGTCTGATGCTCCCTGACCCGAGTTTTTAAGCGCCATTATCATTACCATGAGCGTTTGCTGCTTGGGTGACGACATCGTGTATATCGCCGGAGTTACATACTCATTCCATGAACTCTTAAACGCCAAAATGGCCAGTGTGGCAAGTGTGGGTTTTAGCATCGGTGCAATGATTTTGAAGAAAATATCTATAAAGGTGCATCCTTCTATCTTTGCAGATTCATCAAGCGATTTCGGAAGTGTATCGACAAAGCTCTTTACTATATGCATTTCAACAACAGGAATTCCGAAACACCTCGTAACCAAAAGACCGAGCAAAGACTTTTGCAATCCGAAAAAAGAAACTATTTTCAGTGTCGGATATATGGTGATTGAACCCATAGATATAAACATCAGTGCCGTAAAAACCGTAAACAGCGGCTTTTTGAGTTTGAAATCGCCTCTGGCAAACACATATCCGCACACCGCAGACAAAAAGAGTGAAACAACAACATTGGCACAAGTAAACCACAAACTGTTGAAGAAACCGACTTTAACATCTATTTCTTCAGAGTTGAATATTTTTAATATATTTGAGAACATAAACTTCTCCGGAAACAAATGTTCCGGATATGCCATAAGCTCCAAGTTGGTCTTAAATGCCGAGAGAAATGCATAAATAAGCGGAAAAATCATCAATGCCGCCACGGCAATCAATATGATATACTGTATTGTCTTGCCGAAGATTTTTTTCTTTGACTTGCGCTTCATTTAGTACACCTCCTTCATTTTTTTGCTCATCTTGGAATAAGCTACGGCAACAAAAATGTATATAATTGCAGTCACCAAAGAAAGTGCGCAGCCATAACCTACATTTGTCACATTCTCGGCAAATCCGGGAATAAACTTTGTGATTATGTAAGAACCTACGGTGTTTGTCTGTCCGCCGGGAGCTCCGTTAGTGAGCGCAATAACCTCATCGGCAACCTTTAGCGAACCTGTTATGGCAAGAAGAAGTATTGTTCTGAAAACCGGAGCAACCATAGGTATGGTCATCTTGAAAAATATCTGCACCTTGTTGCAACCGTCAATCATAGCTGCCTCATATACATCTGTCGGTATACCCGAAAGTCCTGCCAGGAAGTACAGCATATTGATACCAAAGCTTCCCCATGTTGATGACAGCACCAGAACAAAAACTGATGTGCCGTATTTTCCGAACCAGTCTATACCTTCTTTCAGAATACCGATTTTCATTAAAAATGCATTGATAAAACCGAAATAATCAAAAAGATTTCCAAACAATACACCTATTATTACCGCCGATATCATTGTCGGGAAAAAATACACAGATCTAAAGAACCCGCTGCCCTTAAGATTGCCTGCCAACACAAAAGCCATAAGCAAAGCAAGAAATGACTCTATCGGAACTTTAACAACTGTATAAATCAATGTTGTTTTCCAAGCTGACCAGTAACGAACCTCTTGAAAAATCATCTTAAAATTCTCCAGCCCCGTAAACTTGGTGTGTGCATCAACAGTATCATAAAAGAAAAAACTCCTCGACACAGCCCACAGGAGCGGATAAAGAGTAAACACAAAAAAGCCTATAAGAGGCAACGCTAACAATATGTAACACTGTGTTTTATCTTTTCTCAAAAACTCTCTTGCTTTCATATATTGCTCTCACTCTTTCATTAATCGTATTTTCTGAGCCGCATCCGCACTCGGTTACAGATACGGCTCACAACAGTTAAAACTCAGGAGACTTTCAACCGTTACATTTCATCATTCCAATCCGGATAAATACTGTCGCTCATATTTTCTTCCGGATGCTCGGCGTAATATGTATCAACGGCCTCGTTTATATATTTCTCGGCTTCACCGTACAATGAGTCAATTTCATCATTTGAAAGATTTGCTCCGAATATGCTCTCAGTCCATATGTCATTAAGAGATCTTCTGTTCTTAAGATCCGATTTTGTTCCCGGTTTCAGGTATTGAGACACCTTGGTAAGTTCGGCAAACTCCTGCCACTGCTTCTTGTCCGCCGGGATTTCCGTACTATCAATTATTTCTTCAAACACAGGAATTCTGAGTCCGTTTTTATACATATCGGAAAGGAGCTCATCGGAGTAGAACCACTTATAAACCTCGCTGATTTTATCTATTCCTTTCTTTTCAACACTTGCGGCATTAACATACAGATATCTTGAGATTTCCATATATGAGCGATATCTTGTCTCGCCGTCTTCGTTGCCCGGGAACTGAACAACTCCCCAATCGATTTTTGCCGGGAACTGCTCTGTAAGGACGCCGAAATCATAGCTGCCGGCGGATTTCATGCCAACTCCGCCCGCTGCGAATTTTGCTCGTCCGGCATCATTTGTAAGGCTCTCGGAACCCGGCATCAGGCTGCCGTCTTTCTGTACATCATTGATGAATTTTGTCATTTTGCTTACGCCTGATACATCTCTTTTTCCGGTCACTGGGTTAGCTGAATTTGGGAATCCGCACACTGTCATAGACCATTTGCCTATATCCAGGTCATACGCCAAATTGTCCTTTGACGGCAAAATATATCCGTATTCTTTTTTCTGCACATTTGTAAGTATTTTGGCATCCTCTCTCATTTCGCTGAGTGTCTTCGGAGGTTTTGCTTCGCCGTTTTCATCCACTATGCCTGCGGCCTTGAACATATCCTTGTTGTAAATAAGACCGTATGTGGTAAAGCCATATGGTATCGAATAGACATTACCGTCAACTTTCTCAAGATCTTCGCGAAGATAATCCTTGTATTTGTCAATAAGTTCGTCTCCGCCTTCAAGCTCCGATATTGGCAGCAATCTTCCCTTTGCCACATCGTTTACCGTATCGGCACCGGCAAATATATCCGGAGCTGTGCCGTTGGTGAACGCTGTCTCCATAGAATTATTCTGAACAGTATATTCAATGCGGATTTTCTTTTCTGCTCCTATTGTTTTGTTCCATTCCTCAACCTTATCCGTAAGGTACGATTTGTCGTGACCGTTGCCCGTCCACACGGTAATCGTAGTCACATCGCTTCCTCCCGTCTTTCCGCAGCCGGCAAACAGCGAACAAGCCATAACTGCACTCAATATTCCGGCAACAACTTTTTTCATTTCAACATCTCCTCTTTGTGTTTTTTTCTTAATTTAAGTATATCATTTGCACTATCCGATGTCACGCCTATATTTTGTGGGCGTATCCGCCCGAAACGCTACCTGAGCGCCTCAAAAACCTTTATCCATTCATCGGCAATGAATTTGCATCCGGCAGCGCTTGGGTAGAAATTTTCAAAAACCAATTCCTTGTTTTTGTCAAAAAAATTTTGCGTCTCAACAAACCTACATTTATGCTCCGTCGCAAGCTTTTTCAACCCACTCTGCACAAGAGTCATTTCAGCCTTCATAAACATAACGCTGTTTGATTCATCTTCATTGACAACCATAAACGGCTCTATAAATATCAGCTTAATATCGGGATTTATTCTTTTTGCCTCCGATATGGCAGTTTTAAGCAAAACCATGCAGCGTCTTGCGGTTTCACCCTGCGGCAGTTTTTCTGCATCGGTAATGTCATTTTTTCCTATCAAAACCGAAAAAACATCGGGCATAAAATCCATTCCGCGCTCATCCCATCGTGAATACATAACAAAAGAATCAATATCTTCCTCTGCCATGTTCAATATTTTATATTGAGCAAGCTTATCTCGTATGCACGAGACATAGCCGCTTCCGGTTTCAATTCCCGGATATTTTTCCGCAGTTATTTCATCACCCTGAAACAATATGAGCTTTCTTGTATCATTCACTTTCAAGAGTTCACCTCATTTCTCTATTGCCGAGTCCAGAAGCATAATCAAACCGTTTCCGTATGCCTGATCGGCAAATGGGATATTTTTGTAAACTTCTGCCCCGTTAGGCTCTGTTCCCGAAGATGCGAGAGCAAGATAACCGTTATCATTAAACCCTATATTTTTATATATTTTTTCTGCCCATTGATAATATTCTTTGCCCAAAACACCGCTTTTGCCCGCAACCGCTGCAGCATATCCGATAAGTGCGGAACCTGTGGTCTCCTCATATGAAGTTTTATCATTCACCAGAGTATGCACAAAACCACTCTCGGCTTTTAACTGATAAGTCCTCTCCAAAAGCTGCTTAAACCTGTATTCTATGTATTCATCCTTTATGCCGAGTCTTACAAGTTCAGCCGACGCCGCTGCAATCCAGCCGTTTCCTCTGCCCCAATAGCATCCTATATTTTCATTTTTCACACAATCATATCCGTGATAACAAAGCTTGTCCTTTTCGTTAAAAAGATACTTAAAATGTATTTCCAACTGTTCCTTTGCATTGCTCAACAGTATGTCATCATCGGCATATGCCCCATACCTGGCCATAAAAATACAAGCCATGAATGTCGTGTCAATCCACAGCTGATTTTCAAGCCCTTCAGGACCCATTTCAACACCGTTTTCATCCGGTCCCCAAACATGGGCAAATCCGCCCACTCTCGTTTTTATCGCTCTGTTTATGCACCAATTCCTGTATTCGTCACAGATTTTTTTATACTCTGTGTCATGGGTCAATTCGTACAAATACTCGGATACACAAGCGCAAAAAACTCTGTTTACAGAGCCGGTCAGCCTGTTTGGTGCATTTTTCTTATGCCACTCAATTAAAAAATCAAGTATTTCCTGTTCACCGTACTTTTCATGTGAACGCACCATTCCGTACAATGCCACACCGGACCACCATTCCCAGATGTTTATATTGTCTCCGTCATAATTTGTTTTGCACATCATTTTTTTTAAGCCTTCAAAAGCCCTCAAACATTTATCATTCATATAAACCCTCTCCTTTTTTGAGCATTTCCTCATAATCCTTATTGTTCATGTTCCAAATCATATTATCCCACACAGGCTTATACTCGCCGTCGCTGTCTAAAAAATCTGCATCATAAAATGCATTAAACGGAAAGTATTCCTCAACCTCATTGTACTTTCCGCTTACAACAGACTCAAGGTAAATAAGCGCAGTGTAAAAAATTGAATTTGCACCGCCCACATGAACATTGCCGAGTTCGTTGCCGTTTACTCCTGTTTCTGCCGATTTGTCCGACATTCCGAACAAAGCCGATTTATCCTTACCGTAACCATTGAACAAACCAAATCTATAATACTTGTCAATCATATTATCTGCAATAATTTTTGCCGCACGCAAGAATTCTTTGTTTTGGGTTGAATTATACAGTATCGAAAACGATATAACCAACCCCGGATCGCTCAAATCGGTTTCGCTTGTCAGGCAACATCCCTCATCTCCGGGCTCAAAACTACCCATTGTACCGATTTTGTAATACTCCCTGCTCAAATACTGCAATAACTCAAAAAAGCGCTTATTTTCTTCAATATATTTATCACCATGCCTTTTCGCCGTTTCGCAGGCAACACAAAGAGCCAGAAAAAAGTTTGGCCTGATCTCATTTTTTTCAAACACATATCCGCTGTTGTAGAATTTGCCAAAGTACCCGTTGCAATTTGGTTCAAAACCGGTAAGATCGGTTCCGTCAAGCATTATTTGCTTAAAATACGGCGTGTTTTTTACCCAAGCGTACTTAATGTAACCCGCAAGTCTTTTTATCTCAATGTCAGCAATATAATCTCCGTCTTTCCCAAGTCTTTTTGAAAGATTTAAGAACAGCAGCGCAGAATCCGGTATATCCCAAGGATTGCCGATATAGTTTTTTTCTGTAAGCAAATCCGTTTCCAGAACTTCTTTTGTAAAAAATCCTTGTTCAACGAGATTTTCTGCGAATTGATTATAAAATCTGTCTCCAAACACACTCGACCATGCACTCCTTGAACCGCCTCCGGCAACTTCGTCCATCATATACCACTTAGGACCGTAATAATCTTCATATTTAACAATTCCGAATCCCCATGGAGTTGCGTTAAGAGTAGGTATAAGTCCGGTCTTTTTGTCCCGTCCGGCATAATATGAGTTAAGAAGTCTCATGCCCCATACAAGAGCTCTCTCATCGCCGCTCCTTTCATACATTCCGAACATATGCAAAGCAATGTCATTTCCTGCGGTGTTAAATGACAGGAGGTGCTTATTCATGGTATGCCCCAAAGCAGAATCGTCAAAATTCTTATAATCGAACCAATGCGAATAATCAATAGGCTTATCATGCGGTATGTGTCTGTTAAACGCAAGATTACTCCAGTCCGCTATCGCACCGCAAAACACTGCTCTGTCAATGTTTTCCCCAAGCTCGGGATTAATTCTATAAAAAGGTTTCATATACACAAAAGCATCCTTGAGTTCCAGCACGGACGGAATGCGTGCATTTTCCGGTTTGCCCGTGAGCATATTTATACATGAATGGCCACCCCAATATCCAAGATACTGATTCGAGAGTCCGTTTTTAGCATACCACCTATATATTCTGTCAACAGCGGCAGAGTATCTGCCGTCTCCGGATATACGCGAAAATGATTCCAATGCTCGCATTATGCCGGATTGAAAAGCAAGATTTGACGCTGCAACAGCACCATTACTAAGCTTGAAATACATATATGTAGGCTCGCCATGCTTTATGTTTATTCCGGAAGATATAAGGGCTGTTCCGTTTCGCTTGTCCGCCCCTAACCTGAGTATTGTCTCAAGCGATTCTTTTAATATTGCGTATCTTTCTGCATCTGTTCGCATATGTCGTCTCCCCCTCGGAGTATTTTTCTCTTACTCGATTATATCATTCGATTATTTCAAAGTCACGCCTATATTTCGTGGGCAGTATTGACACAAAAACAGAATTATGCTAAAATTTTAGAAAATCATATTTATGTGGAGGTAAGTTAAATTGTTTCTTGCGTTATTTGCATTTTTATTTGTTGATATTGCACTGTTGATAATTTTTCGCAAGAGCAAAAATATGTATGTAATTACTTTGCAAATATTCGGAATTATTTTTTTGGCAATAATGAGTATGTTTTATATTGCAAAGTTTTCCAACTATACTTTCATGTTTCATATGGACTATAATATATATTTATACATTCAACGAATGCAGGTTCATCCCTCTCTCATAAATAACGCTTATATTTTAGCTCATTGCGTCTACCTGTCGGCGTCCGTATATTTTCTCAAAACAAATGTAAATATAGACAAAAAAACTTTTTTGTTGGTAACGATTCCGATTATATGCTTTTTTATTATTAATTTGTCATCATTTTCGTGGAATATATTTATGTTCATTCACACCAACAACAATATGTTGTCAAAATTTTTACCGACACTTTTTCAAGGGTTGTCTCATATTATAATTTTGATATATGCTTTCATACCTATATTTTTCTCCGTAGGAATATATTTCAAAACTGAAAATATGATTACAAAAAACTACTACTGTTCATATACGATATGTCTGTTTCTGAACTTTTTGGTGTATATGTCAATATTTATATACGGAGCTTTCAGAAGCTTTGCTCCGCAAAACATTGATTTGTCAAAAATACCGGATCCGTTTTTTATCAAAACAGGTATATTGCTGCCCATGATATTTATGATTATCTTGATTGGAGCAATCACGATAATACTCATGTATTATCGTCCTTTCAAGCTGCGGACGACATCCAATGTAAGTATAAAATCAAAGGATTTTCAAAGAATACAGTACAAGCACTACTTTTCACAAATGCACATGACAAAAAACGCACTCCTAAGTGTATATAAATATATCGAATCGGCAGAACAATTTATCACAAACAAGGACGCACTTGTACGGCTTGAATTTGCGAAAAAATCGATTGACGAACAGTTTGAACTGTACCAATCACTTGTTGCAAATATCAATCCTCAGTCTATAAGATTTGAGCTTTTGAATTTGAACGACCTGATTGAAACGGCGATACGCAATGCCGCGCCGGATAACGATATACATCTTAATAAAAATATCTTTGAGGGAAATATTTTTATTATAGGCGATGAAAAACATCTCGTTAACGCTTTTGAAAATATTATCCAAAACTCCATTCACTCGCTTGGCATATCCGGCAAAAGTGAGAAAACAATTTCTGTTGAAATGGTTCCCGACGGAGACTTCGCCTTAATAAAATTCACCGACAACGGCATCGGAATTTCCAAAAACAACAGAAAGTATATTTTTAATCTGTTCTATACAACAGGTGCAAACAAATTCTGTGGCGGAATCGGCTTGTTTTATACAAAAGATATAATCAAACGCCACAACGGCGACATATGGTTTCACAGCAACAGTGAAAGGACGCAATTTGTTGTTGCTCTTCCGATATCAAAAATATCAACACCCTAACCGACCGAAGGAGGATTTTCTATGTCTTTAATAAAATGTGCAATATGCGATGATAACTATCATTTTGCAAACTGCCTCAAGATGGATGCGGAGTTTGATGACGACATTGAATTTGTCGGAGAATCTCACACCTCCGGAAAATGCATCGAAATGCTGAAAGCTTCAAACCCTGATATATTACTGCTTGATATTCAGATGGAAACAGCCACATCCGGAATAGATATAATTCCTCAGGTAAAGAATATGTTTCCCAATATCAAAATTGTGATGCTAACGGTATCGGAAACAGAAGACGATATATACTTTGCACTGAAAAACGGTGCCGATGGATACATCCTGAAAACCACGCCAAACCCAAAGGTTTTTGAGATGCTTAAAAATATTTACAACAACAGCTTTTCTATAGATAATTACATTATGAAAAAATACATCGCTCACTCAAAAACGATTGAAAACAATTATAAAAGCTTGCTGTTCCTGTATAATCTCATCAGTCATCTCACAAAATCCGAACTCGAAATTCTAAAGGCTTTGTGCATGAACAAAACCTATGCGCAGATAGCATCGGAGAGATATACCGAAGAAAACACCGTTAGGACACTTACATCGCGAATAGTAAAAAAATTTAATGTTGATAACATAAAAGACCTTATCACAACCATTAACGACCTTAGAATATTTGACCACTTTGATATATAGGGGGGCACGAATAATGTTTACAAACGATGAAAAAGCCGCCGTAAAGATACGCTACTATGAGGCAATGGAAAGGATTAAAACCAAAAACATCGGTTGTTTCAAAGGATATGATAAACCGTTGTTCCTGATTTCCGATAAATATCCCGGAGTATGGCTTGAACACGCATATGATTCGGTTTTTTTCGCAAAGCTTGAGCCGGACTATACAAATATTGCAAAGAATGTATTAGAATTGTTTCTGCATAAGCAAAAAGCCGATGGACAATTTCCGTGTTTTATAATAGACAGAAATAAAAACACTTCTATGCCCGAATACGGATATTCTCAGATTCAAGAGTGTGTTTCCTTTATCAGACTGTGTCTGGAATACTTTGAAATTTCTGATGATTTTGAGTTCTTAAAACTTGCCTATCAGAAAGGCACAAAATGGATCGAGTGGTGTGAGGGTAAAAGGATGCCTCGAAAAACCGGTCTCATAGAAATGTTTTGCGGCTTTGATGACGGTCATGATAACTCTCCGAGAAAAAGGGGAATGAAATACAGCGGCACGGCAAAAAATGACGATGCAGCCCAATATCCTGAAGGCGATGAAGTTTTGCCCGTCATTGCTCCCGATGTAAATGCCGTTTACTACGGCGATTTGCTTGCACTTTCCGATATAGCAAAAATACTGGGTTCAGACCGTGAGGCAGAATTTTATAAAGCAAAGGCAGAACAAGTCAAAAAGAAAATTATCGATATTTGCCTTGATGAAAAAGACGAATTTTTCTATGATGTTGACAAAAACGGAGCAATGCGGAAAACGCTTTCTGTTTCCATAACAAATGTTTTTTCGGAACACATCTTGGACCGTGAATTTATGGAGAAAATCTATTTCAGACATTTGAAGAATCCCAATGAATTCTACACCGAATATCCGTTTCCGTCAATCGCAAAATCAGACCCCGACTTTCATCAAAACCTTGACGGCAACTCTTGGGGATTTTATTCTCAGGCACTCACTGTTTTGCGTTGCACTCGCTGGATGGATTACTACGGAAAAGGAAGTGACTTTGACGAGATATTGGAAAAATGGATCAGGCAATGGACATTCGGCAATAAAATTATGTTTGGGCAAGAATTGAACCCTCTCACAGGAGAATGCTCGGTTTGTTCCGAATGGTATTCAAGCTGTATGCTGATATACATCTACGCAGCACGCAGACTGAATCTGATTTAGAATGTCAACACCGGGTTTTTGGTCAGGGGTGCGGACATATTCTTGACTGTTTATGCACAGTAGAAAAATACCGAAAATGTCCGAACCGGTGTGTCGTGTGGTCATACGACTTAAAATAATAACGAGGACAACTTTAAGATGCTTGGCGGCGAAACCGGCGAAACAAGGAAAATACGAGGAACAATCCGCACCCCCCCTGCCCTTATCAGCGAGGAAGGTAAACCTTTTACAGATCAAATTTAACCTTATGAATACCAACAACCCTCAAGTAAATAGTCTGAATAAATGAATATTCTTCGGTTGCTGACAGTTACCATAATAATTTACGCTGTCCTTAAATCGTCTGAAAGCACCTTTGCCATGAATTGCCCTTGCAAGTTCACTCCGTACTCTGTCCTGCGGAAGAGTATATATAAAGCTTTCCATAATACTATACTCATTTTTTCGCCTTTCTCTTTGGTTTTGTTAAATCAAAGCTATCATCAATCATATTTTTAATATCATCATCAGGCACCGTTCCGTCAAGTATAATCGAATTCCAATGATATTTGTTCATATGATATGCCGGGACAACTGATTTATAAGAACTTCTCCACATATATGTAAGATTCGGATCACATTTGACATTGATCCAAATGCAGTCCATATGCTCATAAATTGCCGCAAACATCTTTTTATTATCCTGGTGGCGCATTACAGTCCAGTTAAAATCGTGAAACGGATAATCCTCATAAGTATTTTTTAATGACAAGCAATAATCTATCGCTTCTTTTCTTGTTTTCATAATATCACCGCTTATATTTCTTCTGTTCTATCGAACAC